>JAKEIB010000024.1 GCA_022614705.1 Planctomycetota bacterium | reverse complement strand
CACCCAAAGCAAGCTCACACGTATGTCCAATAACCCTTCGCTAATTCGCGGCATCTTCTTCCGTTGTTGTGTTGCAGATTTTTTCGGATGAGCCATAACATAGTAGACTCGCCAATCTATGCGCCGTTCCCCAAAAAGGCGGTTCGTGAACAGGATGAAACGAGCAGCACACTCGGCCCCGGCATCCGCGCAAACTGGGATTGGGATAACGGCGGTTTTGATCGTCCCGACGTGTTTGAAAGCGGCTACGAAATCGAGATGGAGAATGACCTGATCGAAGTAAAGGTAGATCGGCTGCCCGGTCAAGGAAACTTGGTTCTTACAGTCGGGACGAGATTGACACTGTATTATATTATAATCACGACAAAGAAACGCCGATTCCAATGACCGGCTTTATGACGGAACCACTACCGTTCGTGAATAATACCATCACCGTGTTCGTGGAATATAACGACAGCACGCACGGTACGGATACTCTGAGTCTGGTTGACCCTGCGACTTCGATGACACTGGATTCGATCCGGTTCCACTCATTCAGAAGCCTCACCGTCGTATTTGGCGGCCGAACGCAGAATCCAAGTGACGCCGATGGCGACGGATCAATTGGCGACCTTGTTGCTGGCCAAAACCGTGAAGGAATTTTTGACCTCGCTCAGAAGTTGTATGACAGCGGTTGGGATGTAATGGCTTTCAATTCAACTGACGGGAACATAGACAATGTGGTAAGTGTCGCTGAGGCTGAGATTAAGAATGCCTGGGACCGGCGGTTCATAGACCCGCTTGAGAACGGTACAGGTTTTTCGATCATGGGCTACAGTTGGGGCGGCGGCGCTACTCATGATCTGGTGGAGAGACTTTACAATGATAGTTACTTTCCAACTTACGCGGTGTTCGTTGATGCGGTCGATCATGGCACAAACTTCCAAGAAACCGATTGGCCGAGTGAGACCTTTTATCTTCTGAACATCTGGCAGCCAAATGGAGCATTTGAGCTAGGCGGCGGAGCGATTTCAAATCCTGAAGAGATGTCACCGTTTTCGGAATTAGAGGAAATCGAGCTACAGAATGAGGACCATTCGTCGATTGACGACGACCCCTTCGTCCACCAACGAATCGAAACCAGATTAGATGAACTTATGCTTCGTTGAGAATACTATCATGCGACGAGTCGGATTGGTGGTTGTTTTGTTGATTTACTGGAACGGTTTTGTGCTCGCCCGAGATGTTGGAACGCTGATAGCCGGGTCGAATCCAGCCATCCAGAAACAACTGAAGAAAACCTACAACGCCTTCCTTGCCGCCCCACCCAACGATGTCAAAAGTAATTGCGAGGCATTCCAGGAACTACAAAAGCTCAAGGAAATCACCGACGATAAGGGCGCGCTCGTCAAAGAGTTGGCAATTTTCGTAGTGACAACCGAAAGCGTTGAGGAGCAACACGTACTACAAGCGGGCGCACTATTACACTTTCTTGACCTACCTCCAAGCACTATCATTCGAGTCTTTGCACCGTACCTCGATGCGGACAATCGGCAGCTCCGTGATTTTGTTCGTATGTGGTTTCAATACCACGACAGCCATGATCGCACACATGGACGGCCGCCCCTCGGATCGGTCAATTACTATGACTACATGGAGTATGTGCGGAACAGGATCGCCAGGAACGAAGAGATACCAGCCGGGTTCATCAATTTCATTTATGAAAGGCATCCAGGCAAGGCACTGCTAGTGTTCGCTTATGCAAACCGAGCGGGCGATGTAGTCGCCCAGCTACATGACATTCGCAGGAGTCTGGAAGCTGCTCGGCAAGGACAAGAAAAGACGCCAGAGGAAATACGTCAACAACGAGAGACGAAGCGGCAACACGAAATACGTCGGCAAGAGGCAAAGATAGAGCGGCGCGAAATACAGCTAGCGGAGCATATCGTCAGCAACGCAATCTGGCTGAAAGAGAACGAATTTGCCGAGCGGTTTCAAGCGGCACTCCCGGAAGCGATGGCCGAACTCGAAAAGCTCGCTCGGCATAAAGAGTGGTGGGCAAGGTTGTACGTTGTCTACATCATGCGTCAGTATCCACAGCTACGGCAGGCGAACGTATTGCAGCAGCTAAGTGAGGACAGCAACGCCTTCGTGAGCAAAGCTGCGAAATCAGTGAAAGAATAGTGTCGGCGAACTTTGAGCAGGACCAGTGGAACCTTCGCCACATTTCGTGTGGATCATCCAATCCGAATATGCGGGAGGTGCAGGCTGTATTTATACTGACGCTCACGACCTATTGGAAAATTGTGGTTCTGGGACCTCATTTAGATTAGGTTAGGGTCCGTATGGATCGCATCGTCACAGTTTGGAATGGCATGTTTCAGATGTCACACAGGGGTAAATCAGGCAAGTCGGACAAACGAAAACATCGAGAAACATAGATCGGGCCGTAGCGCAGTCTGGTAGCGCGTTTGACTATTCCATTTGTGGGGTTACTTGGTTTTCCGAATATCCGTTCGATTGCTGGTGAGGGACACGCACAAACGAAATTCTCAAAAGACGTATAATGCGCGATGCGGCGGCGTCCAATCCTTACCACGCTCGGGGTTAAGCCATGAGACGATCTTTCTTGTTCAGCATCGCGTTTCTCTTTTCATCAACGGCGGCGATAGCGGGCGAGTCAACGACAATCCCGCTTAATCAAATCTGGGCTTACACGATGCCCGGCGCGAGAGACATTCGCGACTTAGACGTGGCTCCTGCCGAACGGCCTGGGCTAGGGCTGCTTGAGTCGATATTGGAGTCGTCATTCCACCGTGCAGACAAACGTAACTTCAAAGACATATCACGACCCGGCTTCGCTGTCGCGGGTAGCGGTCGTTCAGCATTACGTGCTGCGCACCCCGTCTTCGCCGATGTAGCAAAACCTTATAAAGAGTTTTCTACAGATGAAGAAGTTACGATCGTCTTCTTCTCAGAACCGCTGAGTCGATACGGTGTGCAAATTCAGCACGTCAAACGGACAGACAAACAAGTGGAAATCCAATACCAACTGAAACCCAGTATCGACGGCACAAATATGACAAACTTCGCGCTGATACCGCTCGGGAAACTGCCGGCTGGCGAATATCACGTGGAATTGAAACAATCACGCCGCAAACTAAAACCCGTCGAGGCCAAGTTGGGCTTCAAGGCCCTCGACGAAGAGTGGAGTCGAGATTACTTATGCAAGCCGTTTACGTTTAGTGTCGTTGGGAAACGTGAGTAATGAAAGTATAAGGAAGCAATCATGAGCAAGTTTGTTCACGTAGCGTCCGTCGTAGCACTCGCCGTCGCCTCTACAGTTCAAGCAAGCGAGGAGACCAATGGCCCGAAAGGCATCGACTCCATCGCAACGGGCCTCTCACCGGGCTGAACTCCGGGATTGGCCAAGTAGAACCGGCCCGCCCCGGCAAACCCGGACACGACACTGCCGCAAATTGCTGCAATGATGACATTGACCCGTTTGAGGTTTATGCACTCGTTGATCCCGCAGACCCTAATGAAGGACTCGGCAGCGGACATGCGTTATGGGTGGCGGGCGTTATGATTTCTCAACAGATGGTCCAAAACAACGCGCAGTCGATACCAAGCGGCGTTGCACCGCAAAGCACTCTTGTATCGTCGGCTTTTGCCATCCATATGCCACCTAGCTTACATGAGGACGCCGCCCTAGCCGCACAGCATTTAGTTCCTTTTGCGTATGCCACAAACATGAGCTTTGTTGTTCCATTGGACGGCACACCTTTGGACGGGACTTCCACACTTACTTCATTCGTGGACTGGTCAACATTTTGGCAAGAAGTGGTCTATGTCGTAGCCGGGAATGAAGTGACTGAACCCGGTGGCTATCCAACAGACAACTACAATGGGATCACTGTAGCAGCGTCCGGCCGAATGAATGACGGCTTCTTCCGTAAAGTTGCCTCACTTAATAAATATGACGAGGCAGTTGATGCAGTAGGGATGCGAACCTCGACGCTCATTCTTGCGCCTGGAGAGCTAATTGATGTCGCCGGGGCGAACGGTGTATCACCGGGCCGCATAAACAGTTCAGGGACGAGCTTCGCCGCACCACACGTAACGGGTACGCTTGCCCTATTGCAGGACCGGGTGAACGATCCTGATAGCAACGCCAACTACCACCTAACAAAGAAAGCGATAATTCTCAATTCTGCTGACAAAATTAAGGGCATCATTGGCATGACGCGAACCGTGGTAAAGGGCAGCGAGGCAGCCGGGTACACCGATTGGTTCGGCACCGACGCTCATAGTGATCCGGCCATCCCCGTGGATCGTGAAATGGGTATCGGCCACCTGAATGCAAAACGAGCGGTACAACAACTTGACGCCGGTGAGCATCCTGGCGGCGGTACTCTTATCGGCTGGGACTTGGCCACTCAAAACGATCCATTCATCCCAAATAGGTACACTCTCAATCTCAATGCAGGTGACTTCGTCTCAGCCACACTTTGTTGGGATCGAGAATTGGTTTTGAACTCACCGTTTTTCGACCGCTACTCGCAGGGTGATGAGTTCATTGACTTTGGTTTTGCCAACTTCAACCTATTCCTAGTCCCGGCCGGCGGCGGGATCGCGCAAGCCGTCGCATCTTCGACAAGCACCGAATGGAATTTGGAACACATCTTTGCCCAAGTCACCGAGGCGGGCAACTATGAACTTCAGGTGTGGATTGGCGAATTAAATGAAGTAGAGTATGCGCTTGCCTGGTGGGCCGGAGCGGATGATCGACCTGATCCGGGTGACTTCAACCGTGATGGTAGCGTCAATTCGGCCGATTACGTTCTATGGCGCAAAACTGACGGCTCGACGGACACATACGACGAATGGCAAACCAACTTTGGCAAAACGTATGGCAGCGGCAGCGGCAGCGGCAGTAATACGCAAGTGCCGGAGCATAGTGGAGCATTGTTAATCGGGATCGCGATGGTTGCTGCGTGGCGTCAATCGCCGCGATGGGATGCCAGTCGCTTCTGGATGCTCTTGCTGGGCATCACGACGCCACACGGCTTGCCGTCCGGCCACTCCCAATCCTTGACGAGATCGTCGAGTTCGACGTAGACAGTCAACGGCGACTCCATCGTCTCCTGGATGCAGGCAAAGATATGTCCTGACGAGATCAACATCCCGTGGATGATGAAGTCCTTTGCCTTCGTCTCGATGGGACAGCCGTCGCGGTCAAAGACGAGCAATGGTTCGTCACCCTTGTAGCGGATGTTGGTGTATGTGCGATAATGTTCAAGGAAGCGCGCACTATTGCGCACGCTTCAGCAGAGAAAGTGGGGTATTTCGTAGAGCACCTGGAATCAAAAGTATCGAGAAAATACATTCGGGCCGTAGCGCAGTCTGGTAGCGCGTTTGACTGGGGGTCAAAAGGTCGCTGGTTCGAATCCAGTCGGCCCGACTTGGAAAACAGCTTTATTCGCAGCACTTATAACGCAGTTCGCTTCCTACGCCGCTGACTGGTGCCACCCTGCGAGCCACCCGCGCTTGTCACGGACGCCAACCAGGTCTCCGGGCACAACCAGCACGCTGGCGATCAACTACCGTGATGGCCGCCGACTGGAGAAGGCGATCAGTCGTAATAAACAACCTTCGTCCATGCTCAGGGTCTCAAAATGCAGATGAAGAACCCCAATTCAATACTCTTCTGTGCGGTCAGAATCTCATCGATTCTCATTTTGATAAGCTTCACAACGGCATCTAGTGCGGTCAACCTTGACGCTCAGCTTGACGCCGCCCAAGAGAGTTATCGTGCGGGCGATGTCGACGGCGCATTGCAAGAGTTGGAGCTGCTACTCAAGGCAGACGGACCTGATCGATTCAAAGTTCGCGTACGCCAGCTTGCGGCGCGCGTACTACATTCGCGCGGTGAAGACCACTTTCGTCATGCGCGAGTTGCCGAGTCAATCGCTGACTTCGATCGACAGCTTGAGCTACAGCCGGACCGGGCGGCGGAGCACTGGCAACGCGGCATTGCTTACTATTACGCCGGCGAGTACGAAAAGGGCGCACGACAGTTTAAGCTTCACGAGACGGTCAATCCGCAGGATGTCGAGAATGCGGCTTGGCATTTTCTGTGCATGGTTCGCGCGCCCGGGGGATCGGTGGAAGCGGGGCGAAAAAATCTCATTCCAGTCGCGGGCGACCGGCGCGTGCCGATGTCGCAGATCCAACAATTGTTCGCCGGGACCATGACGCCCGGGGAAGTCTTGCGGGCGGGGGAGGAGGCCGGAGGCGCGGCCAAGTTTTATGCGGACCTTTACGTTGGTCTCTACTACGAAGCCCTTGGCCGAGATGATGAATCACTCCGTTTTCTTACGTTAGCAGCAGAAAACCCTGATGCTAAGAACAGTTACATGGGCGACGTTGCTCGAGTTCATTTGGCCTTGCGCACCAAGGCGAATCCAACGACACAGGCCCGCAGCCAAAAAACCCCGAGTGAGAAAACACGCAAGATACTATTCCTGGCTGGAAACCCAAGCCACGGCTACGGCGCTCACGATCACTGGGCCGGCTGTAAGCTTCTCGCGAAGTCGCTTAGCGATTCCGGACTTCCCATCGAGACGGAAGTCTACCGCTACGGTTGGCCGCAAGACGCCAAAGTGTTCAACGGCGTCGATTGCGTCGTCATTTATGCGGATGGCGGTGGCGGCCACATCGTCAATACGCACATCGCCGAGATGGACGCGCTGGCGAAGAAGGGTGTTGGACTGGTCTGCCTGCATTACGCCGTGGAAGTGCCGAAAGCTCCGGTGGGAGAGAAGTTCTTGGAGTGGATCGGCGGTTATTTTGAAACCGATTGGTCGGTCAATCCGCACTGGACGGCCGAATTCTCGAACCTTCCCGAGCATCCGATTACTCGCGGCGTGAAGCCGTTCGCGATCAATGACGAATGGTATTACCACATGCGGTTTCGCGACGGCATGCGCGGCGTGACGCCGATTCTCACCGATCTGCCGCCGCCCGACTCGCTCGCGCGCGCGGACGGCAGCCACAGCGGGAATCCACACGTTCGCGCCGCGGTCGCGCGCGGAGAAGTTCAGCATATGGCGTGGGCCGTTGAGCGTGAGGATGGCGGGCGCGGTTTTGGTTTCACGGGCGGGCACGTGCATTGGAATTGGGCCGATCCAAATTTCCGCAAGTTAGTGCTAAACGCTATTGCCTGGTGTGCCAAGGTTGAGGTGCCTCGCGAAGGCGTTGGCGATCAACCGAAGACGTTGGCCGACATGGAATCGAACCCTGACGAAAGCGTTCCGGCAGACTTCGACAGGGAGGCCATTCGCAAAAAGTACCGCCTGCCGCCCGACGACGCAAAATAAGTAAGCTCTGTCATAGCGCCCCCGAGCTACTATTCTGACTTCACGGATCTACCCATGAGAACACCGCCGTGGAATCGCAAACCATTAGTGTTCCTCATGGTCCTATTCTGCGCGACTTATTGGACGAGCCCGTTGGCAGCAGAGACGCCGACGACTCGGCTCACGATAGCTGTCACTGATGTGGGCGGCCAACCGTTGCCGTGCCGCGTTCATCTCATCGATCAGCACGGCGATGCACAAAATGTTTCAGGGCAGCCTTTCTGGCATGACCATTTTGTTTGTCCTGGTACCTGTATTGCGTCGCTTGCCCTGGGGAAATACGACTATGCAATTGAGCGCGGACCGGAGTATTTGCGCAGGACTGGACAGATCGAGATTACGGATGGCGACGATCGTACGCTGGACGTGAAGCTCGAGCGAATCGCGAATCTGCGTGCTGCCGGCTGGTACTCCGGCGACCTGCATGTCCATCGACCCGTCGCAGAAATCGAACAACTGATGCGCGCGGAGAATCTCGACGTTGCCCCGGTGATCACATGGTGGAACAGCCGCAACATGTGGAAACGTCGTGTGATTCCCAACAAGGTCACTCATCGCTTCGACAGCGACCGGTTTTATACGATCATGGCCGGCGAGGACGAACGTGAAGGCGGCGCGCTGCTTTACTTCGGCCTCAAATCGCCCCTGGACATCGAAACAGACGATCGTGAGTTTCCCTCGCCGATGCAATTCGTGGCAGAAGCGAAAAAGCGCGACCGAGAGGTTTGGATCGATATCGAAAAGCCGTTTTGGTGGGACGTGCCCGTTTGGCTGGCGAGCGGTCAAATGAACTCGATCGGCATTGCCAACAATCACATGTGCCGTAGTCAGATGTACCCAAGCGAAGCATGGGGCAAGCCGCGAGATGCCAAGCGGCTTCCTGAACCGCGCGGCAATGGTTTCTGGTCGCAAGAGATTTACTATCACATGCTCAACTGCGGGTTACGTATTCCACCTTCCGCCGGCAGCGCATCGGGGGTGTTGCCCAACCCTGTGGGTTACAATCGGGTCTACGTTCATCTCGAGGAGCCCTTTACTCGCGATGCCTGGTTTCGCGGCTTGTCGCGCGGGCGTTGTTTCGTGACCAACGGCCCGCTCTTGTTGGTCAAAGCCGATGGCCATGATCCGGGCACGTCGATCAAACTTACGTCTGGCGAAAACCGCCCGCTGCACATTGACATTCAGCTTACTTCGCAAGATCCGGTTCCGTACATCGAATTGATCGAGAACGGAATTGTCGCCCACACCATCAAATGTTCCAGCGAGTTGACCGAGCGGAACACGTTCACGTTTTCAGTCGACGAACCGGGCTGGTTCCTCATTCGTGCCATTGCCGACGTCGAGGGTACCTTTCGATTCGCGACGACTGCCCCTTGGTTTGTCGAAGCCGATGACGTCAAGCATCGCATCAGCCGCACGTCGGTCCAATTCTTCTGCGATTGGGTCAATGAGCGAATCGAGCGCGTCAAAGCCAACATCAAAAATGACGCCCAGCGCGAGCAGGTGCTTGTTTGGCACACCAAAGCGCGGGAGTTCTGGACGGAGCGTTTGAGAATGGCGAATGCCGAATAATCTTCGCCTCGCTAAAAACAAGTGCCTCGTGCGACTCGGCGCTGGGCTTGCTATACGCGGGCAATGGCTGATAATAGTGCGCTACCTGCCAGACTCGAGCCGGTCAACGGACGTAAATAGAGGGGACGGGAGTCATTTTTAGGGGTGCCGCTAGTGATTGCTGGATCCTGTATGCGTTGTCAGGGAATGATTCCGATCCCCCCAATGTCAAGAAATGACTCCCGTCCCCTTTAGTTCACCTGAAACACACGTTCCGCCCACGAGGCCGGCCGAGAACGCAACTGATCGCAGTGCCTAATCCCTGAAAATGACTCCCGTCCCCTGGTATGTCCCCAAACACATTAAAAACAAACAGGAGGACCATCTTAGTGCTTCTATTGGAGGAATTTGCCCGACCTTCAATAAGGAGTCAACCGGATGGTTACAAGAACCAAGAAACGGAATTTTGCGGGCTCGAAGAAACGATTCATCGGCAAGCCGACGGGCCAGATCCAAGAGCGGGTTCAAGCGGTTGGGCCGGAACATTTCGGCATCGTCGCGGTCGATTGCGCCAAACGCCGATCGAAATGGATGCTGTGCAACTTCTATGGCAAGGTGCTTATCGAACCGACTAGCGTGGAACATACCACGGGCGGGTTGCGAGCGATGACGCAACATGTCGCGGAAGTCTGTCAGGCCGAGGAACTGACCGACGCGATCGTGGCCGTGGAGATGACCGGCATCTATCACAAGCCGGTCCAGAGAGCGTTTCGTAAAGCGCGATTCGACACGCGCATCGTTCATCCGTTCGCGTCCAACCATTACCGCCGGCCGCTGCATCCCGACGAGAAGACCGATGACCACGATTTGGAAGCGATCTTCCACGCCGCGGTCAAAGGCTATGGCTTGGCCACGTTGCCGGTCGGCGAGGTGCACGAGTCGCTGCAAGCGATCACACGTCACCGGCATAACCTGGTCAAGCAACGCGCGCGACTGATGGTGCAGATGCGGCGGCTGCTCCATCAAACGATGCCGGGCTTCGCCGATCTGTTCGAAGATGACAAGTTGTTCCACAAATCGATCGCATTGCCGATTGCCTTGAAGTTCACTTCCGCCAAATCGATTTTCCAAGCGGGAATCGACGGCATTGCGAGCCATCTGAGCGAGGCGAAAATTCGCTTTCAATCTCGCACGATCGAACGCATCGTCGCTTGGGCCGGCGCCGCGGCCGAGGCATCGCAACTCGCGGCGATGTACACGCGGCAGTGGCAACAGCTCAATGACGTGCGCCGGTTATTCGACGAACAGATTGCGGCGACGGAACGAGAGATGGCGGGTTTTCTCGTGAAAACGCCGTATGTTCTCTTGCTCAGCGTGACCGGCATCAACGTTGTTTCGGCGGCCAGGCTGGCCGGAGAAGCTGGACCGATCGAGCACTACGCCTCAGCTCGCGCGATCAATGGACGCGCCGGTCTGTACCCCTCGCGGTATCAAAGTGACGAAGTCGATCATGCCGACGGCTCGCTCGTCCGACAGTGCAACCGCAAGCTGCGCGGAGCCGCGATGATGGTGGCCGAAAACCTGATTAAGTGCCATCCGTATTATCGCGGCTTGTCGGCGCTGTGGATGCACGAGAAGGTCGATCCGCGCGACCGCCGTTGCCGGATCGCCAACCGAGCCATGCGGATGGTTTACCAACTCGTTGGTGGACGCCAACTGTGGCGCGGCAAAGGGGTCGATCGCGAATACCTGCTGGCCAAGTTGCAGGAGTTTCATCGCGATCACAAAACTCGGATCGACCTAGCGATTCGAGACCTGCATGAGGCCTTGGCTTGGCTGCCGAAATCGGCTTACGCCGAAGAAGCGAAACCGCTGGTGGAGCTGGCACGCAAGAACAGACGCGGCCCCCAACGTATCGGTGACTTAATGATCCCACTGCTGATCCGACTTGGAGTTCCTATCGAAGAGAAAGTACAATCGCCTACGTCCGAAGCTCGGAGCTCTGACTGACTTGTCGTGCTGCCAGGCACACTGACAACATCGTCTTGTCCCCGAGGGTATCGATCGAAGCAACCGCTTCGCTCGAACAAGCCCGTCGATAAAGCGTGATGCTCTGTCAGCGGTTCGAACGCCGGATGAGACAGTGTGGAGCTACCGAGCTTCGGATATCTACCAGGGTGGCGAGACCGAACCACTGCATGCTGACTGAGCCGTGCCGGCAGCCTTCCAGTCGCTAGACAACGAGTTCAAAAAAACTACCTTCCGGTAGTAGCGCAGTGCGTACGCGCTCTTCTCAAAACGCAAATTCTCCCATGACAGTGCTTTATTTCCCCCGTTGAAAGTGGGCTACTGATATGCGACATAGGCGGCTCGTTATCATCGTACTTCTATTGGCAGGCGGGGCGAATGTGACCTGTGCGCAAGACGTGGAAAAACTGACCGCAAAATCAGACCCGGTGTTCCAGGCACAGATTCAAACGATATTCAATGCGTTGCAGCAACCCGGCGTCGATCCGCGCAACAACGTGGACGCATTTCGGGAAGTGCAAACGCTCAAAAAGCTAACCGACGATAAAGACGAATTAGTAAAGCAGTTGGCAATCTTCGTCGCGACCACAAAAAGCGAAGAAGATACACACGTCCTGATTGCACTAATGATTTTGCACTCTTTCGACTTGCCACCAAGAGTTCCTATTCGCGTCCTTGCACCTTATCTCGATACGGATGATCGCCAGCTTCGTGACTTTGCGCGAATCTGGTTTGGCTCCCATGACAATGCGGACGCCGCTCCGCCGCAGTCACCGCCATTGCAGCCGGTCAATTACCGTGACTACTTGGAGTATGTTCAGTGGAAGATGGGGCGCAATGAGGAAGTCCCGGATGGATTTGTCAGATACATCTACGAACGGTCGCCGGGGCGGGCTTTGCTGGTTTTCGCTTACGCCAGTGGCTCTCGCGATGTCAGCGCCCGGTTGCAGGTTATTCGCAAGGCGATTGAAGCCCGTCAACAGGGAAAACAGCCGGAACCGCTGGACGTAACAGGTCAGCAAGTGGAAGAGAGACGACAAGCTAGATCAAGAGAGAAGCGCGAAATACGACTAGCAGAGCATATCGTCAGCAATGCAATCTGGCTGAAAGAGAACGAATTTGCCGAGCGGTTTCAAGCTGCATTGCCGGAAGCAAATGCGGAGCTAGCGAAGCTCGCCAAGCACAAAGAATGGTGGGCAAGGCTTTATGTCGCCTGGGTCATGCGGCAACACCGTGAACTTCGAGCGCCGGCTATCGTCCAGCAGCTTAGTGCGGATAGCGACGCTCTAGTCAGCAAGACCGCGAAATCCATCGAAAAGTAGAGTTGACAAGACAAAGTAAGACAACTCAGGGCGCATACAACGCGTCCCGTCGGCAGCCAGCTGGCCAAATTCGATATCTATACAAGCGTATAGACATCGGCTATGCTCAGTCCAAATTCCGATCACGTTCAGGCGGCCGCCGGTCGTCGCGCTAGGCGTGCGCCATCAGCCGGCGCTCCGCTTGTGCTGCGCGCCCACATCAATTAACCAACGGCCTTCGTCTTCAAGCCCAATACCCTGCGCAAATGCCACACAAGATTCTCGCCGATGGCCCCACACAAAACTTGTCCCCTTTGTCCTCTTCCGAGGATTTCGAGGTTTCGGCTGCCCAAAATTTGTCCCCTGAGCACACATTGGAAATTCTGGACGCGCTGCGGAGTCGATGCCGGATTTTGAATGTCTACTCACTTTTCTGCCAGGCGCTTGTCGTTCATCTCGCGGACCTGCTTCCACGTGACGATTTCAACGCCAGTTTCCTTCACGGCTCGAATGAATTCCGGATCGGTGAACACACGCCGGTCGGTATCGCGAAGTTTGCTGCTCGCGGTGATGGCCTGGAGCTCCTCGTCGTCGTATCCGCAGTGAAGGATCAAGTAGTGGACGCCCGGCTTGCTGTTGGCGATGGCCTCGAGGTATTGGGCTCGCTTGTCCTCGAACCGACCGTTCGTGTAGAGCTGCGTCATGTAGTCGAGGACCGGCAGCTTGTGCCTGTTGAGAGTATCGACCAATTGCAGGGCGCGAGCGCGAATTTGCTCATCGGGAACTCCGCCGCCAAGGTTCCGCAGGAAGAACACCGGCAAGTTGAATTCCACGCCGAGATTGACGTACACCTCGACCAGATCGGGTCGGCTCACCACGGCGCCCATGTGGGTGTCGAGATGCGTCAAAGGCACGCCGAAATCCAGTGCGCGCCGAATTTGCGCCCGCAGTTCCGTTTCTACGTCCGCGGACTTGGCATTGGCGGCGACCTCCGCCACGTTGTCCCAGAGGTAACCCTCTTTATCGACCAGGCTGGGCACTTTGTCTTTGCCGGCGACAGGGCCCCAGCGGTAGTTGTCCCATTCGCTGTTGAGCGTCAGATGAATGCCGAAGTCCTTATCCGGGTGGGCCTTGGCATACGCGGCGAATTCCTTGAACCACGGACATGGCACCATGATGCTGGCCGACGAGACGATTCCCTGCTCCATCGCGGCGATCGTGGCGCGATTGACGGAGTGCGACATGTCGGCATCGTCCGCGTGAATAATAACGTAGCGTTTGCCATCCTCCGAGAATTTCGAATCGGCGGCCAGTGGCAGATCGAAGAAAAAGACTTCATTCTTGTCGCTCTCGCCGCCGACTTCGCTGGTCGTGATTTCGAGCCGATCGCCGAGAATAGTCCGCGCGCGAATTTCTCCGCGGGAATCGGTCACGAGGAACTCGGCCGGGTGAACGAAAAGGATGGGAACTCCATTCTCTTTCGAGCGCGCTTGCACGATCGGGTCGTTCTTCTCGGGACCGAACATGCCGCCGGAAGGACATATGAGGAAGTCTGCCCCACCGTCGCACAGGCGCTTGACGAGTTGAGGATCGCGGCGATCGGCGCAAATCATGATGCCGATCTGCCCAAACGGAGTGCGAAACACCGGCGTTTCAGTTCCCGGCGTGTTGCGAACCAGTTCATGTTCCAGTTTGTGTTTGCGATACCGGCCCAGGAGCTTGCCGTCGGGATCGAGGACGACGGCCGTGTTATAGCGGTGTTCGCCGTCGGCTTCGAGCATGCCGGCGACAAGGTAGATGTCGAATCGATCCGCCAATTTCGACAGACGCTGAAAGTATCGGCCGGCTGGAATCGGCTCGCCCAGGGCGCGGTATTGGTCGAGCGGAATCGACTTGTCCTTAATGGCATAACCATCGAGAAAGCACTCGGTGGTGCAAACGAGTCGTGCGCCGCCGTGGGCGGCCGCAGCGATCATTTTTTCGGCACGCGCATAGTTCGCCTCTTTATCGGTCCTCAGCCATTTGAGTACGATACCGGCCACGCGCACACGGCTTTCCTGGCCCGAGTCGATCCTGCCTGGAGCAGCTTTCCCGGCCGATTCCTCCGCGGCTCGCGTAGCTACTGTCACGATTAGTAATGCAGCAGCGGCGAGGGCCCTGATGACAGGCCGACCGGCGCCAAACTTAATTTTGCCAATGCGGTGCACGTCATTTCTCCATTTCGTGGGAACGTGTGCCTAGCAGCGGAACGACCAGATCCAGCATAACAACTTGATTGCAGAGAATGAACTCTGTTCGCTCTGCGAGTAGAAATCCTCGTGCGGGGAGGAGCGTGAAGTCCACACATGTCTGGCAAAGTAGCCCGCTATGTGGACCCGTGAAATAGTTTTGGCTGTAGGTGAGGCTTTCCAGCTCGCCGGGGCGAGCTGGAAAGCCTCACCTACTTAGCCGGATGTTCACGTACGCAGTTCCGGACAGTGCAAGGTTGTGTAGAATAGTCTCGATTGCTTCAAACAGGGGGCGAAAATTGTCCGTCGACGCGTCATGCCAACCCTAAGGAAACAATCGCGACCGACGGCAACTTCTGGTTTCCAGGCATACAACGCCTTGTTCAATCTCGCTCGCAGAGTTTTTCTGGCATTCGGCCTGGCGTTAACATGCACATCGCCGGCAACCGCCGATGGGACGAATATCGAACCGCCGTGCAACGTCATAGTGATCGTGGCCGACGACCTCGGCTGGGCCGATCTGGGGTGCTACGGCGCGGACTTGCACGAGTCGCCTAATCTCGACCAGTTTGCAGAGAGCGGCACCCGTTTTACCGATGCGTACGCCGCGTCGGTCTGCTCGCCCACCAGGGCCAGCCTCCTCACCGGCAAGCACTATGCGCGGCTGGGCATCACCATGTGGCGCGAGGCATCGCGCGAACCGCCTCGCGATCGCAAGCTAATCTCGCCCGTATCAGTCGCCGATCTTCCGCACAGCGAAGTGACGTTGGCCGAAGTCTTCCGTTCCGCAGGATACCTTACCGCCACGGTAGGCAAGTGGCACTTGGGCGACGCGAAATATTATCCAGAGACCCAGGGATTTGACATCAACATCGGCGGTACCCTCTGGGGCGCCCCCGCATCGCACTTCTTCCCGTACCGTGGGACAGGCAGATTTGAGGGTGAGTTCCGTTACGTTCCGCAGTTGGACCGAGGCAAGCAGGGCGAGTATCTCACTGACCGGCTCACCGACGAGGCCTTGAAGGTGATCGACCGCGCGGAAGATCGGCCGTTCTTCCTGTACCTCGCGCACCACGCCGTGCATACGCCCATTGAGGCCAAACCGGAATTGGTTGAGCGGTACGAAAAGAAGCAAGTGCCCGGTTTGCACCACCGCAATCCGAAATACGCTGCGATGGTACACAGCCTCGACGAGAGCGTCGGGCGCGTCCTGGAGCGCCTGGAGAGCCGCGGACTCTCCGAGCGCACCGTTGTTGTTTTCGTGTCCGATAACGGCGGCCACGTGATTGAGTACGACGGGATGCAAATCACGGACAATCATCCGCTGCGTTCAGGCAAGGGATCGCTTTACGAAGGGGGCATTCGGGTTCCACTGATCATCCGCTGGCCGGGCATCGGATCGGGCGGCCGCGTCTGTCGCCAGCCGGTCTACGTGGCCGACCTGTTTCCGACGTTGCTGGAAATCGCCGGCCTAAAGAACCGCAACGGGCGCAAGACGAAGCTCGACGGCCAGAGCCTTACGCCGCTGCTCAAGAATCCGGATGCCAAGCTGGTTCGTGAAGCGTTGTATTTCCATTACCCACACTACTACCCAACGACGACCCCAGTCAGCGCCATCCGCGCCGGCGACTGGAAGCTGCTGGAATATCACGAGGACAATCGCATCGAGCTGTACAACCTTCGGGACGACCTGGGGGAAGCCAAGGATCTGGCCGCCAATCAACGCGAGAAGGCACAAGACCTGCGCGCCCGCCTGGCGGACTGGCGCACTGCCGTTGGTGCGAAATTGCCGACCAGGAATCCGGATTTCCGGCAGCAGCCGTGATTCGCGGACGTGTTCACCGAGCAATTTGCCGTGCCGTAGGCCCATCTCGTAGGGTGTCGCCTTGAGATACAGCACCTGTGCCGATCGGCAATGCAGCGCGTTTAATTGAAATCCGGTGCGCCGTCACGATCCGTGTCCAGCGTTTTCAGGTCCAAGAAGACGTACGGTCGCTGGTACGCCTCCTTATCTCCCTGGGCGTACGAAATCCAAAGCCGAAGATCGGTCGCATCGTACACCGCATTCACTACATTGCCGCCCTTGATTGGAATTCGGTTCGCAAGATCAATAAGCTTCTCCCCATTGAGCTTTCCATACTCTTGCTTCAGCGTGGGAAATGCTCCGCGACCTTCGTCGTTGTAGACCACGCACGACAATACATTTGGCGCGAATTCATCCGTCGGGTCGTTGTCCTTCCAGACCATGACCCGGCGGTCCGGCGGCTCGGGCGCATGCGCGCGAATCTTCACCGCTCGTCGTTCGTTCCGGCCATCGCCAAACACGAAGTGATATCGCTTCGTCAACGGCTGGGCGAGAAAGATGTCCAGCGTCCGCGTTAGCGAATCGGCATCATACAACAGCGTCCGGTTGAACACGGTAAAATGCGGCGCGTGGACCTGATACGGCATCTCCTCGGCCGCCGCGTCGCCCATCTCCGCCAGTACAATTCCGCCGGCGTTCATGCCCGTGTGAGCCCCAATCACTCCGGCGAAGCTTGGCACGACGTGGGGAATCCCGTCTTGCGGCAGATACACCACGACCACCGGAAACTCATGAGCGCCGATCTCGAGACTCCAGTCGAGATTTCGCGTCTGGTACAAATGCCCGTCGGCCGTGGCATCGCCCCACGCAGCAATGCTGCTGCATGAATACGGCATCAACAGCGGCACCGCGTGGATCGCCTGGAGCGTCCGCAGCGGCACGCCCGATCCGTCCGCCAACCCGGCCAATTCCTGCTCGACGCGATCGTCGGCGAACGCGGCCGAGCGGGCCCATACTTCTTGCAGCACGTCTTGCGAAACCTTCAACTTCTGGGCGACGGCGGTCAGCGTTGGCGGAACAAACTCCTGCACCTCCTTTTGCATGAGTTGGCCGAGTTGCCGGCCCATTTCATACGGCGTTCCGCGCACCACGACGACCGGGACTTGGACCGTGCCACTGGCCAGGACAAAACGCGTGCCGCTGGCGTTGCCGGTCGCTGGCCGCGCGAAGACTCCGTCGTGTGCCGATTCCTTGGCGACGCCGGACCGCACCGCCTCTTCCTTTTCGTCCGCTCGAGCAATTCCCCCCAATAGCAGCAGAACGCACGCCAATGGCCACCCATGAAGCAAATGGGAACTCATACGAATCTCCCGGCCGGTTTGGATGAAGGTAGTGACAGTAAGTCGAGACTAAGTAGGTCAGGCTTTTAGCCTGACAGAAACCGCGAGCAAGTCAGGTCGCCACAGGCGACTCGCCGGGGCGAGCTGGAAAGCCTGACATACAGCCTAAACTATTTCACGGGTCCACATAGAATCAGTGCAATTTTGCAATCCAGGCAGTGATGAGCGGAGATAAGGAGATAAAACGACGGAAAAACTGGCAAAACCAGCCATTGTCGCTCTCGCTCGGCAACTCAAAAATGGCGGCCGCCCAATCGACCAGCGCTGGCACGGCTGCACTGGGGAGATGGTTAGGCGCCGTTCCAGTTCGACGTTTAACAAGCGAGAGGACGTTGTCGGGAATGGATTTACAGCTCGTGCCGAGCCAAAATTCGCCGTGCCGGCTCGGCCGAAAATAGTTTGAAGAAGCGCCACATTATAGTAGGATAACAGGCGGAATAACAAGATTGTGGTGCACGTTTTTGTGTAATCTGGTATTGTATCCATAAACCGTCTCAAAGCCTCGATTGTTTGCTATTTCAACTTTTCGCTAGCTCACCCCGCTTTGGAATACGCGAAAACAGGTTTTGCAACCAGCCGGTAGTGAGACCGATAATAAGGGAGCCGGATTTTCGTTGCCCCCTTATCGGCCGCACATCGGCTTTTCCTGGCAGCATCATTGTGGAGGAACGAGAATGATCTCCCGCAGGCGGTTGCTTGGGGGTTTTACCCTCGTCGAATTATTGGTCGTGATCGCGATCATCGGGATTCTCGTGGCGCTGCTATTGCCGGCGATTCAAGCCGCCCGCGAGGCCGCCCGTCGCGCCCAATGTATTAACAACCTTAAGCAATATGGCATCGCCCTGCACAACTACCACGGGACGAACAAAACGTTTCCGGTGGGGTGGCTCTCGAGGGGTGCACCCACCAACTACTTTGCGAATGCCAACACGAAGCTGCTTCCCTATTTCGAGGAAACGTCGCTGCACAACATTTACGATCAAGGCGAGCATTGGTACGACCAGAAGGCGGAAGTGGGCTCGCTGGTGATCCCGCTGTTCAAATGCCCTTCCAGCGGCGGGCCGAACCCGTATCAGAATCTGGCCTTGAAGCAGATCCTCGGGAACAGTCGCAATTCACTCTTCGGCATGACGGACTACTCGTACTGTAAGGGCGCGACCGATACATTCTGCCTTAACATCAGGGATTGGTCGACGCAGTTTGGCAATACAAAATACATACTTAAACCAGGTCCCGTCCCAAAACACGTTCGCGGCGTGTTCGATTTGGCGTTCGGCGCGTCGATACGGCAGATCACCGATGGCACCAGCAAGACGATCGCGGTGGGCGACGCCAGCGGCGACCCCAAGTGGAGGGTTTGTCATGGCGTCGGTTGTACGATCCCCGCAGGGCCTGACCAATTTGGTGAAATCCCTTATGCCTGGTACCCTTGGATCGCCGGTCAGCCAAACAGCACGGAATATTATCCCCAACTGACTGTGCCCTGTCTGTTCGCGGTCACCATTGAGCCGATGAATAAGTACCCGGTCACGGATTCGTATATCGAGACATCCCAACTTCTCAATCCAAACCCTGCCACTTCTTGCAAGGACAGCCGGGACGGAGGCGGAAACTCCGTGAGCAATTTCCGCAGCGACCACCCCGGCGGCTGCAATTTCCTGATGGCGGATGGATCGGTCACATTTCTCAACGAGAGCATCAATCTCACGGCCTACCAGGCCATGTCGACGATTGCGGGCGAGGAAGTCATTACGGAGTAATCGAACTGCCTTCGATTGATCTCCGCATTGATAACGAGTCGGAGGGGGCCAGGGCCAGCCCTCGGAGTGGCCATGCTTCCAGCGGTTTTTCCGTGCCCACGTCGAGAAGGCTATTCAACTGCATTCAGACCCAACGGGCCGGAAGTTAATAACCAGGGAGCGTGAGCCCCTGGTTCATGATCAAGTGGGCGGTCCGAAGCCCCAACAGGGCGACAGGGCGACTGGACTGTTACTGCCGCCCCGTTGTGGCTTGAGCTATCCTTCCCTTTGAATACCAGCGGTTTCCACCGCTGGCTATTAACGATCGCCGCGTTGCGGCTATTCTCCAAGGGTGATTGCAGCTGTTGACGTAAGGAACAAGGGAAAAATAACTTCGGTACTTCCAACGCCTTCGGTGTATGAGCCAATGCACGATCCTTGAGTCCAGACACCGAAGTTGTTATTCCCGTGTTCCTAAGTAGGTCAGGCTTTTGGCCTGACAGAAACCGCGAGTACGTCAGGTCGCCACAGGCGACTCTCCGGGGCGAGCTGGAAAACCTAACTTACAGCCTAGACCATTCCACGCGTCCACATAGAAATAAAAAAAGCCACCGGCGGCGTTTGACCGACGCTGCCGGTGGCTTCCATGAGTTGTGCAAGCCGATCTGGGCCTTTTCGCCGGGCGACACTAGTCGCCCGACTCCGGCCAAATCTGGCCAGCTATCTCGATTACTTCCGCATCCGGCGTCCGACAAACGCCGCCACGATGCTGCCAATGCCTAATAGTACAAAACCCGACGGTTCGGGCACGATCAAGGTCGCCACGAGCGTGCCGTCATAGTAGAAGTCCGCGTCGCTGCCCGGGTTGTCAATGTCGACCGGGATGGTGAGCGTGATCTGCCGTTGATTGAACGGAAGCGGAGTCACAATATAGGACGACGAAGCTGCTGCAGAATTGTCGGTGTCGCCACCAGCCAACTCGGCCCTTCCTTGTAGGTTGCCAGCTGCTGGCGCGACCCAGTAGTCAAGCCATCCGGTGGCGAACTCAAAGTTCTCAGTCAGCGAACTGAACATGCCGCCAGCGACGGGGATGGCAGGGCTGGTAATGTTGAAAACTATGTCTCGACTTACCCCAGTGGCCAGGGTAACTCCGAACGCTGGATGTCGAACACGAAAACCCCAATCGCCAGGATCAGCCGGCCCTGGGGGAGAGCCAGCGGCCGGGGATGAATCGCCGCCAGGTGGCGCGCCAAATTCATAGGGAATGCCGTTGCCGTTGAGGTCGTTGTTATCACCTGGGTTGTCAAACGCCCTGGACATCCACAGGCCGCTCACGTCGGCATCCGCGTTAGACGAGAGAAATTGGATACTGGATGGGGCATTCACATTGTTGACGTCGATCGTAATCGTGCCTTGGAACGTGGTTTTGTTGGATGGCGACGCAGGGTTGAGATCCGTTGTGCCAGCTTGCACCGGCGCGCTGTCCTGCGGCACAAATGGTAGGCCGCCAAAAACACCCGTCACAGTAATATTGCTGTCCGCCTGGACCAAATTCAGCGTGATTTGAGCAGCGGCGGCATCGCGCGCTGCCAACACCGAAAAGATGATCGCCGCAACGCTTAGAGTTGCATTGCTCATGATCCGCTTCATTAGACTACCTCCGAAAAACTCGTAGGAACGGCCGTCCTGCTGGCTCCGTTGTTACGCTCAGCACGAACGGCGAAAAACCGACAAGAAACCGATACTGCCAATCTACTTGCCCGCAGCAATACTTGTCAAGCAAAAGCCGCCATCTTTTTTGAGAATCATTTCAGCGACCGCGGACGAAATTGCGACGCCCCAACCAGAGACCGGCCAGTCCGATCATAACCGGCATCAGGCTCACGGGCTCGGGCACGGCCCCGCTGCCGCCTGGTCCGGACGTCTCGCCAAAATTCTGCAGCCAGGTGTTGTAGCCGGCCGGGTTGCCGCCGTGATCGGCCGGGTTTTTTCGCCACAGCACATAGTCGGCCAGATCGACACTTCCATCGCCGTTGTAATCGCCGGGAAGACCGGGCGACGCGAGCAGCGAGGTGAGCGTGTAGTTGTCGTTGTCGATACCCAAATTCGGGTCGTCAGGCGCACCGGTGGTGGTGAAGTAATCGCTAAACGTCGCACCAGTCAAGCCGCTCAGACCGTTGGCCTGGAGAATGCCTAAATCCCAGAGGTTCTGGTAGGTGATTGACGTAAATAGATCTGGTGCAAAACCACCCTTCGGCGAATAAACGCCATCCGAGCCCTGCTCGGCAACGAAAATACCGGTGTCGACGATGATCTGCCCGGGGCCGGTGAAGTTGATCGAGTACTCTTCATTCTTCGGTCCCACTGGGGCTCCGCTGGTATTCGGTCCGACGCTTTCGTAAAAGAATCCCAGTTCGCCATCGGCCAGGCCGAAGTAATCTGGCCACGCGTTGCCTCCGGTGAGGTCGAGCGTGCCGTTGTTGATCGTCATGGCGACCTCGATGCCGGGGTTATGACCGGTCTGCGGATTATCGTTGACGGTCCCGGGCGGATTTTCATCCCAGAAACTTGGATCCCCGAAGGCCATCTTCCCATGACTCTCGATTCGCCCACCGTTCGTCAAATTGATCTCGATCCTCGTATTCGCGAGAAGCTCGTTTCTGTAGCCAAAGATGATTTTGCCGCCGGATGAGGAACATTCCGAGGGCGGGCACCACGCAGGCGTAATCGTGCGCAGGAGCGTCCCGTTATCCAAATTGATACTCATGCCGACTCGGGTCCAGCGGCCGTCGCTGTCGCTATGCGAATCCATCCACAACGTGGCTCCATCCTTAATCGTCAAACTGCCCGGACCGAACAAATCCATCTGCGGCTTGAAATCGCCCAAGGCGCCTGGCACCGTGTTGCCGTCGTTGTGGTCGTGGTAGACAAGGTGGCCGCTGCCGAGAATGATGTCCACGCCGCCTCTGCCACCCACGTGACCGTCCTGCCCGATGGCCGCCACAGCGGTTTGACCGGGTATCCCATCTCGCGTCCAATTGCCTTCTTCCCATCGCCGAACGCCAGTGGGGAGGGTGGGATTGGAGCTGATGCCCGCACTCCCATCCCAAACAACCGGCACCGCGGCGTCGACGCGCGCGCACACGGCGATACCTACGATCGAGCCAACAACCACGATTGCCTTCAAGCTGTGCTTCATAACACCACCTTTGAACTGCCAGAGACACGTCCCAACTAAATGAGGCGCACGATCACGAAACGATCAATCGCAGAAAACGTTCTCGAACCACCATAGGCGTTTGTCAGCACCTCGTGAAACGACAATTCGTCATTCGATCAATGAAAAGCAACGGGAAGAACTCTCGCCAAACCCGCGTTGCGGGTGATCGAGATTTTACATTCCCTGTTCCTGACGATAACCGATTCTCTCACGGCAGTCAAATAATTTACTTTATTGAAGCCTGCGCGGTATTGAACTGATTGGGTGATAGCAGAGAGCGTGGAGCGTGGAGCCAGAATTCTTGCTCCCTGCTCCTATGTGGAACCGTGGAACAGTTTAATCTGTAGGTCAGGCTTTCCAGCTCGCCCCGGCGAGTCGCCTGGGCGACCTGACTTTCTCGCGGTTTCTGTCAGGCTAAAAGCCTGACCTACTTAGCTCCCTGCTCCGTGCTGATCCTATCGAGGCTTATTCTCTTTCTCTGCGCAGGCCTCATTTGGACGATCAACCTCCAGAATAGAACTAATGCAAAGTTGCACCCCGCCGGACGCGAGCAGCGAAGTGTATGAATGCCGGAACGACTCAGCGGGCTACTGTCTTCGCCGATCGCCGAACATGGCCCAGGGAAAACAGTCCGAGGGCCCAGAAGGCGAAGCTGGGGCACATCATCACTTCGTGGTAGCACGACTTGCTAAACTAGTCGTCAACTCAACCCACGAGGTCTGCGTAATCAACTGATTGAGTGAGGCAAAGGCAATGTGCGCGTTCGTTGCAAATTTTGGCGAATCGTTCGCGGGGAATGTGGCCAACGTCGCGTCTCCCACGAGGAACACGTTGAAATCCTTCGAGAGGTTGTTGTAGCCGGCCGTCGTCATGCAGAAGCACATGTCGGTGGCGTAGCCAACCAATAGCACGTGGCGAATCTTTTGACCTTTGAGAAAGTCTCGCAGCGTTGGGTAGCCTTCCTCGTCGTAGTAAACGTAGTCGTCCGGATCGATGTTAACCGCATCGCTCACTGGCATCGGCAGATCCCAAAACCCGGCGTTGTTGTACCTCGAAGTTGCATCAAGACCGGGGAATTGCGCAAAGTAATCTTTCACCGGCGTTGCGTCGGAAAGCGTTAGCTTCGTTGGCAGCGGCTCGCCGCGATAGTCGAAGCGGCCCAGAATCTCTTTGAGCTCTCGGCGGCCCTGTTCGCGCTCGGCCGCGGTCGGCTTCTTGCGAATGGAACGATACAGCTTGGCATGAACGGGGTGCTGCTTCCCGCGGAGGCTGTACATGACAAGGCCGACATTGCCCCGCAGTTTCGCGACAAACGGATCGATCACGTCGCGAGTATGGCGCGCGGCGAGATGGTTCTTGGTCGGCGTGCAAAAGTCGCAGACCCCGGCGGGCTCGGGAGTCTTCCATCCCTGGCTGTCATCGATGCCCCAGGGGTGCACGAAAATCACCGCCGTGCTCGCCGCTTTGACGCGGTTGGGCATCTCGATAATGCCCCGGGCATTATAAGAAAAACGCCACGCACGGACCGCCAGATCGGCGCCCTCGTCGTCCACCAGCAGCGGCGCCTCGAAGCGTCGCTCCTCGACGATCGGCTGCACAAACTCCGGATGATCGGCGAGCAGCGACTGCGGGTTTTCAATTAAGGTGAGGTGATTCTCGTAGGTGCGCTTTGGCGGTTCCTGCGAGAGCGCCAGTTTCTCCACACTCGGCGCAAAAGATGCCGATAAAAGACAAATCGCGCGGCAAAGATTGTATCGGTTTAGATTTGCCATCGTTGATCTCCAGATGAATGTTTACTTGCGTTCGACATCTTTCGTCCCGTAGGGACGTCATGAAAATAGCCCAGCGATTTATCGCTGGGGAAATGTCGAGGGGCGCAGTCTCGTCCCCTAGGGACGGTTGAACGCTTCGACGAAGCTTCAACCGTCCCTACGGGACGTGCGCTGGCATAACACCTCGATCCCAGCGATGAATCGCTGGGCTATTCTCAACTGTCCCTATGGGACAGAACTTTGTCCAGACGCTTACTTGTGGGTAATGACAACCTGGCTATTGACTGTCGGCCCTTCGGGTCTGTATCGACGTAACGACCTCAATCATAATCCAACCATCGACCGGTTGGACTGTAAACGTGGGGTAAGTGAACGGATGCGGGTCGGCGAATTTCATGCCGCCGTAGTGACGCTTTGTTTCGACGTATCCCTCGGGATTCGTGGCCACGACAGTGCCCTTAGTAATAGTCAGTTTGGTGCCGTCGGGCCAGATCATGGAATTGCCTTCATGCTCTGGCTCCCCGGCGCACCACCATGTGATCGGCTCCGAGCAATGGCGGTCGACGGTGAGCCGCGACGGGCGCTCGAGCTCAACCAGTTGCTCGCCGATGCCGTGAGATTTCGGACCGACGCAACGGATCAACGCCCTGCGCCCGTCATCCGCCAGCAACATTTCGTCGACCGGATCAGGCGGCTTGTTAACGTCATTCACACCGAGTTGATCGACCAGCACGGGCCGGCCTCCGGCATGGATCACCAATCCGCCCTTTTTCATGCCTGCCACAATGCCGCCAAGTTCGTAGGATGTGCGCAAATACGCCTCGTTGACTTCTGGCTCGGGGAATTCGAACGATAATGGCAAATCTGCTTCGATCGCCGGCACGACGCTTGGGTCGTACCACAGGTACGCGTATGGCCCGAGGCAAAACAGTAGTTCCTCCCTGCGACTGGGCGTTACATAACGAGTGTGCTGAATCGAACCGAGCGATTCGTCCCACAGCGCGAGGTGCTGGTAAATCGGACGGCGATGGTGACGCGCCAAATACAAGAGCGCCGGCGACCAGTAGTTGATTTGGCCGTAGGAGGGACCGAAGAGCACCGAGCGATTGTCTTCGTTAAACTCAAGCGTTGCCGGTTGGCCTGCGGCAACCGCCGCCAGGGCGATGCGGCCCGGCAGCGATTTCGGAAATTCGGCGAACAGGTCGCGGCCCGTAACGCGGCGGAGCGGCTCGCAAAAAAATATCCGGTAATGGAGCGTCGAGGCCCAGAAATTCGACGATTGGTCGTACGTGCCGCTCGGCGTGAGCGCGTGCGGCAATAAGTAATTGACGTGCTTTTCAATGGCTACGTCGAGCCAGGCCGCGGCCTTGTCCACTTCTCCATAAAGCGCCAACGCCATGATGCCCAACGGCGCCGTGTCGACGCTGCCGTGGTGCTTGTTGTAGCCTTCGCCCGCTGTCGTCGGTTCCTGAAAGAACGGATAGTACGCCTCGCCCACGGCAACCAGCGTGTCGCGCACTTCCTGCCGTTCAGTTTCCGAAAGCCGGTCGAACAGCACGTCGTAGCCCACGGCCAACGCTTTCATGACACGCAGGACCGCGTAGGCTTTGCTCTGATCCGGCTTGTTGTGTGCCTCGTTTCGCCAGACTTTTGCCGCCGCCAGCAGCCAATTGCGAGCCGCTTCGAAATACGGATCGTGCTCCGGATCGGAAAGCGATGATGCAAACGCAAGCTGCTCGACGATTGCCGTGTCGTGCATTGCCGCGTAAAACCGATCGTACAGATTCTCGAACTGCGGATCGTTTTCGATCGTGGCGATCCACTCGCGCCGCACCGGCTGCGCGGCACACCAATCGGCAGATCGGGTGAGAT
The DNA here is from genome assembly GCA_022614705.1 of Planctomycetota bacterium. Taxonomy (GTDB): domain Bacteria; phylum Planctomycetota; class Planctomycetia; order Pirellulales; family Lacipirellulaceae; genus JABDGM01. The sequence continues at coordinate 10,613 of JAKEIB010000024.1, read as the reverse complement.
TGGCCCAGATTGTGGCATGAACGCCCGACTGGCGAAGCGCGCGCAGCCGCGGCAAGTCGGCCGCCGTGTAATACAGGCGAGGATGGTCGGCCACCACCGGCGGCTCGGCCGCCGAGACGGTTACGAATCGCCCCACCGTTAGCCAAGCGGCCACGATCATTGCGTTTCGGATCATCATCAAGCTACCTCGTCGGCGCACCTTCAACGTACGCAAACATGTCGCGGATTTGTTGTGGCGTTAGACTATCCAAGATTCGCTCCGGCATGAGTGACACATTGGCCTCTTCAAGCGTGTCAATCTCGTCGCGGGCCACCTTAATGCGCTCGTTCTTGGCGTCGAGGATGGTAATCGATGCGCCGTCTTGCTCCGCCAGCAGGCCGGAGTGCACGCGTCCAGAATTTGTAACCACAAGATAACTCACGTATTCACGGCGGATCACAGCACTGGGATCGACGATATTACCGAGCAGGGCCGCGCGATCCTGGCGGTTCGCGGTGGTCAAATCGGGTCCTACTTTGTTACCTTCTCCGTTGAGCTGGTGGCAGATGGCGCAATGTTTTGTAAACAGCTCCTTGCCACGGTTTTGATCGCCGGTCCCGGCGCGAAGGTCGTTATTATATCGCCGCATCGTGGCCAGTGTTTCCTCCGCCGTGCCAGGTCCAATGTTACCCCAATGCTTGCGCACCAGCGCATCAAGATCTTCGTCTTTATGTAATGCGACGTGACGAAGTTGATCGATCGAGACGTCCGTGGCCGCGATCGCACCGGCATCAACTTGTTGAAGAAACGCCAGCGCCGTCGCCGATCGAGAAATGAGTGTGTCGCGGACCTTTGATTGCAGGTTCGTCGGCAGTTTCGTGTACGCGTCCAGCAGCGCCTGTGTGGTCTCGCCGCCGCCGTAACCAGCTAGAACTTCCAGTGCCGCAAGACGCACGGCTTCGGGCTCGTTCGCGAGAACCAACTCGACGAGCTTTGGCCCTTCCTGCGATTCGCCGAAATCATGCAGCAAGTGCAGCAGCTGGATGCGCCGCTCCGGATTCAAGCCGGGTTCAAACGCCGCAGCAGAGAGTGCCCCGTGCGCATCGTCAAGACCGGCGCGCAGTGCCAGCTCCAGATGCAACTCGTCGTCTGGTTGTTTGCGCCACAACGCTTCGACATACGCTCGCAATGGGCCAGATAGCGGCTCGTATTTGCGGGTTTCAGTGGTCGGTTCGCCCTCATCTCCCGCCGCTTGATCGCCAAACAGATCGCCCTGCCCAACTCCTTGCAGGCCGACGGATCGCTCGGCCAATCCCTGCCCCAAGCTCTGGCGAGCGGCCGCCAGATTTGCTGCCGGCACCGACGCGAGTAACCTAAAACACGCGTTGTAGCTGTCGGGCGTCCCTTCGGCGGCAAAGCGACGGATCAACCGCAGAATATTCTCGCGAGCCGCCGGATTGGCCCACATCTTGTCCTTGGAAAACATTTCCACAAGATAGTCGGCATCCGAAGTCGCCTTGGATTCAATTGCCCACCAGATCAGCCAGGGAATTCGCGAATCCGACTCGTTCGGAAAACTACGCAACAGTGCCTCAACAATGGGCAAACCGCGCTTCGCCGGCAATCGTTTTGCCGTCGCGGCCAATTGACCGCGCACCACTGGGCTTTCTTCGCTGGACGCAAGCTTCTCGAATGACTTCGACATGTCACTCGATGCACTCTTTCTGTCACCGACAAGGCGAATCGCCCAATAGCGAACGTAGGAATATGGATGCATCAACAATTCCAACGCCAGGCGATCATCGAAACCACCCGTCGCGTGTAACGCCCAAATGCCTTCCAGGGCAAGTTGACTGTTTTCGGTCTGCGTCGCCATTGTGCGCAGCCGTTCGTTCGCACGTGGGTCGTGACGTCGCGCCAGCGCAAGACGCGCGCGAGCCCGGTACCAATGGTTCGCATGGGCGAGCAAATCAACAAGCTCATCCGTCGAAAGCTTGCCGATCTCGACGGCCTTCGTGGGAGAAGTCCCTGCCGCGCTGATCTTATAGATCCGCCCATTGGACCGGTCCCAATTTGCGTCCGGGTCGGGATGGGCCGTGCGTTGGTCGTAGAAGTCAGAGACGTAGAGGGAACCATCCGGCGCGAGGCAAACGTCCGTTGGCCCGCTCCACGTATCATGGGAGTCCCAAACGATGTCGCCGTACGTTGCTCGCACGGTGCTGCCGCTTGGGGTCACCTTCCACCACGAGACGGTATGCCCAAGGAAATTGCCGGCGATGAAAGCGCCTCGCATTTCCCGCGGAAATGCATCGGCGAGATAGATGGTTCCGCCCGTGGGCGGCCCGCCGGGGACCAGATCGCGCTCGACCTCTGGAAAGAAATGGTACGCGTACAGATTGTGCAGCGGGCCGTGCTTTCCGAAGCTCTTGTAGAAATATCCGCCCTGGACCGCGTTTACGAAGGGACCCGCGTTCGTTGAATAATAACACTCGCCATTCGCGTCAAAGGTGACTCCATAACAATTGCTGCCGCCCTCGCTAAATAGCTCAAACTCGCGCGTCACCGGATGGTAGCGCCACAATCCTTGTTGGAACTCGATGCCGCGAATCCGACAAGTGGTTGTGCTGCCGTTCACACCGTAGAGCCAGCCGTCCGGGCCCCAGGTAAGATGGTTCGACATCGCCTGCGCGTCTTCCATGCCGAAACCGGTGAGCAAAACCTCGGGATTGGAGTCGGGCACATCGTCGCCGTTTTTGTCGGGATAAAACAGAAGATACGGGACGTTGAGGACGAACACGCCGCCGTGGCCAAACTCGACGCCTGTCGCCAGATTCAGCCCGTCGACAAAGTCCTTGGCACGGTCCGCACGCCCGTCGCCGTCCGTGTCTTCGAGAATCGTAATCTTATCCGCGCCGCGCGGACCGCGCGGCGGCGGCTCCGGTACACGATCGTAAACGGTCCGCGACCAGCGATCGACTTTCACGCGATCGAGTCCCGCCGGATTGGGATATTGCAGATATTGTATCGTCCACAACCGACCGCGATCGTCGCACTTCACGAAAATCGGTTGGCGCACTTCGGGCTCGCTGGCAAATAGCGTCACGGTGAGACCGGTGGCCGTCGTCATGTGCTTCACCGCTTCCTGTGGTGAATAACCCTGCGAGCGCGAATTAGTCGCGGTCGTTGCGAGGGCCAGGATGGTTACCAGGCACAATCTCATAGGAAATGACCGGTCTCTCAGGTACGAGCGCGCTGTGCGATCACGTCGAGCGGAACGATCTCGGCCGCGCCGCCCGACTTTTCGACAAGGTCGCAGAGGAGATCGATCGTCTTAAAATTCGTGTCGACGACGCCCAAGCACGATGGGTGCGCCAAGAAGTCAAATGTTGCCCGCCGCTCAATGACTAACTCGACCGCCTGGCGAATTGCGTCCAAAAAATCCTCAAGCTGCCAGCGGCCATTGCGGAACGCGCCAATATCGCTGATCGGGCTCATGGGGATTTCAATCAGGCCCGTCGGATATGTGAACGGTTGCGATTCGACCTGTGCGGCCAGAATGCTGTCGAGCGCGAGTTTCGACGGCTTTCGCCCGGTGCCATGCAGGTCTTCAATGCCGGCATGGGCCGCGTACTTGCCGCTCACCCAGGTGAACCCCAAGTCGACCAGCATTCGCTGCAAGTCCTCGCGGCCCGCGAGGCCTTGCGGGAATCCTCCGGGAGTGCGAAAGCCGTTGGCCTCCACGCCAATCCGCTCCTTGAGCGCGACATTCGTTAGCCGAATGTTCTCCCGCAGCACTTCGGCCACGGGTCGCCCGTGGATCAGCCACGGCGCGCGTTGAAATCGATATTGGATTTCGTCGGCGTTCTTCGCCAATAAGTAGACGTGATCGTACGTGTGATTGCCGATTGGGTGGCCTTCGCGTGCAATCTCTTTGAGCCAATCGACGTTCTCCTGTTCGAGCACTTGACCGACAACAAACGTGTGAATCACTCCGCCGTGCTTTCGCACGCGCCGACACGCTTCGACCGTGTAATCCTTTGCCGCCTGATTCAGATTGCCCTTTTCGTAGTCCCAGTGCGTATCTTCCCAGTTGGGGAAATTGCGCGCCATTTCCAAGTCGAGCGTAATTGCGATCTGGGCTTTCTTTGGAGAGTCGGCAGGCGCGGTGGCGAGCGGTCGATTGGTTAGTGCATACGCGGCCGCACCGGCCACGCTGCTCATGAACTGCCGTCGGGTCGTCGGTGTTATGTTCGGACCTAGGCGAGGTTGAAAAGACGCTGCGCGTTTTTTTGGCCGATTGCTTGCACCGCATCGGCGGGCAATTCAAATTGTCGAAACAGGTCGAACTGAGCAAATTCCTTCTGAGTCGCCGGATCGTAATAATCTGTGCCGAACAGCAGCTGGTCGGATCTTCGCAGCAGAAATTCGCGGCCGAACTTTGGATCTCGCAACATCGCATGGGCACCACTCGACGACAAGTCGCCGTATAAATTGGGATGTGCGTCCATCAATCGGTCGATCGCGCCGCCAGGCGCGACGGGGCCGCGCGGATAGCCGACTTGAAGGTCAGCCTGCGTAATGCCACCGGCGATCGACGCCCACCATCCCTTGCCGTGGCCGATGAACACCAACTCCGGAAAGGCGGTGAGCACCTTGTCGAGGCCAGGCAAACCAGGCGCGTCCATATTGGCAAAGTTATCGAGATGAAACAGCAGCGGCAACCTTACCTCGCTGCACGCTTCATATAGACGCATGCACAGCGGGTCGTTGATTGGCAACATCGGCTTGTGCTCACCAAAGCCCCGCGCTCCGGCATCCCGGTAGCGGTTCAAGATGCCGACCACATCCTGCTTCGTTGGCAGATGCGTGACAATCGTGCGCGGATCAATTGCACAGAACGGCACTAACCGATCGCGATGCGGATGCGTTTCGCGAAGCACAAACTCGGTCGTCACCGGATACCAGAACGCCTCGGGGGAGACGAGCGGCAACACGGCAGCCTGCGCGATTTCGTGCGCGTCCATCCAACGCAGCAAATGATCGACGGTCACGATACTGCGCTCGTCGCCGTACCAGGGCTGCGTAAGATGAACGTGACAATCGAAGTACTTATTTCGCGGTGCGCCGGACGACGGTCCTTCCGCCCGCCCGCTAATCCCGGTCGCCCAGGTTACACTGGCGGATGCCGTCGTCAGCAGGAAGTCGCGTCGATTCATTGGGTTGCCGTCAACAACATCCGGGCGGACGGGAATCACTTCATTACAATATCGCAACCGCTTCGATTTCCAATTCGAGGCCGGGAATCGCCAGCTCGGTCGTCCCAACGGCTGTCGAAGCAGGATACGGCTCTACCAAATACTCTCTGCGGACCTTGCGAAAGACCGGTAGGTCGCGCTGCATGTGGACCCAATACGACCGCACGATGACGACGTTCGCAAAAGTCGCGCCTGCCGACTTTAGCAGGATGCCAATGCGATCGAACGTTTGTCGAATTTGTGTCTCCATGTCGATGTCGTATTTCTCGGGCCCTTGACCGGAAATAAATAGCAGCCGCTGCCCTTGGGCGAGAATCGCCGGCGAGTAGCTTGCGTCGGCCGCGGGCGCGCCTTCAGGGTGCAGCGCCTGAATCTTCACGGCGCTTGTGGCTGGGTCATCGGCATGGGCCGTTTGGCCCAGGAGTAACCCGCCGGTGGCCGCGAGCATCGCCCCTCGCAGCATGTCCCGTCGGGCCTGAACAACGTCGTGCGGCAACGAGTTTGTCATGATAGCTGTCTCCGTCGTGGGGACCGATCGATTGATGCCCAATGATTATAACTCAGTCGAGACGCTACGTGGTCCACCGCTCCAGAATGCAAGAGGCTATGATCTCGACTGTTTGCAGGCCGCTCACGTATTCGATTCGATACGCGGCCCTAGCTGCGCGAAACATGAGCCCACATAATATATCTCATGGCGACGCCGAATATCACTGCACGCGAAGGGCGATCAGACCCCGATCGTTTACAGTCCTTGAGCCCCCATTCCAGTGAAGGCCCCGTCAATTCGCCGCCACTCACTCGGCCAACCGTCGAGGATGCCGCCGGCTTGGTGAGCTCGCTAAGCGATCCGAGCGAGGCGTTAGTCAAGACGATGTCGCAATTGGAGGGCGACATCATAATCTTGGGAGCCGGTGGCAAGATTGGTCCGACACTTTCGCGCATGGCCCGCCGCGCTATCGACGTTTCGGGCGTCAAGCGACGTGTGATCGCAGTGAGCCGCTTCTCCAATGACAGCGAAGTTGCAAGTTTGCAATCTGACGGCATCGAAGTGCTGCGCGGCGACCTGCTCGATAACGATTTTGTCCGATCACTTCCCCGCGTGGCAAGCGTCCTGTACTTGGTTGGCATGAAATTCGGCGGTCCGGCGGCATTGGCGGAGACCTGGACGTCGAACGTGTATGTCGCCGGCGATGTGGCTGACCATTTCCGTGATAGCCGAATTGCTGCCATGTCCACGGGCAATGTTTATGGAATGGTGGCCGTCGATCCGGGAACCGGCGCCGCGGAAAGCGACGCCCCCGACCCCCGAGGCGAATACGCCATGAGCGCGCTGGGGCGCGAGCGCGTGTTTCAGTATTTCAGTCAGAGATACAACACTCCGCTAAGCATCATTCGCCTTAACTATGCGACTGAGTTTCGTTACGGCATTCTTGTCGACCTGGCGAAACAAGTTTACCGGGGCGAAACAGTATCGCTCGACATGGGTTACTTCAACGTGATTTGGCAACGCGATGCTTGCGACATCATCTTGAGGAGTCTTGCTTTCACCGCAGTTCCGCCACGAATCATCAATGTGACGGGCGCCGAACGAGTTTCATGTCGTCAGGTATGCGAGCAGTTTGGCGAATTGTTCGGTCGAAAAGTTCACTTTGACGGGATGGAATCACCCACCGCGCTACTGAGCGATGCCCGACAAGCGATTCAACTCTTCGGCCGGCCGACCGTGACGCTCGATGCCATGTTGACGATGACGGCCGATTGGTTTAATCGCGGTGGCGAAACATGGAATAAGCCCACGCATTTTCAGGTACGCGATGGCAAATTCTGACGGCCCTGGTAAATCTGATGACATGCTTGTGCGGCATGCACTCTGCAGCGGCGTGGTAATCCCTGCGCATCCCCTCGCGCTCAATGCTGCACGACAACTCGACGAACGGCGGCAACGCGCCTTGAGTCGCTACTATATTGCAGCCGGCGCGGGCGGCCTCGCGGTCGGCGTGCACACCACGCAGTTTCGGATTCACGATCCCAAAGTCGGGCTGCTGAAACCGGTATGGACTTTGGCGGCCGAAGAAATGGATCGTGGCGACGCCGCCCGCGATATGCCGCTTGTGCGCGTGGCAGGAATCTGCGGAGAAACCCGGCAAGCCGTTTCTGAGGCGCACTTGGCTCGAGATTTGCGTTTTCAGTTCGGCTTGCTAAGCCTTGGGAAATTGCCAGGCGCATCAATTCCGCGCTTACTGGATCACTGTCGAGTCGTGGCGGAGATAATTCCGCTCTTTGGATTCTACTTGCAGCCCAAAGCGGGCGGCGTGGAGCTGCCGCATGAGTTTTGGCATGGATTCTGTGAAATCGAGAACGTCGCGGCGATCAAGATTGCTGCGTTCGACCGCTATCGTACTCTCGACGTCATTCGCGCGGTCGTTGAAAGTGGGCGGGACGATATTGCTCTTTACACAGGCAACGACGACAACATTGTGTTTGATCTAATTTCGCCGTATCGATTTGACGTCGGCAAATCGGCAGCAGATCGATGCTTTGTCGGCGGGCTGCTTGGTCAATGGGCGGTCTGGACCTCGCAAGCTGTTGCGCTTCATCGAAGGTGCCGCGATTTGGCAATGGCCCAAGATGAGGTGCCAAGCGACCTATTGCGTCTCGCTGTCGAGCTGACCGACGCAAATGGCGCAATCTTCGACGCGGCGAACGACTTTCGCGGTTGTATTCCCGGCATTCACGAAGTGCTCCGCCGTCAAGGCCTGCTTTCCGGCGGCTGGTGTCTTAACGAGGACGAAGTCTTAAGCGCCGGACAAGCGGCAGAAATATCCAGGGTGTCGAGCGCCTACCCGCATTTGGCTGATGATGAGTTTGTTGCACAGAATCTCGACTCGTGGTTGTCTGGCTGACACAATGCAAACGTGATGGCAAAGATTCTCGATGCCGAAGTTACTTTCAGGTCGCAGCGGTTCAAGATGCCGCTGCAGCTTAGCTCCGGTGTCATCGCGTCACTGACGGAGGCGACCGCCGCGGTTGCGATCGAAATCGACGGCCGACAGGCAATCGGACGAGGGGCAATCTATCTCAGCGATCTATGGGCCTGGCCCGACCATTCGCGGTCGCACGAGGAGCGAGATCTCGTTCTCCGCAACCTCTGCGAGTCGATCGCGGTTGAACTTCCACGGCGTCTTCATGAGGATTTGCACCCTCTAGAGCTAGGTCTGCGGGTTCACGACTTGGCGTGCAACGATTTGCCATTAACGCCGAATCCGCCGATCCTAGCGCGAGCCATGTGCGGCAGCCCGTTCGACGCGGCAATTCACGATGCCGCAGGGCTGGCCCGCGGCTGCTCCGCGTTCGCGCTGTACCAAGATCATGCGTCGATTCCGAGCGCCGACCACTACTTTCCTGAAACGGGCGCTTGCCGTGCGGTTGCCGACGTAATTCAGCGGCCTCGCTTGGAATTGCCGGCGTGGTATATCGTGGGTCGCGATGACTGCCTTGAACGCACAATGGTCCCAGCCGTAAAGAAGCATGGCTATCGCTGCTTCAAGCTGAAAGTGACAGGCCGCGACAATCGTGCGGATGTCGATCGCACGGTCGAAGTGTATCGCAAGGCATTGGAAACGAACCTGCGTGCGCCGAAAATCACGATCGACTCCAATGAGGCCAATCCGTCGGCCGAAAGCGTATTGGAATACCTCGAGCGATTAGAATTGTCGGACGTCCATGCATACAACGCCCTCGAGTATTTGGAACAGCCTACCGCGCGAGATATTCGACGCGTTTCCTTTGATTGGCGTGATGTGGCACTGCGAAAGCCCGTGCTGGTGGACGAAGGGCTTTCCGATCTGAGCATGCTCGAAGAGTCGCGACGACAGGGTTATAGCGGCCTCGCGCTGAAAACGTGCAAAGGCCACAGTATGCTACTCGTCGCGGCGGCCTGGGCACGTCAGCATGACATGCTCATTTCGCTTCAAGACCTCACGAATCCGGGCATCGCGCTGATTCACGGCGCGCTTGTGGGGAGTCATCTGCCAACAATCAATGGGGCTGAATTAAATTCGCCGCAGTTCACACCCGCCGCGAACGACGAGTTTCTGCCGCGATTGCAGGATCTGTTCGAACCTCGCGATGGAACTCACCGTTTGCCGAAAACAGTTCCCGATGGGCTTGGGTCCCGCATTTGAATCAAACTCGTTTCAAAACTGGCTAGGTAGCTTTTGTCATTCCGAGCGAAGCGCAGCGTCGTGAAGAATCTCGTCGGGTCGTAGATCCTTCGGTCGCCAAGCCTCCCTCAGGATGACAATTTGAACTTGTTCATTCGCCAATCACGCGGACTTTGGCGACGCCGGCGCGCCACCAGTCGCCAAGCGGCCCGCGGTCGACGCTCTGCCGCGCCTGCCCGCCCGTCGCGCGCTCCAGTTCGAGCGTGGCGGCAATGACGTCCTCGCCGAAGATCGAGGCTTCTTCGATCAGGTTGCCGTCCGGGGCGATCAGCCGGCTTTGCCCATGTGAGCCTGTCGCATCGGCGTTAGCGGGAGCGTTGGCTTGCACAACGTACACGGTGTTCTCCACCGCTCGGGCTTGAATCTGTGCGCGATACGGGGCGATCTTCGACTCCTTGTCAAGTCCTGACTCGTGCGACAGATAGAACACCACACGCGCACCAGCCAGTACGGGCAGGCGGACCAGCTCGGGATAGCGCTCGTCGTGGCAAATGATGATCGACGCGGGCACGTTGTCGATTTTGAAGACGATTAGCTCATCGCCTGCCGCCGGCCACGATTCGGCCAGCTGAACCTTGTGATACCGTGCGAGAATATCGCCACGAGGAGTGATCACCACGGCCGAGTTGTAGAGCCGGTCCCCGTCACGATGTGGCGTGCCGATGATTGCGTAGATGTCGTGTTTACGGCAGGCCTCGGCCACGCACTGTTCGGCATCGGCCAGCTGCGTCGACGAGAAGGCGCGCATGTGTTCATCGTCGAAATAGCCGGTCATCGCGCATTCGGGAAAGACAACGACCCTCACGCCGTCGTTCGCACATCGGGCAAGATGCTCGTCGATCCTGCGGACGTTCGTCACCAGATCGCGAGTGGACCGCATTTGCACGGCGGCGACGCGCAATTGCGGCGCCGGTCGCGACGTGGCTGCCGCAGGCTCAGCTCCGCGGGCATCCAATGAGAGTAGGTGCGCACCGAGGGCCAGCGCGGTGGTAAACATCATGCATCGCCACATCGATTTCGTCTCCTGTGATTAGTACGGCACTCTCATTGCTATTTGCGAACCACTTGCTATCAGCCAGGTACGGATATCAATCGGATCACTCCCAGGATCACCGCGACCAAGACCGTGATGATCAGTAGAAGCCTGAGGCT
>JAKEIB010000258.1 GCA_022614705.1 Planctomycetota bacterium | reverse complement strand
CGACTGCTTCCGGCTGGAGCGACCCCTTGCCGGGCGGGACTTGCACCCGCGACAATGCCAGCACCTTTCCACGGCGCACTGAATAATCCGGGTTAGGCGGCCATCGGGCCGGGGTCACAGACCCCAGCTACAGTTTCCCAATACCGCTCACTCGTAAATTGGAAAAAAGGTATTGAACGCCTTCTCGCAAAATACGCCAGGATCGTTGAACCGCCGGTTGCGATTGAGCGCGCCGATCGCGCTCATCTCTTCCGCGGTCAGGGCAAAATCGAAAATCGCCAGGTTCTCGCGCAGCCGTTCGGCGCGCGTCGTTTTGGGAACGACGGCCGTTCCGCGCTGCACGCCCCAGCGCAGCAGGATTTGCGCTAGCGACTTTTCATGCCGCTTCGCCGCGTCCCGAACCACGAGCTGCTCCAGCGCCGACTCGCCCTCGCCGGCCATGCCGATCGAGTAGTAGGAAGAGGCGCCGAGCGGCGAGAACGCCGTCACGGTGATCCCCTGTTCGCGACAAAAACGCAGCAGCTTTTCCTGTGTCAGGAACGGGTGCATTTCCACTTGCAACACGGCCGGCGCAATCTCCGCGTACGACAACAGGTCGCGCAAGAGTGAAACGTTGAAGTTAGAAACGCCGATGTTGCGCACCAGTCCGCCGCGCACGAGCTCTTCCATCGCCCGCCACGTGTCGGCAATCGGCACGCCCGCTGGCTCCATGCGCGGCTGCGGAGCTTCGGGATCGTAGAACCAGCCGGGCGGATAGCGTTCGAACGGAACGAACCTGAGCGAAATAGGGAAGTGAATAAGGAACAAATCGAGATAATCGAGCTGCAGATACTTGAGCGATTGTTCCAACGCGGGACGCACGTGCTGCGGCGCGTGATAAGCATTCCACAGTTTCGTCGTGATCCAAAGATCTTCGCGCTTGCACATACCCGACGCCAGCGCCTGACGCAGGCCGACGCCCGTTTCCGCCTCGTTGCCGTAGTCATAGGCCGAGTCGAAATGTCGGTAGCCGCACTGAACGGCGTCCTCGATGGTGCGCGCAGCCTTTTCCGTCTCAACCTTCCACAGCCCGAGTCCGACCGCCGGCATGCGGTCGCCATTCCCTAGTCGCAGAGTTGCAACGTCCATAATTGCCTGGATAATATGACGCGTGAAATACGTTTCGATTTCGCCATTCGGCCCGCGTTATATTAACTTGTGGGCGACCCGCATGTCCAACGAATGCCGCTATCTGCCTGCGGGGTATAAACGTGAGATTGCAGATAAACTTAGTAACGAAGTGACCGAGCCTCGCCGGCTGCTATCGGAGTCGCGAAAGCTCTGTGCGATGCGACCCAAATGGGTCGGACGGTCAGGTTTTATTGGCTTGAACCAGATGAAATCGTTGAGTGTGATATTGATCGCCCTGGCCCTCTCTGGTTTCGCGCTTGCGGCCGACTCTGAGCCGTCCGGCACCATGAGCGACGTAACACTGCGCGAACACGGATTCGCACCGCTCATCGGCGGCACGACGCTAAAGGAGTGGAACGTCGAGCCCTGGCACGTTGGGCATTGGTCGCTCGCGGACGGCGTCATCAACTACGATGGCAAGGCCGAGCACAAGGACGCCGACCAGAAATCGCTGTGGACGAAGAAATCGTTCGGCGATGTAACGCTCTACGCCGAATGGCGGCTGCCGGCCAGGCCACGCATGACGCCGCAGCCCATCGTGCTCTTTAACGGCGATTTTTTGCTCGACGACGACGGCAAACGAATCACGCGGCCGGGCCTCGATGCGGGCGACAGCGGCGTCCTGCTCCGCGGCACGTCGAAGTGCCAGGCCAATATCTGGAGCCAGGAGCTCGGCTCCGGCGAAATCAACGGCTATCGCACCGACCGCCGCATGCCGCCCGATGTTCGCCGCGCGTGCATCCCCATCAAAAAGGCCGACCGGCCGCTCGGAGAGTGGAACGCGTTTCTGATCACGATGCAAGGCGATCGCATGACGGTCGAGCTGAACGGCGAGCGCGTCATCGACGCCGCCCGACTGCCCGAAGTGCCTAAGTCCGGACCGATCGGTCTGCAGCACCACGGCGACACGGTGGAATTTCGGCGGATTTGGATCAAAGAGCTTTAACGATCGAATGGCTGATTCGCAAATTAGATTTGGCCTGATCGGCTTCGGCGCTTGGGGGAACTTCCACGCCGGCGCGATCGCGAAAACGGAAGGCGCCGAGTTGGCGGCCATCGCGGCCGCGTCGCAGGCCAGTTGTGCAGCCGCGCGCGAGGCGTATCCAAAGGCCGCCGTTTACTCGGATTACCGCGAGCTCGTGCGGCGCGACGACATCGACGTTGTCGACGTCGTCGTGCCGAGCCACTTGCATCACGCAATTGCGTCGGCGGTTCTCGCGGCCGGGAAACATCTGCTGCTGGAAAAACCAATGGCGCTATCCATTCGCGAATGCGACGATCTGATCGCGCTCGCGCGCAAGTATGATCGGCTGATCGGAATTGGCCACGAGCTGCGGCTGTCTTCGCTGTGGACCAAGGTGAAGGACCTCGTTGACGGCGGTTTTGTGGGCGAGCCGCAATACGCGCTTGTGGAACTTTCGCGCCGCCCGTACCGATTGGGGTCGCAAAACTGGCGATACGATATCGGCCGCGTGGGGAACTGGATTCTGGAGGAACCGATCCATTTCTTCGATCTCGTGCGATGGTATTTCGAGTCGCTCGGCGAGCCGCACACGATTTACGCCACGGCCAACTCCAAGCAGCCCGATCGCCCCGAGCTGCAGGACAACTTCAGCGCGATCGTCCACTTTCCGCGCGGCGCATACGCGGTCATTTCGCAGACGCTGAGCGCCTTCGAACACCATCAAACCGTAAAACTCACGGGCACGAAAGGTGCGCTGTGGGCATCCTGGAGCGGTGCGATGGACCGCACGCCGCATCCGACGTTTGCGCTTCGCGCGTTCGACGGCGAGCGCGTCGAGGAAGTGCTGATCGACAAGATTACGGGCGAGGTTTACGAGCTTGAGGACCAGATGACAATGCTCGTCGAAGCCATTCGCAACGGCCGTCCACTCAGTTGCACGGCCGAAGACGGCCGCTGGAGCGTGGCGATGTGCCTGGCCGCCCAACAATCGGTGGAAACCGGCAGGCCCGCCCTAATCGCCGACGTTTTGCCCGCCGACGTTTAGCCGCGACGCGCGCTCTTGCGCTACCCGGCATGCACGCGCTCGGCTTCGCGGACTGCGCCTCGTGGCTAAACGTTGGCACTCTATCGCTGCGTTGTCAGGTATTCGACGACGTCGAGAAACTCGGCGGGGGCGAGCGTGCTGGCGAGATTTTCGGGCATGCTGCTTTGTTTGGTTTCGATCAGCTCGTCGATCTCGTCGCGCGGGATCTTCTTCTGTTTCCCATCGGCCACGACCAGCACGATCGCATCCTCGTTCTTTTCGACGACCAACCCGATCTCGGTTTTGCCGTCGGTCGTGATTACGGTCGTGGCCACGTACTTGGGATCGACCTTCTTACTGGGTTCGATGATCGATTCCATGATCTCGCGGCGGCTTAGCCGTTTGCCGACATCGCTCTGATCGGGGCCGAAATTGAAGCCGACGTCGCCAATCTTGTGACAACTCGCGCACACGCGTCGAAACACGGCCTGGCCGTTCTCCGCGTTGCCGCGCAACGGCTCGAGGCCGATGTAGCCGCGCAAACGGGCCGAGTCGTTGGTGTCCGGATTTAGCAGCACCTTCAAGTGCGTTTCCGCGACCAATCCGGGGCGACGGCTGGAGAGCATGCGTTCAATAAATTCCTGGGCTTCGCCATTGCCGGCCGACAGCGTGCCCGCCGTGTACGCCTCGGTCCACACGGGCTCCAGCGCCACCAGCGTGTGTTCGAGTGTGTAAGTGAGCCACGAGTCCAGCGGCGAATCGAACACCTTGAGGGCCGAGTTTACGGCATCCATATTCGGGAAAAAGCTCAACCCGCGAATCGCTTCCAGCCGCACGCGTGGATGCTCGTCGTTCACTTGCGCGGCGAGCAGCTCCTGCGCCGTCGGCAAGTACTCCCTCTCATCGGCCACAATGTGCGTCGCCGCCGCGCGAGCCGCCGGCGTTTTATCCTTCAGCACGCTTTGCAGCAATTCCCTATCGACCGAATGATGACTTTGTTGCACCCACAGCGCCTCGCAACGCAGCCGATCGTATTCCGGATCACGCGAGTTTAGTCCCGCGATCCACTCCTTCACCGCGGCGAGAACCGCCTCCGTCGGCCGGGCGTATAGCTCGCGCCGCGCCCGATACCGCGTTCGCGGCTCGTACTCGCGAAATTGCTCCAGCAGCTCCGCCTCGCTCTTGTCGAACTGTGTCACGAGCTCCAGCAGCGGCCGCTTTTTGTCGACCAATCGAAAAATCCGGCCACGCACGTGGTCGCGGTTCGGATCGCGCTGCGAATACTGCATGTGCCCAATGAGCGCGTTGCACCAATCGCCGAACCACAGGGCGCCATCCGGACCAATTTGCGGATCGACCGGGCGGAAAGCCTTGTCGGTGCTGGCGAGCAAATCGTCGGGGATTTCTTTTGGATTGGCCGCGCTTGTTGCCGCGACCACCGGTCGCGGCTTTATGTTGGGATGCATGACGCGGTGTCCGCGCATGCCGGCCGACTCGTCGTGGATTTCCCACCGGGGAAGGCCGTTCATGTTGATGACGCACGCGTAAATGAACTGCCCCTGCACATCATCCGGCAAATGGCGCGACAGCAGAAACTCGCTGCCGACTACGGGCCGCATGCCCTGTGTGTCGAAAATCGGGTCCATGCCGCGCCGGCCCGAAACTTCCTCGCCCGAAAGCGGCGAGTCCCAATGTTGCTGGGCCGTGGTGCCGTCGCCCACGATGCCGTTGCCCCAGGAATCGAACAGGTAACACCACGGGTTGCCGTAGCCGGGCGTGTCGATGTGCCGCAGCTTGAGCGTGCGCGGGTCGAGCACGTGGGCCCCGGACGCATCCTGGCGGCGATGCGGTCCCCACGGAGTTTCGACCGTCGTGCTCATGGCAATGCCTTCCAACATGTGTAGCAGCCCGCCGTGGGAGAATTCGAACGCGCCGATTGTGTGATGCGTGTCGTCGCTGGCCCAGCCGTCGAGCAATTCAACGACAAGGTCGGCACGGTCGTCGCCGTCGGTGTCTTTGATCCATATCAACCGAGGCTGATCGACCACCAACACGCCGCCGTTCCAGAATTCAAAACCGGTCGGGCAGTGCAGCTTGTCGTAGAAGACTTTGCACTTGTCCGCGCGTCCGTCGCGATCTGAATCTTCAAAGATCAACAGCCGATCGCTGGGTCGCGGATCGCCCGGCTTCCATTGCGGATAGGTCGGCATGCACGAAACCCACAACCGGCCGCGGTTGTCGAAATTGAGCTGGTTCGGCTTGGCCAACTCCGGAAACTCGCGCTCGCTGGCAAACAGTTGCACTTCAAAGTTTTCGGGCACCTTCATCGCGGCGATCGATTGCTCCGGCGTGAGATAGCGCAACTCCTCCGGCTCCGAATAGTCCTGCGTCGGAACGCCGAACCGCGTGGGCGGCACGAGAAGCTCGCCCGTCGTGCTGTCGTCCGGCGGCGTGGGCGACTTCCCTTGGGCGAGGTCCCAAATATAGCGGTCGCGCAGCTCCGCCATCGCGCGAATTTTCTTGTACTCCTTTGGGAATGTTTCGGTGTCGAAGGTGCGCCGGCCGCCGTACACGTACCAGCCGTTAAGCATCCGGTAATCTTGCAGATGGACCCACGACTTGTCGTCCACGGCGGCGCGCAGTCTTTCAAAGCTCTGCGACTCCAGATTTGCAGGCGTCGTGTTGCCGAAGAGCGCGCTATCGAGCAACAGTGCCACTTCGCGGTCGCCCGCTTCGTCGAGATGACAGCCGTTGATCGTGAATTGCATTCCGGGTTCGCCGGCGAATAGCGGCTCCGTGGGCGCGAACAGATCGACGTACGCCAAGCCGTGCTTCCGAGCCAATTCCGCGACGATCGCCGTGTATCGAAGCAGATTCGCGTTCCGCTCCGCCGCATCGGGCCACAGCGGGTTGCCGGTCGGCTCGAAGGCGATCGGCGAAACGAGCACGAACCGCGGCGCTCCGCCATCTGCGCGTCGATACTGGCTCGCCGTTTCATCGAGATACTTCTCGTAAGCCGCGCGAAATTGGCTCTCGCCAGCTTCACCGGCGAACGATTCGTTGAAGCCGAAGAAGCAAAGGAAAGTATCTGGATGAAACTCATTCAGCGGATCGTCGATCACCGTGTAGTTGCTGGGCCGCTGCCGGTTATCCACCGCATCGCACGGCCGGGCGAAATTTCGCACGATCAGCTCATGCTGCGGAAATCGCCCGTGCAGCAGCGCTTCGAAATGTCCGTACAAGTTCATCCGCTCGGCCAGCGAATTTCCAACCAGCGCAATCCGCTCGTGCGGTGTAAATCGAAGCGGCAGGGAGCTAGCAGCAGCTTTCGGTTGAAGCACCAAATCGGACGGCCGTACGCCGCGGCGATAGCCGTCGAAGCCGTATGCAGACGGCTCGAACGAACCAACCAAGTCGACGTTTACCTTCTCGTGCACGTCCATCCCCAGCCCCCAAAAAACGGCGTTCACCAGTAGCCGTCTCAGCCCTTCGCTTCTGAGATCCGTCGCGGCCCCCATCGTCGTGCAAAAAACGCGATTGGTCTTTCCGGCCGGGTTCTTGTGCAGCCGCGTCCAGGCGATCGGCATTTGCGGTTCGTTGACGCCCTGCTCCGCGCCGTCGCTGGCGCGCTTCTTGCGATAGTTGGCCGCCGGCGTATCGGGCGTCATGCCGGTGAGTACGGCGCCGCGCAGAAGTATTTTGGAGTCGGCGGGTGGATAGGCCTCGTAAACGTCCGTGTCGCCGAACACATCGGTCACGCCGCGCAATATCGGATTGCCCTTCGCCGCCGGGTCGGTCACGCCAAGCGTGGCTTCCTCTTTATGGCGACCCCAGTGGCTCACCCACTCTTCGCCGAGCACGTTCTCGCCGAACTTGTTGTAACCGTGATACGGACTGCCCTCCTCAAACTGGAACGGGTGCGTGCTGGTCCGCAGCCCGATGATGGGCTTGCCCGCCTCATAGGCTTTGATGAACGGCGACATCGCCTCTTCGGGCCACGTGCGGTGACGCACGAGCATCACGATAGCGTCGGCCGTGTCGAGTGCTTTCGACCCCGGCAGCGAGCTTTTGTTATTCGGATCGATGTGGCCCGTTTTCGGGTCAACGGCAAACAGCACCGTGCAGCGGAACCCGTGGCGCTCGCTGAGAATCTTGGCCAGCATGGGCAGGCCTTCCTCCGAGCGGTACTCTTCGTCGCCCGTGAGAAATACGATGTGCTTCCCCTGCCCCGGCCCATTGCCGCCCGGGTATTCCACCCACGGCTGCACCTCTGCAAGAGCGGTGGCGGTCGCTACGAATAAGAAGACCCATGACATTACCGAACAGAACGCGCTGCACAACATGAATGATGCCTGTATTCCGGACGGGAAAAAGAGTGCCAAATCACGAAACCACCATCTTAACCCGAATTGGGTTGCTTGTCCGCAGATGACTCAGATGAACACGGATAAAAACTGCCTGTCTCAAAACCAGTCTGCGAATTGCAAGAAATCCGACAAACGTCGGCACAAATCATCGGCGGCCATCTGTGAAATCTGCGGACAAAACACGTCGGCTAGGCGCGCAAAGAATTTGAGTTGCCACCCCGCGCATTCACTCAGCGCGGCGGCAAGCGACGACCCTCCACGGCCTGCATGATCGCCTGTTGCACGGTTTCCAACGACGCCGGCTTCGTGATTCGCGCAACCACCGGCTCCTGGTCGAGCACGACGCTTTCCGAGTCCGGATGACCCGAGATTAGAATCACCGGAATGCCCTTCTTCTCGACTTCTTCCGCCGCGGCCAGGCCGTCCATCACCGGCATGTCGAGATCCACAAACACGACGTCCACGTGGTCGTCCAGCGATTGATCGAGCAGCTCCGCGCCGTTGCCGACGGAGAAGACGACCCGATGGCCCAGAAGCTCGAGCAGTCGAACGAACGTCCTGCGAATGTCCGGCTCGTCTTCGGCCACGGCGATGCGAACCGAAAGTGCGTGCTCTTCAACCATAGCTTCCTCGGCCATCCGAACCGCATCGGGACGAGTGTCGCCGGCGTGTTGCAGCCGCGCCGAGTCTCCTTGTTCCACCGCCATTGTATGCGCCCTTTGACGACAAGGCGAAGGAGCGACGTCTCGCATGTGGGTGCTCATCAATTCGTTCCTAACGAAAAACGGGCGAACGCCAGTTCCTGGTGCCGTTGCGCGATTCGAGCGCGGCCGCACGGTGCGACAAACCATTCATATGGGTTAGCGGCATTCCTAGAATAAGGGCCGCCGATGTTCCGAAGTACCTATGATAACTTGCGGCCGCAAATTGTTAAAGAATTTGCCCTACGACAAAAGGTCGCCGCGCGCGGGGCCTGAACGATTCAACCAGATGAACGGCTGTTTTCGATCCGGTCTACCGCGTAAAGAAGCAGCGCGTCTTCTCCGTAGGCGCCGATCAGCGACAGGCCAATCGGGGCCGACGATGCGGTCGCCAGCGGCATCGACACTTGCGGCAAGCGTCCCACGCCCGCGATCGCATTGAACGCGACCGTGAGACGATAGTAGTCGCTATTTCGATCGAGGCTCACCATATCTTTGAGCGGCGCGACGCTTGGCGCCGTTGGCAGGCAGAGTAAATCGCGCGGACCCAGCGCGCGTCGCAAATGGCGGCAATACCGCTCGCGTCGGCCGATTACTTCGGCCAAGCGCGAGCGGTCTAGCGATTCCGCGTGTTTGAAACCGGATTCCGTAATCGGTCCCAAGGGAGGTCGCTCGCTGGCCAGCCACGCGCCGTGACAGCTCAACGCCTCCGCGCCAACAAGTCTGCGGTACATGTCCCGCCAACTATTCCAATCGGCGGCCGACACATCGCCGCAAAGCTCATCGAGCGACGTGCGTTGGACCCGTATATCAAAAACTCGCTCCACGAACTCGACGGCCGGCCGTAACGCGTCGCGCACCTCCGCATCGGCCGTGTCGAACGCCTCGCTGACAACGTGAATCGTCGCTGGCGTCGCAGCCGCTTGCGGCTTAGCGTCCGCGAGCAGCACCGCCGCCGCGCGCCGCAACACGTCCGCGCTGCGAGCCAAAATGCCCACCGTATCAAACATCGGCGCGAGCGGCATCACGCCGGCCACCGAAACGACGCCGTACGTCGGCCGCCATCCCCAGATGCCGCAATTGCTGGCCGGCACGCGCACCGACCCGCCCGTGTCGGTCCCGATCGCGAAATCCACCAGCCCACATGCCACAGCCGACGCCGACCCGCTCGACGACCCGCCCGGCACGCGCTCCGGCGCCGCCGGGTTCAGCGGCGTGCCATAAAAATGATTGATCCCCAACAGACTGAACGCCAGTTCGTCGGTGACCGTCTTCCCTTCGCACTGCGCTCCGGCCGCCAGCAACTGATCGACGCACACCGCCGAAACAACCGCCGGCGGATTCGTCTCGAGCCGCGTCGGATTGCCGCAGCCGGTGCGCCTCCCCGCGACGTCAACAAGATCCTTCACGGCAAACCGCAACCCGTTGAGCACGCCATCGCCGGTCGGCGGAATCGAAAACCGTTCCACAAACGCGCCGCTTTGTTCCACCCTGATCGTATTCATGCGGCCGAGTATAGCAGAACTTCCCAAACAGCGTGGCACTCCCAGTTTCTTGCACGTCGTCGAGTGTCACTTGCTGACTCGGCCACTGCTCAAAGAAACGGGCAGCTCCTCGAATTCCGTCGAAGAGCCGCCCGTGGTAACCATTTCAATTCGTTCACATTACTTGCGGCGAGTGTACTTGGCCTCCATCGTCTTCAACCATTTGCTCAGGTCGCCTTCCTCTTGCCGGTACATTTCGAACGTTTTCTTGTCATCGCCTTGGTACTTCGTGACCAGCT
>JAKEIB010000257.1 GCA_022614705.1 Planctomycetota bacterium | reverse complement strand
GCTGTTTGAGGCCCTCACCGCCAAACATCAACCGTTTCCAGAATCCTCCGACCCTAACCAACTGAAACTGTTCGACTTATAGCCGGACACTACTGAAAGCACTTCTTGAAATCGCGTAGACCAGTCGATGAATGAACTGAGCGTTGACGTTCCGTCCAATGGTGAACCGTCTTCATCCGGGACACCAAAGCTCATATTCGTGGCTAGAACTACTGGTGCTATGGCCTGAGCCGCCAGCGCAGCGTCCTGGTGTAAGCTGACGATGTCTGGGAGGATATAAGCCGATGAAGTAAGAGCCGCTTCGGGAGCTACTCCAAGTGGTGCTGACACCCCACCCGGCATCCCTATCGTGTCCTGACTGGAAATCATCACGCTCGCGACATGTAGCGCATGCTCATCCCCGAGGCCTTCATTCACATCAGCTTCATGATCGCGAGCATAAACTAAGAACGGATTGACATCAGCGTTGCAGCAATCGGCGGCGGTATCGTGTCCGGGTTTTCCTGGGCGGAACCCTTCCACCTGTCCAATAAACCCTCCAAAACCGGTAAGACCTGTTGCGGCTGAATTGATCCCGTTCGGGCCGATTGTGTCTTCACTAGCGAGTATTGAATGTCCGACAGCGAGTGAAACAACTACCGACAGAGCGAATCTGTTCATAGCAGTCTCTCCGTACTTGCGTCACTCACGCTTGTCAGCCATGACAAACTTGAATGGCTTACATAGAACCTTTGCGCTCCAATCTTCATCAGTTGGATTGAGTCCCAACCGAATGTATTTGTGGTCGCGAGGCAACTGACGCATTTCAACGTCGTACCTAGCGGGGGGCAATTTGCCGAGCGGGATCAAAGCGAAAGTTTGCGACAGTGTGCGCTCGAAGTACGGCTCCAACCAATATTGAATTTCGATGTGATTGT
This sequence comes from Planctomycetota bacterium, assembly GCA_022614705.1. Lineage (GTDB taxonomy): Bacteria > Planctomycetota > Planctomycetia > Pirellulales > Lacipirellulaceae > JABDGM01. The sequence continues at coordinate 30,635 of JAKEIB010000257.1, read as the reverse complement.
CTACGCGCTCGACTTGCTCTATTCGCACATGGTTTCCACCGCAAGGCTCCGAGAAGAAAACAATTGTGACTTTATCCTCGGATGAAAATCGTTTTTGCGGCTTTTCCTTTTCACTAAAGACGGCAAGTGCAGCCCGCAGTGCAGATACATCGCTGCCCGATACAGCAAAGCCGGCCCTTGCCACATCTTTGAACTTCATTTTCTCTGAGCGATTGAACCATGACTCAAAAATCGGCCCCAGGGACCGCATGTCTGAGAGTCTGGCAATGTCTTCAATCTTGCGTGTGCCGGGCATCCCGTATGCCCAAATCTCTTCCAGTGGAATTGTCACCGCTTCCGATTCATCGCTCGGAGTCTGGGCCGAAGCGTTTGCCGTCAAGAGCAACGCAACGATGAGAGCACGAACAATTGATTTCCGATTCATGCTTGCCTCATGCCACGACTGGCGGAATAGATTGACCCTAGCACATCTCGCAGCTCGATTGCAAACGTGTTTCACTTTTCTTATTCGTTGAAAAGGCTACAAAACGAGTGGTCTATGGAGCCGCGCCTGCCATGTTGCATTCTTTACATCCACTTATCTGAATAACTTGCACGAACTACACAGATCGAGCGCATCCGGACCGCTGCCGAGAACGGCAAAACAAGACTTCGCATCCTTTCCATCTGGCGGCGGTTTCCTAAGAGCGCGTTGGATTTCGTGGACTAAAGACCGGCGATTGCGCTGGATGCCCTCTTTGCCACGACCTTTTTGGGCTTCTTTGCCATATGCTTCTGGTTCCAATTCTGTGATAAGCCGAGTACCAGGCATGTCAAATGCCCAAATTTGATTTAATGGGATAGCCACTGCTTTGGGTTTCTTTTCGGGCGGCGCTGCCGTCGCCACGGAAGTCACCAACAGAAGTACAGGAATCAGCAAACAGACGAGTTTCATCGGTACGGTTCCCACGATGGGAAGAAAATGGACTGGCAGCGGCATTATACGCCAGGACGTGGCAAGCTCCCATGTAATACTCATAGTCTCTGTTCTCATAGACGCTAGCACGGTTTCATGCCCGTTGTGAAGTCTGTAAAGAGAAGATTCGGCCAGCGAATACGAAAGCTTCGGCAGGAACGTGGCTGGAGCCAAGAGGAGCTTGCCGCTAGGTCAAAGCACCATTGGACTTACATTGGCGGAGTGGAGCGCGGTGAACGAAACCCCACGCTGTTGGTCATAGTATCTTTGGCCACGGCCTTGAAGGTGAAAGTGACAGAACTTTTCTCGGATTGAAGGGGAATGCGACCATATTAAAGGTCTGACGCGTCGCCGCTAAACCGCCTATTTGCCCGCGTGGCGATTTAGCGAAATCTTCTTCTTGATCTCATCCTTTAGCCGCTGCAGCACCGATTTCTTGTCGGTGTTTTCTAGAATCCGCGTCACCACGCGCTTCGGCCCATGCTGACCCCAACTGGCCCCGTGCTCGAAATAGTAGCGGGCCGCCTCGCCGACGATGTACGAACCCCAACCCGCCGCGGCCATTTGCGGCAGGGCGGTGATCGGCGTCGCCCAGCCGCCCGACACCGCCTTCAAAAACGACGACGTGTAGCTCACCGCCGCCTCGCTCAACATCACCCAGCCGGCTGCCTTCAAGATCGACGTCGTGAGCTCGCGGGCATTGGCCGTGGTGATGTCGATCCCGTAGACCTTGCCGAGCGTGACGACCATCGCGGCGTCCAGCGCCGTGCCGCCGACAACGTCTGCCACCGCCAATGGATTCGTAGCTACGCCCACTGCTTTGAGAACCATGAACGTCCAGATCGTTTGCTTCGCCTTCTCGTTCCGCATGCGAACCCGAAGCGCTGCCATCCGGTCGCTTTTGTCGGCTGCGTACATGGCCGCGTTCAGTGCCACAAGTGCCTTGCCCTCGGCGGCCAGCACTTCCAGAATCCGCTCGCGAAGCGGGACCACGTCGGGCGCCGGCTTCCGCCATTCCTGACGCGTACAGCCATCCGACGACTCTATGTAGTACTCCACTTGCCGCGGATCGGCCTTGGCGACGATCACATTCTCCGGATCAACGATCCCCGCCAAGCGTGGCCCGGTGAACACCGACATCAATTCCTTCAGCTCCTGCGGTGTATAAAGGTCCGCCTTGTTCAGCACGAGCAAAATCGGCTTGTGACTGGCTGCGAGTTCTACTAACGCCGAGTACTCCACCTCGTTGAGGTCAGAATCGGTGACGAACAACACCAGATCGGCCCGCGACGCCGCCTCGTGAGCCATCGCGGCTCGCTGCGCGCCGTCGACTTCGTTAAGGCCCGGCGTATCGATGAGTACAACCTGGGAGCCGTCCAATCCGGGCACGATATAGCCGGCCCCTTTCCAACCGACGTTCCAAACATCCCTCGTCCAGCCGCCGCGCACATTCACCTCGGCGACCGCCTCGCCCACCAGCGCGTTGATCAACGCCGATTTGCCCGTACTGATCTCGCCGAATACGGCAATTTCCACCTTCCCCGCAACCAGCTTCTCGGCCATCGCCCGCAACTGGTCGAGCTCGCGCTCCAGCGCCGCGCGCTCCTCCGCCGTGCCCCCGCGAAACCGCTCGATCGCATGCCGCACCGTCGCCAGCGCGGCATCGTAGTCGCTGTCGAGGCCGACGACAGTGTCCTGTTTGTACGTTGTATCTATCACTTGATCGATCATTTCACACGCATACTCGCAAATGCACGCATCACGCAGGGGCCGATTCAATCCCGAAGGGATTGCATAACTCAGCCCAGGGTTGGTCGCGCCAGCGACCTACCCTGGGTAACGGAACGCCATTAGTTTTGGTTACCCTGAAAGGGTTAAACACCCCCGCGTCAAATGTAACCCTTGCAGGGTTGTGTTTCGTTTCGCACGTCGTCGACCCAGGGTAGTCCGCCAAAGCGGACAACCCTGGGCTGAATGATTGAATCCCGTTGGGATTCGAACGAATCGATACAACCTCGCAATGCTAGTCATTGCTCTTCATCAATCGTTCTCGTCCCAATTGGATCAATTTGCGTAACTGTTCCGGCCGCGTCACTTCGGCCCATTGACGACGGGCCAACTCGGCCAACCCGCCTGGCGGCGGCTGCATCTCGTTGCGGAAGTATTCGCAAAACACCCGGCCAATCCACCGCGTCACAAGCGCCTGCACCAATCCCTGAATCGCGCCGCCCGCGATCGTGCCGATGCCGGGCACCGTTTTGAGCATCGAACCGATCGCCACCGCCAGCGCCGGCGCCGCTGCGCTCGCGCCGACCATCGCCACCAGATTCTTTCCGAGCTGGCCGAGCAGCGTGATGATGGTGTCCGCGTCAATCTTCTGCTGATACACGCCCGCCAGGTCGAGCACCATCTTTACCGTAATCGCGCTGCCGCCCGCCAGGTCTAAGAGTGGAAACGGATTGAGTGCCGTGGCCCCGCCAGCCGCCCACATGTACTTGTTGATTACCTCGTTGGCTCGTTCGTCGAGCGCCGCGAGCACGCGTTCCTTCGATTCGTCTACCAGGCCGCGCGACTGCAACAGCAAATTGGCCAACAGCAGATCGCGCCCATCGCGCCCGATGATCGACATCGTCCGCCGCGCGAGCGGCCCAATATCCGGCTCAACCGGTACTTCCTCCTCCTGCTCCGCGCCGTCGGACAGCACCCGCACGCGCCGCCGTTTGGTCGGCCGCGACCGTACGGCCACCACATCCGCCGCGTGCACGGCCGGTGCTACTTGCTCGCCGATTTGCTTGAGCAGCTCGTCGCGCTGAAGCGCGTCGTACCAATCTTCCTTGTTGAGGCACACGACGATCCGCTTCTCCATCGCGGCGAGCGCGTCCAAAAGTTCGCTCTCATACGACTTCAGCGGCCCGTCCACGACGAAGAGCACGAGGTCCGCGTTTTTCGCCGCCTCCGCCGATTCGGCCGCCCGGACCTCGCCCTTCACCTCCGCCAATCCGGGCGTATCGACCAGCGTCACACGATCACCGGCTGGCCAGGGAATTTCGCTACGCGTGGAAGTCGTGCCGCCCACGACATTGGTCCGAAACACGGGCCGCCCAGCCAGCGCGTTGAGCAGCGAAGACTTCCCGCTCGAAATTGTCCCGAACGCAACTATCTCCAGTTGCTGCGTCTCGCGCTTCGCCTCCAGCTCATCCACCGCCGAGGCAATCTCCGCCCGCAGCTCGGGAGATACTCGATCCCCGCTTGCGTATTCGCGACCGGCCGCCAGGTTATCGGCAAACTCTTGCGACTGCTGGGCCGCCGACATCTCGCTCGGGTTCAAGTTCCGCCGCTCGCGATCCGCCGACTTCCGCCGCGTGTTTTTCCAGATGTGCAGCAGGATCGATATGAGCAGCGCCGCCAGCAAGAGGCCGCCAATCCCCACCACGGCCAGATAGACGTAGCCAATCCACGGGTTCAGATCGGCCGCCTTCGCATACCCATCCACGAGTTTGTACGGCATCGTCCACAGCATGTACCCTACAACCGCCAGCACGACGACGAGAAAAATGCCGGTGGTTGTCCGCGATTGGTGCATGCGATCATTATAGGCCGGGCAGAAGAGTGGGAGAGGGGGAGACGGGGAGAGGGGGAGACGCGGATTTACGTTTACCGTTCGCCAAAAGTTTTTCTCCCCATCTCCCCCTCTCCCTCTCTCCCCCTCTTCGATACAACGGAATACGGATCGCGACCCAAAGGATGCCTCAAAATGAAAGCCGCCTACATCAACCAACCCGGCCCGCCCGAATCCGTCATCGTCGGCGAACTGCCGACACCCACGCCCACCGGCAAGCAGGTCCTCGTGCGCGTCACTGCCGCCGCGCTCAACCCGGTCGACACGTACATCCGCGCCGGCACGATCCAAATGCCGTTGCTGCGCCCATTTATCGTCGGTTGCGACCTGGCCGGCGCCGTCGAGAGCGTTGGTCCCGAAGCAAAACGATTCCAACCGGGGATGCGTGTGTGGGGTTCCAACCAAGGGCTTTTGGGCCGACAAGGCACGTTCGCCGAATACGCGGCCGTCGATGAGGACTGGCTTTATCCAACGCCCGCCGGCGTCAGCGACGACGCGGCCGCCGCGTGCGCGCTCGTCGGCATCACGGCCCACCTCGGCCTCGTGCGCGACGCCAGACTCAAGAGCGGAGAAACGCTGTTCGTCAACGGCGGCACCGGCGGCGTCGGCTCGATGGTCGTGCAAATGTCGAAAGCTCTCGGTGCACGCGTCATCACTACGGGGGGGAGCGACGAAAAAGTCGCCGAGTGCCGCAAGCTCGGCGCCGACGCGGCCATCAACTACAAAACTGAAGACGTCCCGGCCCGCGTGAAAGAGCTCGCCCCCGAGGGCATCAACGTCTGGTGGGAAACGCTCCGCGAACCAAACTTCGACGTCACCGTGCCGCTCTTGGCCGCGCGTGGCCGAATGATTCTCATGGCCGGCCGCGACGCCCGCCCGCAATTCCCGGTCGGCCCGTTCTACGTGAAAGGCTGCCACCTGTACGGCTTCGCCATGTTCAACGCCAAGCCCGAAGAGCAACGCGCCGCCGCCAACGACATCAACCGCTGGCTCGTCGAAAGCAAAATCCAGCCGCGCATCGACCGCATCATACCCCTCGACCAAACCGCGGCCGCCCACCGCCTGCAAGAAGAGAACACGATCGGCAAAGCCGGCACGCTGGCGGGCAAGATCGTGATTCGGCCCTAACAGCGCGCTCCGCGGGCACCCGGCTCGGCGCAGCGGAGCGCGCACTCGCGCAAAACACAATGCTCCCACGCATTCTCGAACCCGAGCTCATGGACACCGATGAAGACGCGCACCAATACGACGCCATGGATCACGCGGCCGTCAACGAAGTCTTCGTTACCGATCTACTTAACGACCTGACGGACTGGTCGCTTCAGCGACCAGTCCCAACCGGCGCCACACTTCACCACGTGCTCGACCTCGGCGCCGGCACCGCCCAAATCCCCATCGAACTGGCCCGCCGCGCCCCGCACGTCCATATCACCGCCGTCGACGCCGTCGAAAGCATGCTCGCGCGCGCCCGCAAAAACATCGCCGCCGCGAGCCTCAGCGATCGAATCACGCCGATGCTCGCCGACGCCAAGCACCTTCCGTTTCGCGCCGACTCCTTTCCCTTCGTCATCAGCAACAGCATCCTCCACCACATCCCCAACCCGCGCGCTTGTCTCGTCGAAGCCATCCGCGTCACCACGCCCGGCGGCCTGTTGTTCCATCGCGACCTGTGCCGGCCGCACGATGAAACCGAGCTCGACCGAATCGTCAGCACCTACGCCGCCGACGCCACGCCCTACCAGCGCAAGCTCTTCGCCGACTCGCTCCGCGCCGCGCTCACGCTCGACGAAGTGCAACACCTCGTCGCCAGCTTGGGCTTCGCCGTCGAAACGGTGCGGATGACCTCCGACCGCCACTGGACGTGGACGGCCGCCAAAAAGTAGCAGGCACACTTCGTGTGCCGTCCGCTGAGGTTGGTGAACGTTTTTCCCGGGGCTGGCTACGGCACACGGAGTGTGCCTGCTACACCAGTCCCCACTGCTTCCGCAAAAACCACTCTACGCCCAACAGCCCCACGAGCGTCAAAAAGAACGGCCACGTGTCCCAATAGGTGATCTTGGCGACGACTTCTTCTTTCAGCTCCGGCGGCTTATCGGCCAGTCGCTTCAAAAGGTCCGGCAACTCCTCGGGCGCGAGCGCAGCGCCGCCCGCCGACTTCGTCATCTCGGCCAGTTGTGCCATGAGGCTCGGCTCGGCCGCTGGGCGGTCGAGCTCCAAATCCTGATCGGGAACCAAGAACCGCGCCTCGGCCGTGCCCAGCACATTCGCGCCGTCCTTCGCCGTGACGGTGATCCGATAATCGCCCGGCTTGGCCGTTTCGCGAAATGTGGCGGCCCAAGTGGCCGAGTCTCTCCGAGACTCGGTTGGCAGTCTCGGAGAGACTGCCCCACGTGTTGGCCGCACCACTTCATCAGCGCCATCCGGCGTAGTCACCTTCACCTCGAACTGGGCCGTTTCGATGGGCGCGCCTTGCGCATCCTCCGCCCCCATCCCGAAATCGACGCGCGTCCCGCGCATCACCCGCCGGCCGGCCAAACGAATCCACACCCGGCCTTCCGTTTGCTCATCCTTCTTCGCCAGCCACAACACGGCTTGCCGCCAGAACCGCCGATGCGCCTCGCCGAAGCCGCCCATCGGCCACCGCCAAGTCGAGTCGCCGGCGAACGCCAACACGCGCCCATCTCCCGATTGACCTGCGACCAACAGCGGATGCCGCGCCGCATCGTCTGCCTCCGCCAACACCTGCGCATTCGGCTTCAGCTCGCTACGTCCAATGCGATTCGCACCATCCAACGCCGGCAGTTGTTCCCAAATCGCGTCTGTGGCGACAGGCGGCCTGCCTGTCGGCGAATCGGCAGGCGGGCCGCCTGCTGCTACGTCAACCCGCATCACCGGATGCCGCGTTCCCAACGGCGCTGCCGGCCGCATCCGCACCGGTCCCGGCAAATGCACGTCCTCGCGCAACGGCTCGCCGAAACCCTGCCGTTGTGCCGGCCCAAGGTTTACCGGCAACACGTCGGTCAACGGCGTTTCTCGATGCCCGCCCGGCCCAAAGCTGTGATATCCGCCCAGCATCATCAGGCCCGCGCCCGCGCGAACGCGCTCGGCCATCGCTTTCCAACTGGCCGCGTTGAGTCCCCGAGCATCCACGTCGTCGAGAATAATCACGTCCGGCTTCGCATCGCGGATCGCGTCCACGAGATCAGCTTCCGGCGGCTCGTAATTGATCAGCCGGCGCTCAACCACAATGTCGGGCGACTGTGCGAGCGCCGCCCGCACGAATCGCTGCTCCTGTCCGGGCCCGCCGCCGACGCGCTTCGTTCCCACCAGATACAGCACGTTGATCCCACCGGCCCGCACGGTAACGAACGTGCTGACCTCATTGTTCGTCGTCACCAGCTCGCCCTCATGCGGCTCGACCCGCAATGTCACCTTATATTCGCCCGCGGAGGTTGGCGTGTGGTGCAGGGCCACCGGCACCGAGCCGCCTTCCACGCCCGTGTCGACCTGCGTCGCGTCCACAACCTTCATCTCGCCACGGCGAGTCGCCGAGTGCGACCCGTCGGCCGTTTCCCACAGCAGTTGCACCTTCACGCGCTGGTTCGCGTACCCCTCCGCCGAGAGCCGCCCGCGAACTTCGACTGGCGTTTCCGCAAACACGGTTTCGTTCGTCACCAGATCGTCGATCGCGAGGTCTGCCCGCTCGCTGCCGCCACTCTTGCCGAACGTGAACGTGTACAACGGGATGTTCTCCGCAGCCAGCCGGCGCACCGCCAGCTGTGGCGGCAAATCGTGCGGCGCGACGGCCCGCTGCGCGCCGTCGCTCAACAGCAGCACCCCCAGCACGCGCCCGCCGCTTTCGCGATCCAGCGTGTCGGCCATCGCCGCGCCGAGCGCTGATTGCTCGCCCTCGGCCGCGGCAGGAAGCGTCACTTTGCCATCGCGCACTTCCAACTTTCGCGCGTCCGTGTCAAACGCGTATGCCGAGACGTCCCACCTTGCACCCAGCTTCGCCAGGTCGCCGGCCGCCGCGTCGAGCAGCATTCTCATCGCGTCCCAGCGCGGTTTGTCGCCCAGCGAATCGGCCACCTGCATGCTCCGCGAACCGTCCATCAGCAAAACGAGCGACGCCTTCACCGGCTCGACTTTCGTGTACACAAACGTCGGCCGAAGCATCGCGAACAGCGCCAGCAACACGACCAACAGCCGCAGTCCAATCAGCACCGCCCACTTTCCGATTCCCAACTGCACGTGCCGCGGCCGCACCCAGAGCAGCGCGATGAGCACCGCTGCGATGACGAGCACCAGCGGCAAGCTGACGACGGGTTGGAAGCGAAGCTCGGTCATCTCGTTGATTCCGCTCCAGCGCCGACGGTAAACGCTTTCGAATTCGGAAGCGAGCCGGGCGGTCCTCCGTCCCGATCGGGGGCGAGGACGCCCCGGCTCGCTCCAAGTTTCGATCCACTCCCCGCCCCCGCATAAAACCGATTTGCCAGCAGCGTCTCTGCGGCCAAGACCAGCGCCAGAGCCAAAATCAACGCCGGAAACAACTCACGCCCCGTCCGCGCTAACCCAACGCGGATCTCGATTTCACCACGCGTGCGCGCAACGCGCGTTCGCTCCTTCCCCAATGCCTTGACGATCTCCGCCGCGCTCGCGCGCTCCAGCCGCGATAACTCGGCCGGCAAATTCACGCTGAATCCCCGGTCGAGTCGACCCTGCTGACCGCCGGCTCGGACGCGATAGTTGCCCAGCGTCTCGGTGGCCGCGATCGACAAATCCTGTTGCCCCGGTGTGAGCGGCTGCCGCAACGCACTGCCGTCCGGTATCCGCAATACGTAGCTGGTAACTTGCTCATCGGGCGCGAGCGGCAGCACCACCGTCTGCCCGGCCGAATGGTTGAGTCGCGTCTCGCCTGCCGCGGCAAGATACTCGACGATTCCGTTCGCCAGCGCGAGAAATGGCCATGGGTCCGGTCCCGTCGGCAACAGGTTCCAAGGATCGTTGTGCGCCGGATCGGAAACGGACGTCGTCAACATCAACACGCGTCCGCCCCCAAGTTGCCGTTCCACGAGCGCCGGCTTGCCGTTGGCAAATGTCGCAATCACATTCGACTCTGTGGCCCCCGCCTCCAACTCCCAATATTTGAAAACCGGAAACTCCGCCCACGGCACGTCCGCCAAATCGCGCAACTCGCCCATCGCCGGATGTTCCACCGCCACCGGCCGCAAATAAGTTTCGTCGCGCGACTGCCACCGCAACTTCGCGGGCGACAATTTCTGCGCCTCGGCCGTGTTCATCTCGTCGCGCCGCGCGTGCCGGCCAAGAAAAATCCCGATGCCGCCGCCGTGCTCCGCAAAATCCGCGAGTGCTTCCCAAGCTGCCGTCGGCAACGGCGGCGGGTCGACCAGGCAGATCGCCCCATAGTCGGCCAGCGGTCGCGATTCCAATTGTGCATACGTCGCCACGTCGCACGCGAACTTTGGTTGCACCAGCCCGATCGTCGCCGTCGGCGCTAGTGCCTCGCGCATAAATAGCGTGTCGTCTTCGCTTTCACCCAACAGCAGCACCTTCGTCGGCGGCTGCACATCGACCGTAAAATACCGCACGTCGTCGGAGGGCAGGGCATCGCCCCCGGCAATTCGCACGAACCCCTGATGCACGCCTAGCCCCAACCCCGAAAGCAAAAACTCAATCTCGCCCGGCCGCTCTTGATTTAACGCAACCGTCTGCTGTCCGCGCTTTTCCGGCGCGCTATCCCCATCACCAACGTACAACTCAACCACTCGCTCACCACCCGATTCCTCGTTTCCCCCCGTTGCGCCAATCGTCACCAACTCCGTATCCAACCGCAGCAATCCGCCCGGCGACAACTGCTCGCTCGAAAGTCGCAGCGCGCCCAGTCCCGTGTTCCGCGGACGCTCCGCACCCACGTCGATGAGGTACACGTTCGAGCCCGGCAGCGCGTCGAGTTGGTTGCGAAGTTCCGCCAACATATCCGCGGACCAAGACTCGGCCGCCAAATCGGTGAACACGTAGATTTCGCCGCGATAGTCCCGCTTATCTTCCAGCCAGTGGGTAGCGTCGCGCAGCGCGTCGCCCATTGGCCGCACGTCCGCGCTCAGATCCAGCCGTTCCACGCGCAGCTCGGCGGCGTCGCGATCCATGTTTTGCCCGCGCTGCCGGCCCGCGCGATCCACAACCGTCACCGGGCTGTCGGCCGGAATCTGCGTGAGCAGCCACGCGGCTAGCTCCTTCGACTGCTCCAATCGCGACTTGTTCTCGTGCTCGTACTGCATCCGCAGCGAGTTGTCGAACACCAGCGCCGCGGCGACCGGCGCGCCTTCCTTGCCCGCCGCGCCCGAGCCGCGCAACGTTGGCCGAGCCAACGCGAACGCCAACAGCGCGATGATCGCGCACCGCAACGCCAACAGCAGCAAATGCCGCAGCCGCAGCCGATGCTGATTCATCGTCCGCCGCTGCTCGACAAACCGCAGCGCCGGAAACACCAGCCGCTGTGGCTCGCGCCGCATAATGAGATGCAGCACGATCGGCAGCGCCACGAGCGCCGCGCCGCCGAGCAAAGCTGGTGTGACGAAACCCATCGTACTTCGTCGTTAGGAATTAACCACGGAGGACACACGGAGGTCACGGAGGAAGAGAATGAAAAATGCAAAACGTTGTCGCCGCGGCGACCAAAATGAAAAGTGCAAAACGAAAAATGCTGAATGAGAGCTCCGCATTGAGCATTTTGCATTTCTCATTTTGCATTGTACATTTTCTGCCTTTCTCCGTGTCCTCAGTGGTAAAAAAATCCGCTACCCGCGCGATTGCCGCATCAACAAGTATTCCGTCAGCGCCCGATCGAACGGCATGCTCGTATCCAGCGGCACGTAATCGATGCCGCTCTGAAAGCATTCGCGACGATACGTCTCGCGGAACTCTTCGATCTCCTGCAAATAGTCGCGACGATAGCTGTCGGCATCCACTTCTAGCCGCGTGCTCGTCTCCGGTTCCTCCAATTCCACCAGTCCGGAAAACGGAAACGCGACTTCGGCCTCGTCCAAAATGTGAAACAGGATCACATCGTTCCCGCCGTGCCGCAGCCGCCGCAACGCCGAAATGATCGGCTCAGACTCGGCCAACAAATCACTAAATACCATCACCAAACTGGCGTGCTTGAGCATCGCCGCGAGTTGGATCAAACTGCGGCCAACGTCGGTCTGCCCGTGCGGTTTCAGTTTCGCCAACAGCGACAGGATATTGCCAATCTGCTGCCGCTTGCTCTTCGGCGGCAAATAGTTGCTGATTTGTTCCGTGAACGTCACCACGCCGACCGGGTCGTTCTGATGAATCATCAAATACGCCAGCGCCGCCGCCAGCGAGATCGCGTAATCGAATTTGGTGAGCTCCTGTCGATAGGTGTACGCCATCGACTCGCTGAGATCCATCGCAAGATAGCCCGTGATGTTCGTCTCGGCCTCGAACTTCTTCACGTAGTACTTGTCGGTCTTGGCGTAAACGAGCCAATCGATGTCGTGCGGATCGTCCCCCGGCGTGTACTTGCGATGCTCGCTGAACTCCACCGAAAACCCGTGATACGGACTAGCGTGCAGCCCGTGCAGAAAGCCCTTCACAATGAACTGCGCGCGCAAGTCCAACCGCGATATCTGCCGAATCACCTCCGGCTTCAAGTATTTTTCGACGGTCGACATCGCACACTATTGGCAGAAGGAGTTCACCACAGAGACACAGAGGTCACAGAGAGGAAAGGGCAGAAGGTAAGGTCCAAATTGGAATCCCGGCGATGTCGCATCCGCCAAAGGATGATGGCAACGACCACGAGATTCACAAAAACACCGCCGGCGCCGATGACTACGAACGTCCAATCGCCGTGCTTTGATGCCGCATAAATTGCTGAAAATATCGCACCCGTAACCAATACAATGTCAAGGACGGTTATTGCCTGTAGGAATTTTGGGTTCATAGCCGCCCGCGAACCTCAAGGGACAGTGGACAGCACCATCAGCTGCGGCATCAAACATTTTGCGTTTTCTGTTTCCTCTGTGCTCTCTGTGTCTCTGTGGTGAATCCTTCCGGGCTACTTCGCGAACTTCGGAATCTCCGGCACCGGAATCTCCTTCAGGAGCCGCGCAATCAAGTCCTCCGTCGTCAGCCCTTCCGCCTGCGCCTGAAAATTCGTGCTGATGCGATGCCGCAGCACGGGCTCCGCCACCTTTTGCACATCGTCGATGGCCACGCTGAATCGCCCGTCCATCGCGGCCAGCGCTTTGCCGCCGTGGATGAGAAACTGCCCAGCCCGCGGTCCCGCGCCCCAATCGACAAGCTCCTGCACGAACTTCGGCGCCGTCGCGTCTTTCGGCCGCGTCGCTCGCACCAGCGACGCCACGTACTTGATGATGTGCTCGCTCACTGCCACCGAGCCCACGAGTTTCTGCAAATTGAGAATCGCCCGCTCGGAAAGCACCTTGGTCACTTCCGGCTTCTCGTGCCTCGTCGTCGACGCCAGAATCTGTTCCTCTTCGGCAGCAGAGGGATAGTCAACCTTGATGTTGAACATGAACCGGTCGAGCTGCGCTTCGGGCAAGGGATACGTGCCTTCCTGCTCGATCGGGTTCTGCGTGGCGATCGTAAAGAACGGATTCGGCAGCGAATACGTCGATTGCCCGGCCGTCACCTCGCGCTCCTGCATCGCCTGAAGCAGGGCGGCCTGCGTCTTCGGCGGCGTTCGGTTTATTTCATCCGCCAGCAAAATATTCGTGAAGATCGGCCCCTCGACGAACCGAAACGCCCGCCGCCCATCCGCATCTTCTTCCAAAACACTCGTCCCCGTGATGTCCGAGGGCATCAGGTCCGGCGTGAACTGAATCCGCTTGAACTGCAAATCGAGAATCTGCGCGAGTGTGCTGACGATGAGCGTCTTCGCCAGACCGGGCACGCCGACCAACAGGCAATGTCCGCGCGTGAAGATCGCCGCGAAAATCTGCTCGATCACCGCGTCCTGCCCGACGATGATCTTCTGCAACTCGCGCTGCATGAGCTGCCGATGCTGGCGAAACTCCTGCAACACATCGCCCAGATTGCGCGCTTTGGTCGGCGGGGTGGTGGATGTGGACATGGGAAACCGTTAGTTGTTAGTGGTTAGTGGTTAGCTGCTTAATTACCACTAACAACTATCCACTAACAACTAACAATCTTTAGAGCGCAATTCTATCGGCCGCCGCGTGGTCGGACAATCCAACCACCCGCGCCGCGTTGCCCACGCAACTTCTGAAACGTAAACTACTTACAGGCCCACGGCCACACTGTTCGCGAAGGGATGCCGATGAGATTCAAGCCCGCGCTATTATCGGTCGCGACCGCAACGATCGTACCGATTGTAGCGCCTCTCACCACGCTCGCGCAGCCGCAAAACGAGCGCCCCATCGATGCCGCTCAAGTCCTCTCCGCCATTGAGCGTGGCGTCGCCTATCTCAAGCGCGAGCAGCCCCCACGCGGCCGCTGGCACGAAATGCCCGGCTACGACGGCGGCGTCACCGCGCTGTGCACGCTCGCGCTCTTGAACTCCGGCGTTGGCCCCGATGACCCGGTCGTTCGACAAGCGCTCGAAACGCTGCGCGGCCTCGAGGCCGATAAGACGTACACCGTCGCCCTGCAAACCATGGTCTTCTGCGCCGCCGAGCCGAAGAAGGACATGATCCGCATCCAGCGAAACGTTCGCTGGTTGGAGGACCATCAGGTGAAGGAGGAAGGGCGACGAGGCGCGTGGTCGTACCCAGGCCCCGGCGGCGACAACAGCAATTCGCAGTTCGCCGTGCTCGCGCTGTACGATGCCCAGCGCGTCGGCGTCGAGGTGAGCCGCGAAACTTGGGAGCACGCCGAAAAATATTGGCGCAGCACCCAAAACGATGACGGATCCTGGGGCTACGTGCCCGGCGATGCCGGCAGCGGCAGTATGACGTGCGCGGGCATCGGCGGCCTGGCCATCTGCTCCGCTGCGCTCGCCTCCGGCGACGCCGCCGTCGAGAACGACCGCGCCGTTTGCTGCCGGCCTCACGAGAAAGACGATGCGCTCGACCGCGCCATCGATTGGCTCGCTCAGCGGTTCTCCGTCGATCACAACCCGCGCCCTGCCGGCAGCGGCCAGGCCGTGCTCTACTACTACCTTTACGGCCTGGAGCGCGCCGGCCGGCTCACCGCGCGACGCTTCATCGGCGACCACGATTGGTATCGCGAAGGCGCCGAAGTCTTGGTCCGCGAACAGGACTCGCTCTCGCACTATTGGAAGGGCGGCTGGTATGCCGAGCGCGATCCGCGCATCAGCACCGCGATGGCGCTCTTGTTCCTGTCCAAAGGCCGCCGGCCAATCGTCATGGCCAAAATGAAATACGGCGAAGGCAACGAATGGAACCAACACCGCCGCGACGCCGCCAACCTCACCGCGTACACCGAAGAAGCCTGGGAGCTCGGCCTCACGTGGCAAGTGATGGACCCGGAAAATGCCGCGGTCGAAGACTTGCTGCAAGCACCCGTGCTGTACATCAGCGGCAACCAGGCGCCGAATCTGATGCCGCATGCCGAGAAGCTGCGCGACTACGTCGACCGCGGCGGCTTCATCTTCGCCGAAGCTTGTTGCAGCGCCCCCAGCCGTTTCGACGCCGGCATCCGTCAGCTTATGGCCGCCGTTTTTCCGGAGCCCGAATATCAGCTGCAACGCCTCACGCCTGGCCATCCGATCTGGCGGATGCAAGACCTGGTGCGTCCCGACTCGCCGTACGTCGGCCGCTTGTGGGGCGTCGAATACGGCTGCCGGACGTGCGTCGTTTACGTCGACCAGGATCTGTCGTGCTACTGGGAACTGGCCCAACCCGGCCAATGGAGCCGATACCCCGACGCCGTCAAGCGACACATCGCCGACGCCCTCGCCGTCGGCGTCAACGTCCTCACCTACGCCACCAACCGCGAGCCCAAAGGCAAAGAACAGAGCTTCAACACACCAGACGACGGCGAGTCCGCCGCGGCGGACGGCGCTCGCGGCGTCATCGAAATCGCCAAATTAAGCCACGGCGGCGGCTGCAACGACGCCCCCGGCGCGCTCCTCAACCTGCTCCGCACCGCCTCGCAAGGCGAAGCCAAGCTGCAAGTCCGCGCCGCGCCCGAGCTGATTAACATCTCCAACGAAAACCTGTTCCGTTACCATCTCGTCTTCATGCACGGCCGGCACGACTTCCGCCTTACCGATGCTGAGCGCAAGCAACTGCGCGAATACCTCGAACGCGGCGGCACACTGCTCGCCGACTCCATCTGTGCAAGCCAGCCATTCACCGCCGCGCTGCGCCGCGAGCTGGCCGCCGCATTGCCCGACCACTCGCTCCAGCGCATCCCGGTGGATGACCCGCTCTTCACCACGGCCAACGGCGGCTTCGACATCCGCCAAGTCTCACTCCGCGACCCGCAAGCCGCCGCCGCCGGCCAACCCGTCGCCGCCCGCGTCCGCCAGGTCGAGCCGCAACTCGAAGGCATCCAGATGGGCGGCCGCTGGGCCGTCATCTTCTCGCCGTTCGACATCAGCTGCGCGCTGGAAAGCCACGAAGCCATCGGCTGCCGCGGCTACACCCAACAAGACGCCGCCCGCATCGGCCTCAACGTGCTGCTGTATTCATTGAATCAATAGCGTGTGCCTTGTGGTTTTTTGGATTGGGTTGGGGATGCCAGTAATCATTGAAAAACCACGCATTTTCTAGTGCGGGAACTATCGCTATTTCAAAATATGGCATATATTTAAAATAACGATGGCTGCGGAGAGGCCTTATTTCAGTTCCCCTAAATATCCGCAAGCAGAAGAGTCGTACCATGCGAGCGGGTCGTTACGTTAAGCAACCAACCGGCTACCGAGCATTCTTCCCGGCGCGCCTAATTCCCAAGCCTGCCTTGGCATACGACGACGAAATGACCCGGCTGTTGTCCGATGCCGATCGCGCTCTCGGCCGACTCGACGGCGTCGCCTCGGTTCTTCCTAATCCGGACCTGTTTGTGGCCATGTACGTTCGCCACGAGGCGGTACTGAGCTCGCAGATCGAAGGCACTCAGAGCACACTAGAAGACGTGCTCCAATTTGAAGTCGAAGGCTCGGTCACGACCGATCAACCCAAGGATGTCGAAGAGGTCGTCAATTACATCGCGGCGATGAATTTTGGATTGCGGCGTCTCGCCAAGCTGCCGCTCTCAAAGCGCCTCTTGTGCGAAATTCACAAGAAGCTTCTGCAGGGCGTTCGGGGTGCTGAACGACAGCCGGGCGAATTTCGGACGACTCAGAATTGGATTGGCCCGCATGGCTGCACGTTGGCACAAGCGGAATTTGTTCCGCCGCCGGCACACGAAATGCAAACTGCCCTGGATGACTTTGAAAAGTTTCTACACGACCGCTCGTCGTTACCCATGCTGATCCATTGCGCGTTGGCCCACGCACAGTTCGAAACAATTCATCCGTTTCTCGATGGTAACGGCCAAGTTGGTCGCTTATTGATTACGCTTTTGATGTGCGAGCGCGAGATCCTGCAACAGCCCTTGCTCTATCTTAGTTACTTTTTCAAAGCCCATCGTGCGCAATACTATGACCGTCTCATGGCGATCCGTAACGACGGAAATTGGGAGTCATGGGTAAAATTCTTCCTCCGTGGGGTATTCGAAGTTAGTCAAGGCGCCACGGAAACGGCACGCGCCATTCTTGATTTGCGCGAAAAGCATCGCGAGTCAATTACATCGCGTTTTTCAAGCTCCGTGAATGGATTGCTGTTGCTCGATTACTTGTTTCAGCACCCCGTAATCTCGGTTGGCATGGCCGAGAGGCACCTCGAATGCGCTTATGTAACCGCCTCGAATTTGATCGAGGAGCTGACAAAAATGGGATTGCTCATCGAAACTACGGGACGCACGCGCAATCGGCGTTTTCAATATCAGGAGTATCTCGACATGTTCGAGCGGCAAATCCTGCGTGCGCCGACTGAGGCTGCTCCAGCCCAAACAACTCGGTCCGTTCCTTCTCGGCGACGAAATCGAAAGAGCAAGTAATCGGGTATTACCGACCCGATCGACATCCTCATAGAAGGAATCCACGAAGCATCGGCTGCCGCGGCTACACCCAACAAGACGCCGCCCGCATCGGCCTCAACGCGCTGCTGTATTCGCTGAATCAGTAACGCTCGCGACTTATCACGTGTCAGATGTCTGAGCTTGTTGCCGCACTCGCCGCGCCGTATACTAATGGCATGATCAAACTTCGCTTCCCGAATTCGGACTCGGAACGCAAGGCGCTCGGCTTTCTCGCGGGCCGCTACCCTTTCAAAACGTTCGCCGAAGGGTACACTCTCGTACCCGAAGCCGCACTTTCTTCGTTGGCATTGCAGGGAATTTCTTTCACGGTCGAAGGCCGAGCCACATACGAACATGTCGTTCCAATGAGAAATCGCTAGCGGCGTCGAGTGTCATAAGGCCCGTTGCCGCTCGCGCGATGTTGACGATAGGTTTGGCCGTAATGCCCCTGGTAATATCGATCGAGCAGTTGTTGCTCTCCCTCATTACTTGGAATAGTCGATGCTGCCAGGGATTCTGGTGTCATTGATTTTACAGCCCCGCATTCTTCACACTTGCGCAGACAAGGGTCAATGTCAACTCGTTCTCGCATCGGCAGGTTATAACGAGAACACTCTTGATTTTCGCAACTCGGATTCATTGGATTTCTCCTTTCTGTACGGCTGATACGTGAGCTACCGTCTGGTCCCCTCGCTAAATCTCAAAGTACCACGGCAGCCGACTCCACCACTCGAACTCGAAACCACAAGCCCGGCAACTAGAGCAATAATTCTTGCCTCGATATCCATTGCGCATGATCGCGCAGCAGTTCTCACACGTCATACGAGGTAAGTCACTCAGTAGGACGCGTCGCGGCACGTTACACGTCAGGCAATTCTTCGTAATGAAACCACCCTTCTTGCTTCGCACCAGAACTTGCAGGGCTTGGTGGCAGTAGGACACTTTTGGCAGGATCACAACCATTTTGTTACTCCTAATAAACGAGAGCGGCCCGCGAGAGGACGCTATGCTCTCGCGGGCCTGAAACAAACGAAGACGGCCCAGAGAAACAAATCTCATGGGCCGATCATGGACTTCAAATTCTATTTCTGTTGTGCCCCTCCGCGCGTTGCTCGTTATTATCTGAAAGCTAACGAGTGGTGCCGGCGAAAGCCTGCATACAAGTGTCACCTCATATCAACGAAAACGGCGGCGACTTCTTTATCACCGCCTATAGAATTGTACGCGTCACGCGCGAATAGCCCACGGGAAGACACTCCCCAGCCGTTCGAACGGCGCGCACAAAAACAACGGCCGCTTCGGCCAAAATCGCGAATAACTAGTCGACTAAGGCAGGTTCGGTACCGAACTCGCCAAAGAAAATGTATCCAGAGTGGGTTACAAGTCAAGAGGTCGGCCAAAAAAAATTGGGCTGAAAAATGGGAGTAACAATTTACGCTGCCCACCTATTTCAAAAAGCTCAATCGTCACCTAACCACCCGCGCAAATCTCGATAACCAACCGAGTGCTCGCCAACACCCTAAAGAACTCTTGCGATCGCCTGCTCTGTCTGTTTTCACAGAAACACGCCAGGCACCACCCCAAACCGCTCACTCAATAGACGCATCACGCGCTTGCTGATCGCCCGCTTGCCGGAAAGAATCAGAGACGCATTCGACTGGCTGCCGACCACGCGGCCCAGCTCCGTGACATTCATGTTGTGCTGTTCCATCAGGTGCTTGAGCATCGCCAGGGGCGTGACCTCGGGCAGCTCCAGCGGATGCCGTCGCTGGTAGTCCTCGATCAGCACCGTCAGTGTATCCAGGTAGTCCTGTTCACCGCGCGGAAGCGTGCCCTCGTCATGCGTCGCTAGGTGTCCGGCGATCTTCATCGCCCGGCCCAGTTCCCGCTTGCTCCGAATCGGCCGCAACGGAAAGTGATGCACGAGATTCATATAGCGTCGATCAGGCTTCGCGGAGGTTGCCGTGCTCATAACGCGTCCTTCCACCGGCTCTTCGAGTATTCGGCGTGGGTCATGAACCTGAGCGTGTAGATTACCTGCCGGTTGTAATGAATCGCCGTTACCAATCTATATCGGTTGCCGCGGATGTTGAACACCACGGCGGTGCGACCGCTGTCCACCACTACCGGGTCGGCGTGCGGATAAACCTGCCTCACCTCCGCCAGGTTCCGCCAGGTGGCATGGCTGGCGTTTTTGAGCCACGCGGAGAGCGATTCCGCCGCGTCACGGTGCAGCGCCGCCCATCCTTTCACCGTGCCGCCGTGGATGATTCTCACATATTACATTTTGCAATATGTATTGCAAAACGTCAAGTTCAAATATTGGACTCCCGGACATGCTGCCCCTTCGTACCGCCCGAAACAATCCGCAACATTCGGTGTTTAATGACAGGGTGTACTCCATGCGTATCTTTAAGGGTGCCACCATGCGTGCGGCGGTTATACTCTTTACGGCTCTTCTGGTTTCCATTGCCGCGATTGACTCGACGTGCGGACAAGCGCCGAATCGTGCGGCACGCGGACGCGGCGGGAGATTTGGGGCCAAGCCAGGCGAGATCATCACGCCGCCGGATCGCAGCGAGCGGTGGGCCAATCAATTGCGCGTCGGCGGCATCGCGCCGGAATTCACGTTGCCATTGGCCGGTGGGACGGATGAAGCGGTCGCGCTGGCGGAACGCAGCAAGCGAAATGCGCGCAGGAAGGGCGAGTCGGCAAATGGCGCGCAAAAGCAACCAGCCGTCTTCCTAAAAGAGCTCCGCGCCAAAAAGCCGGTCGTCCTCATCTTCGGCAGCGTCACCTGCCCGCCGTTTCGCAGTCAGTTAGACGGAATCGATGATGTGTATCTCGACTTCCGCGACCGCGCCGAGTTCGTTTTCGTTTACATCCGCGAGGCGCATCCCGATTCGGTGCTGTCGCTCGTGGATGAAAATCGCAGCACGTCACTCATGAAGGTTCCGCAGCCGGATACGTTGGATGAGCGAAGCCAGATCGCGGCAACCTGCGGCCGCACGCTCGAGCTTTCGATGCCGATTGCCGTGGACTCGATCGACAACCGCGTCGGCCGGGCCTACGCCGGTTGGCCGAATCGCATGCTCGTAGTGGGCACCGACGGCCGCATCCTGTTCGCGACCGACCCCGCGCCGCGCGCCACCGACGCCTTCCGCCTCCGCGCCTGGCTCGAAGTAAACCTACCCACGGCAAGCCATTGAGGCCCGCCCTCAATTTCTCGCATTTGCCATTCGCCGCACGCTCGAAAGCCACGCCGCCGTCGGCAAACTGCGGTCAAGACAAGTGGGATTTGCAAGTACCATCGCCGGTGCAACACCTCGATATCTGCACCACTACAGGCGTCATTTTTTTCCTTGACTTTCGCTCCGGAAACCGCTACGCTGCGACCACACAGGCGACAATACCGCATGGGATCGTCGGCCGGCACAGGGATTAGGGAGGTGCGGCCGTGGTTGTCAACGCTATCAAGCTTCGTTCGCACGCCGGTGACACCGGCCAGTCTCTTTTCACGGACGAGGCGTGGCGCCGGATCGCCGTGACGCTTGCACTCTCTCCACGCGAGCTGGAGATCGTCCAACAAATCTTCGACGACCACAAGGAAGCCGCGATCGCACGTGAACTAGCGATTTCGCGCCACACGGTCCACACGTATCTAGAGCGCATCTACCACAAGCTGCACGTCACCAGCCGGCTGCAGTTGGTGGTCCGCGTTGTCCAACAGCAGAACGCGCCCAGATCGCGGAGTCGTCGCGGCGGAAGTCGCGGACGTCGCGAACCAACCGTGGCCAATCGCTCACCTTGTCCCCTGACTAGCTGACTGGCGGAAGGGGCCTCCGACGTCTACGCTGGCAAAATGTCGGAGTTTATGATCGCTTGCAAAGTATTTTCTTGTTGAGGTTCCAAAGGACGGTTCCCTTCCCCAAGTCAAGGTTAGATCCAATCAGGTAAAAACAAAGGCGACCTCGAAGGTTACGAGGGAACGCTAATCCAGCCAACACGACAGTTGAAGTCTTTCCGCGCAGGCCGCATTCCGGCCGCGTTTCGAGAGGTTTCAACTGTCGTTTTTTGTTGGCCGCGTGGGACGACGATCGCCCGGGACCATTCCCGCGGAGGAACAACAAAGGACCAGAACGATCAACGGCGTAAATCGATCGCTCCCCCTTTTGCACTTGACCGCTTTTCCAGCGCACTGAAAGCGAGCCGACAATCAGGAGATGCCTATGAAGATCGAAACAACCATTTAAGTAGCGACTTGGAGCGGAACCATAGATTGGGCGGAGCCCTTGCACGATTTCAGCGACAGGTCGCTCAACTTATCTCACGAAATCAGAGAGTTGGGTGCCTCGTTTGCCCTGTTCCTCAAGCGTTCGCGTTTAGTTCCTGGCACTTAGTTGCCCAGTGGTGTTTGCGTGGAGAGATCAACCGGTGTTTCCAGCATCTGCTGTGGGCCATCGATCTAATGAACAAAAAGGAGAATGATATGGCTCGGCTACTTCATTGTCCAAATATTGGACGGTTTCTCGTTGTGACAGTCGTTGCTCTCAGCCTATCTGCGAGCGCGGCCTCGGCGGGCGTGGTTGGGTCGGAGTACACGATACACAACAAGGTTTTCGGTGCTTGGGTGGTACGAACGTACCGGGTGCATACTGTCAGCACCTTCGGACATGACCCGGGTAAGTGCTGGACGCTAGCCAGGCTCGTCAAGCTTTCGATTAGCGACTCGCACAGTGTGGGAGCGCGTGTGGCGGATGCGGAGGATAACGCGGGGCTGGCGCTGCTGGACGTTATGGCGGAATACGACCACACGACCCCGGGACAATTCCTTGTCGGCGTATCTCCCCACAACCTCAACGTTCCCCTGGGTCTCTTTGACAACAGTGATGGACTGTTGACCGGCGACGTGCAGATGCAGATCCCCCAGGGCGCCTCCTTCACCGTCGCTGACACGATAAACGAGCTGGTCCACTATAACAACGGCATTGAACCGGAGTTCAATCTTGACACAGGTGGCGGACTACAGTTGAGCAGTTTGGATCCCCAGTACACCAGGATGATTGAAGGGTCCTCCCTGGTCGTTCCTGAGCCTGCGGCGATGAGTCTTGTGGCATTGGCCATCACGCTGGTGCCGTGCCGCGGACGTCGGGGCCGGAATCAACTGTGAGACAGAGCGAGCGTCGTCGGCACTCAGCGGCGCCGGTGATGACGCAACATGTTTTCAAGCAGAGTTTCAGACATCCTGCGTCTGAGCTTCCTGGCGCCTTGCCGCAAACAGCGCGAGACATTCACCGGAGGATAACAGGACAGAACTATTTGAAGAAAATAGTGGCGACTTTTGTTGACTGCACGCGATGTATTTAAACGTCACTGGTTCAGTAAAACGGACGCCGCTCGGTTGTTGCTCGTTACTCATCATAAAACAAGCGCTACGTCGCCTTTATTGGCCATTAGAAACGAAAAAGGCAATTCAAATGAAACAGCTTAAGTTGTCTCTCATCGCCGGTTTGCCATTTCACAGGACGGGAGCCATTTCTAGGCGTCTGATGTTCACCGGTGGCGTCGTGTTTGTCTGCGCGCTGGCGATTGCGGGCCACCCTGCCGACGCCGCGTTGATCACCTGCACCACGTCGCCGTGTGCCCTGAAGAGCGACGCGTATGACACCGGGTACGAGGTCTCCTGGACCTCCCCAGACGTTAGCAAGGTGCACTGGGAGCCGCGCGACGGGGCCATTGGCGCTAGAACCAATCAAGGAAGCCTGATCATCGAGAAGACCTACAGGAATCTCGACCCGATCGTCTTTACCTTCACAGAGACGAAGTACGCCCGCGATTTCGGCCTGCGGATCACGCTACGCGAGATCGTCTTCAATAGGACTGGCTTTAACTGGAGCGGGTTCGTGTGGCGGCTCCAGGAGTCCGGCAATGTGGCCAAGACCGACATTCCACATCACCTGGACGCGGATCACCCCTGGTTTGCCCATTTCCATAACGACAACTACGCATTCAGTCCTTTCAGCAACGATCCCATCCGCATGCAGGAGGGTAACAATGCACCGCACGGTCTGCAGGCCCGCAACGGCATTCTTCGCAGCGGGCACCTGACCGACTGGAATCCCCGGGGCATCGGCATTCACGAGTTTTCCATGCAGCAAGTGCCGCCTGCCGGTACCACGCGAAGGAACCGGGTTTTCAATCTCAGCCAAAGCCCGATTCCGGTCCCCGAGCCGGTGACGTTGGGCCTCGCGCTGCTGGGTCTGGGCGCTTTGTTGCCACAATGCAGGCGGCGGGGACGAAGAAATCGAAGTTACGACCTACGAGCCGTTCATGCACCTTGAAAGGAGGACGAACATGCTCACCGGCAAAGCAATGAGCAACGAGCTGCGCCCCCTTTCCCCCCGAGTACTCTTTGGAGGCACCTTATGAGACAATTGCCCATCAGCCTCGCGCTGCCCGCGCAGTTTGTGTTGGCAACAGCGTGCTACGGTGCCTTTGTTACTCTTCCGCTTCCAGACATCAGAGGCGACGGTATCGCCAAGTACGCCGTTTTCAATGGGGCTGCCGTGAACGACACCTTGTTGTGGAAAAGCGGCGAAGATGCCGCCAAGAACCGCTTTCGAGTTTGGTCACTGGAAGCAGGGCTGTATTATGGCGTGACATTCGGAATGAAGGATGACGTTCCCGGACAATTGACTGCATTCTGCGGGTACAACGCCGGACGCAACATTGGGAAGTACGATCTGGCCGGGGGCAAATTGGAGTTGACGAATAAGGAGCCATCATTCATTGAGGACCAAGCGGGACTAATTGTGAATCTCCCTACCGGCAAGGTCAAGGTGAAAAAGGGGATGGCGAAGATCACGTCGGTGCAAGGTGAATATGTCGATGCGGCCCAGCGGGAGTTCTTCACGTTCGCTTTCGATACGGGAGCTGCCACCGGCCCCGCGATGACGCACGATCTATTCGTAGGTGGACCGCAGGCTGGCCATCCGGCAAACTATAACGCCAACAAGGTCAATCTGACCCAGGCGCTGACGGTCGCCAACATGTTCGGTGCATTCGAGAATGGTGCGCACCGGTGGAATCCCCAGCCGATCACGACCATGTTAATTGACTTCCCGGACAAATGGGAATTCGAATGCCAGGCGGAAGGAGGTGTCTGCGGCACTCCCCTCGAGCAAGACATCATGGATTACGTATCGACAACGCAACCCAGAGTCGTTCCCGAGCCGGCGACGCTGGCCCTGCTCATCGTGGGTCTGGCCGCTCTGCTGCCGCAGTGCAGGCGGCGGTGATGGAGGGAATCGAAGTTACGACCTACAAGCCGTTCATGCACCTTGAAAGGAGGACGACCATGCTTATCGGAGCAAAAACGGGTCAGAACGATTTACGCCGTAAATCGTTCTGACCCGTTTTCCGTGTGCGTTTTCCGTGCCCATCCGCTCTCGATCCAGTAGCGCGAGTTTTGAGCCAATCGCCCCCGCACGCTCCAATTCGGCGATTAAACTCATCGGCTGCCGCGGCTACATCCAACAAGACGCGGTGCGCATCAGCCTCAACGTGCTGCTGTATTCGCTCAACCAGTAGTATTCTCTCCAGTCGGGAGAGGGCGCGGTGAGGGCGCGCAATAAAGGCCGCGAAGCGGCCACAACATATATACCGGGCGGCGTTAGTCTCGGACTTTGGAACTATTGGCTTGGCGGCTTCAACTTCAGTGGTATCATGAGGGAGCTTGTCAGTACCGGAAAAAGGAGAAGCGAGACCGAGGCCCACCAGACCTGCCACTGGCCGGAGAAAGGTCGCTAATGGCTATTCATCGTTCGCGGTTTCTTCTCGCCGTTGCACTTTGTGCCACGACCAACGCAGCTTATGGAATTCCGTCGCCGATAGCCCATGTGCACAATGCACAGACGGTGAGCTGGAAGAACGACGGTTCGCCGGCGCTGCCCTGGGACGATGCGACGGCGGACAAGTGGAACCACAACCATCTCACAGCCGATCCGTTCGATAAGTTCCAGACTTGGCTGATCAACAAGGCGTGGGACGATCGGACGGTGCACAGCTCGGTGGCGCCGCTTGGACCAGCGCAGTTTGGGCATGGGTTGATTCAGTCGAGCATGCCGGTGCGCTACGGCGGCGACTCGACGGTGCCCGGCGAGGCAATGGACGTGATCGAAGCGGGATACAACTCCTGGGTCACGAAGGCCACAACGCAGTTCAATGCCAAGAAGGACCCGTGGGACCGCCTGGCGATCAACTTTCAGCGGGCGAACTCGGGGCCAACCGAGATTTCCGTGGTGTTTGTGGACTCGCTCACGGATGCGTATGCCCAGTTCACGGCCGCCAACCAGCTCCAATTCGTGAAGAAGCCGCAGGTCAGCGCTGCGACGGACGCTCCCAACAAACGCATCCGCAAGAAGGGCGAGATGACCAACACCACGTCCATCACCTTCGACACGCCGTGGACTTACTCCGGCTCGCCGAACCGCCTGCCGGACATCGCGATCGAGTTCTCCGACGATTCGGGCACAACCTGGAGCGACACGGCGCCGGCCGGCTTTGGCGATTTGACGCTGATCGCCGGCGACGCGAATTTCACCACGCCCGCGGCGTCGGCGAATCCGTTGTTCGTTTTCGAGATGGACTTCAAAACGATTGCGTTGCACGAGATCGGCCACTCGATTGCGCTGGGGCACGCCGGCACTGGAATCATGCGGGCCAACATCGCGCAGTACGGCAGTTTCGGCTCAACGCAGGACATCGATAACGACGCGGCGTTGGCCGTGGCGATCGACTACACGTATTCGGTCCCCGAGCCAACGACCTTTTCCATGCTACTGCTGGGTCTGGCCTGCTTGCCGAACCGTCGACGTAAGTTCGCACCGCAACTTCTGTTGAAATCTTGCCTTGCGCCCGATGCTAGCGGGCGCAAGCGCAATTGACTGCTGGCGCGCGGCCCACCTATAATCCGCCGCATTTTTCACTGCGACTTTTCGTAATTGCCGGCCGCGCTTCGCCTTGGGTCGCGTGGGCCGGCAAACCATGCACGCCAGGGCGCGCTTGCGCGCAGCGTGCGCACACTTTTCGTCTGGCAAGGACGCCGGTCTAATCTCGTCGAATCAATCTAGCTCGAGTCCCGCGCGCACGACTGCGCCGCAACCGAACCGCTGCGCTTGCGGTATGCGCGCTCCGCTGCGCGGCCGCGGCGGCCGCTCCGCGTCGCGGTTAAACGCAATTGCGGTGCTGCTCCCGCAATTTGCAATTTTCATTTTGCAATTTGCAATTTGCAATCTTGCCTTGCCCGCCTTGGCCCAGGACGCGCTCGACCCCATCGACCCCACCGTCACGCGCCTTCCCAAAATCGATCCGGCCGTCCAGCAGGCTCAATTCGCCCCGCCGCCGCTGCCCTATCCGCAAACTGTGCCGCCGCCCGAACCGCTCGTCCCGGCCGCGCCGCCCGGCCAAACGACTTTCCGCCGCGTGCAAATCTTCCCCCGCGCCGAAGGCATGGGCCCGCAAGCCGAGTGGCTCACGCCCAGCCCCGGCGAAAACGCGCTCGTCATCAAAGGCGGGGTGAACGTCGTCATCCAAGGTCTCTCGATCGACGGCCTGCCCCAAGAGTTCGGCCCGCTCGGCGACATTGACATCGAAACCGACCGCGCCGTCATCTGGACCTCCGGCGTCAACACGTCCAACCCCACCGACCTGGCCCAGGCCAGCGACCTGCCGCTGGAAATCTACATGGAAGGCAACATCGTCTTCCGCCAGGGCGATCGCACCGTGTACGCCGACCGCATGTTCTACGACGTCCGCCGCCAGATCGGCATCATCCTCAATGCCGAGCTGCTCACGCCCATTCCACAGGTCGACGGCTACCAATACCCCGGCCTCGTGCGCCTGCGCGCGGCCGCCATGCGCCAGCTCGACCAATCGCACTTCGTCGCTCAGGATGGCCTGGTCACGAGCAGCCGGCTCGAAGAACCGAGCTACGCCTTCACCGCCGACACGATCACGTTCGAAGACCTGCAGCGCCCCGCCGTCGACCCGCGCACCGGCGCGCCACTCGTCGATCCGATCGCCGGTCCCGTCGTCGACCACAACATGCTCGTCCAGAGCGAGAACAACTACGTTTACCTCGGCGGCGTGCCGATCTTCTACTGGCCCACGTTCGCCACCGACCTCGAAAAACCAAGCTACTTCATCGACAACGTCCGCCTCCGCAACGACTCGATCTTCGGCTTCCAGGCGCTGCTCGAATTCGACGCCTTCCAAATCCTCGGCATGGAAGCGCCGGTCGGCGTCGAGTGGGACCTCAATCTCGACCTGCTCACCGAACGCGGCGTCGGCTTCGGCACCGGCGTGCAATACGCCCGCGACACGTTCTTCGATCTCGTCGGCCCCACGACCGGCCGCGCCGACGCCTGGTTCATCAACGACCGCGGCACCGACAACCTCGGCCTCGGCCGGCGCGACATCGTGCCCGAGGAAGAGTTCCGCGGCCGCACGTTCTGGAATCATCGCCAGCATCTCATCGGCGGCCTGCTCGACGACTGGACCGTGCAAGCCGAAGTCGGCTGGATCAGCGACCGCACGTTCCTCGAACAGTATTACGAGGACGAGTGGGAACAGAACAAGGACCAGCTCACCGGGGTGCGCCTCAAGCGCACCTACGACAACCAATCGATTTCCGTCGAAGCCAACGGCCGCGTGAACGACTTCTTCACGCAAACGCAGTGGCTCCCGCGCCTCGACCACAACTGGCTGGGCGAGCCGCTGCTAGGCGATCAGCTCACGTGGTTCACGCACTCAACTGCCGCGTATGCCGACATCGGCATTGCCTCCACGCCCACGAACCCCACGCTCGCCTCACAGTTCGAGTTGATGCCGTGGGAGGAGAACGCCGCGGGTCTGCCGATCGACGCCGCCGGCGAGCGCTTGACCACGCGGCACGAGCTCGACTATCCGCTCGATCTCGCCCCATTCAAAGTCGTGCCGTTCGTGCTCGGCGACCTGTACCACGCCGGCGACGACATCAATGGCAACAACATCGATCGCGCCTACGTCCACACCGGTATCCGCGCCAGCATCCCGTTCTGGTACGTCGACCCGGCGATCCGCGACGCCCTGTTCAACCTCAACGGTCTCGCCCACAAAGTGGTGTTCGACGCCGAAGCATCGTACACCGATGCTTCGCGCGACCTTAACCAGTTCCCGCTCTACGACGAGATCGACGACGTCGCGTTCCTCGAAATGCGACGCCGCCTGTTCTTCGCGCCGTTCGGCGGCGAGCTCGCAGGCACCTACTACATCCCCGGCGCGCCGTCGTTCATCAGCGCCAAATTCGATCCCCGGTTTTACGCGCTCCGCTCCGGCCTGCACGGCTGGGTGACGTCGCCCTCGAGCGAAATCGCCGACGATTTCGCGGCCGTTCGCACCGGCATGCGACACCGCTTGCAAACCAAGCGCGGTCCCTTGGGCGAGGAACGCATCATCGATTGGGTCACTTTCGATTCCAATGCCACCTTCTTCCCCAATGACAATCGCGACAACTTCGGCGCCGTCGTCGGAATGCTCGATTACGATCTCCGCTGGCACCTTGGCGACCGCTTCTCGGTCCTCTCCGACGGCGCCGCGGAAACCTTCGGCGACGGCCTCCGCACCGCGTCGCTCGGCATCTTGCTCAACCGTCCCATGCGCGGCAACGCCTATCTCGGCGTCCGCACGTTCGGCGGCATCATCGACTCAAACGTCATCAACACGACCGTTAACTATCGCATGAGCCCGAAGTGGATCGGCTCGGCCGGCGCGTCCTTCGAAATCGGCGGCAGCGGCAACAACAGTCAAACGATCGCCTTCACGCGCATCGGCGAAGCCCTCGTCGCCACGCTCGGCGCCAATTACGACCAGTCCAAAGACAACATCGGCGTGAGCTTCCTCATCGAACCGCGTTTCCTCCCCACGCTCAACGCCACGCGCAAAACCGGCATCGAAATTCCCCCCGCCGGCGCCTTCGGCCTTGAATAATCTAACCTCGACGCGCCATCGACGCGCGCTATCCGGTCATCAAAATTATTTGAGCGGCAAATACGTAACACGGTTCGCCAACTCGTTTGCGGTGCAGCACGATAATACTAATTCTAGATCTTTGACGAGCGTGCCGATGCCGGCACTCAATTGATGCGCGTAAATGACGCCGCTCGATGAACGTCCTTGCCGCTGCCAATCGGCAGCCACGCGCAACATGTCGTCGTCTTGACTGAACAGTACGCGCCCCAGCACGGTCGCTCGCTCTAACAGGCGGTCGTCCGGCCATTGATCCGAACCATCCTCCTGGCTCGTATGTACGTCAATGCCGCGACGTCGCAACCCTGCCGTGATGCTGCCGGCACATGCACGTCCATGCAAGCCGGTAGCGGCATCTTACGGTGTTCCTGAACCCGCGCGTTTCAGCAGTTCATCGCGCGACAGCCCATGCGCCTGCCGCGCCGCTTCCGCGGCCGCAGCCGACGACTCCATTTGGGCGATCAGATCGTCATAACGATCGTAAAAGTAAGCCAGCGCCGCGTACACCTGCTCCGGTCGCAAGTCGGGGTGTTGCCGCAACAATTCCTCCGCGGTCCAGCCATGATGATAATGCTCCGCCGCCAGGTGCAGCACCTTATACCGCGTCTGATCGATGCGCGCATCGCCGGTTGCATCGACAACGATGTGAGGGTAATGGGCGGCGATACTCATCCGAGGCTCCATCGAGAATAGCCAACGCAACGACCGGATTCCAACATTATATTACTATTGTGGCTGCCGTGCGACCGCCAGGCAAGCCGAGCAGCAACACGTTCGGCGCCAACTATGGCTCATCCGAAAAAATCTGCAACACAACAACGGAAGAAGATGCCGCGAATTAGCGAAGGGTTATTGGACATACGTGTGAGCTTGCTTTGGGTG
>JAKEIB010000256.1 GCA_022614705.1 Planctomycetota bacterium | reverse complement strand
ATGGTGCGTTCCTCCTTTCAAAGGAAATTGGTGTTCCCCAGACTGTAACGTCCGGGGGGAGGAACCACCATCTTTTTCAACTAACCGCGGGACAAGCTCCTTTTGGCCGCGCACTGTGCTAACGTCGATCCCGCGCTTGCTGCGCTCGTTCTTTGACATTTCGAAGAAGCTGATAGCTATTAGCCAGGCGAGCTAACCGTGTGCGCATTAGTAAATGTGATGTTGAGTTGTGTCTCAATCAGACCAAGGTGCGCAAAACCCCAGGGGGGAATTTTGCGCATCTACGCGATTCGCCGAGTTTTGCAGCGAATGCGGGAGTAGGTACAACTGCCACCCGAAAGTGCGCGGCGTGGACAAAACTACGTGAGTTTTGTCACCAGCCCGCACCGCCAAAACCCTGCAATTGCCGTGCGGGCGCGGTTTGGGGTGTGACGATAGCAGTGAGTTTTGTCCAAAAAAATCGTGTTCGCCGCGTGTGACAAAACTCAAGGGCCCTACGCAGAAAACCGGCGTCACAGACGCCAGCTACAGCAGGCATCGTCGATTGTTTCACAACCCTAAGTCGGATATGATGTTGGGTTCCCCCATGTGTCCCTGTTTTGGCTGGCGCGTTGCCGGTCGGGCCCTGGGGAATTGCGGAGGTACCCTCACCACGGCCCTCTCCCAAAGGGAGAGGGAGATTCACACGGCGTGGCGTGCGAGCGGTTCGCACGAGCGCCCCAACAAGTTTGTTTCCCTCCTTTTATGGTTAACCGGAATTTAATTCGAGAGTTCGACGTATCGGACGAAGACTGGAACATAGCAATCGGCGAAGCGCTGCCCGAGGACATGGATTGGCTCGGCGGCGGAGACGTCGGTCCCAATCAAATCGTTGAAGGCAAGGTGCTCCGCATCGACGACGACTTCATCCTGGTCGATGTCGGCTACAAGAGCGAAGGCATTATCCCACGCAACGAGTGGGAAGAAGGCGACACGGTTCCCGAGATCGGCGAGCGGCTTCGCGTCCTCGTCGAAGACACCGAGGACGTCCAGGGCCGGCAAGACGATCGCGGCATGATCGTCCTCAGCAAGCGCAAGGCCGAGAAGATCGAAAAGTGGATGAAGGTCATGGAGACCGTCCACGAAGGCGACACGGTCACCGGCCAGGTAACGCGGAAAATCAAAGGCGGCTTGCTCGTCGACATCGGCGTCAACGTCTTCCTGCCCGCCAGCCAGGTCGACATCCGCCGGCCGCACGACATCGGCGAATACATCGGCAAAGAGATCAAGTGTCTGGTGCTCAAGATCGACGAAGCCCGCCGCAACATCGTCGTCAGCCGCCGCAGCTTGATCGAAGCCGAGCGGGCGCAGAAGAAGTCCGAGCTGCTCAAGCAGCTCGAAGTTGGCCAATTGCGCAAGGGCGTCGTGAAGAACATCGCCGACTTCGGCGCTTTCGTCGACCTAGGCGGCATCGACGGCCTGTTGCACATTACCGACATGAGTTGGGGCCGCATCAATCACCCGTCCGAAATGGTCAAGATCGACGACCAGATCGAGGTGATGGTCTTGCACATCGACTACGAGAAGGAAAAGATCGCGCTGGGTCTCAAGCAGAAATCGGCCAGCCCGTGGGAACACGTGCCGGCCAAGTACCCTGTCGGCTCCACCGTGAAGGGCACCGTGGTGAACGTGATGAGCTACGGCGCATTCGTAAAACTCGAGGACGGCATCGAAGGCCTGGTGCACATCAGCGAAATGTCGTGGACCAAGCGGATCAGCCATCCGAGCGAGCTGGTGCACATCGACCAGGAGGTCGAGGTAATGGTTTTGGACATCAACCAGGAAAAACAGGAAATCTCGCTGGGCATGAAGCAAACGCAGTCGAACCCGTGGGACAAGGTGGCCGACCGCTACCCGCCGGGCGCCCTGGTGAAAGGCCGCGTGCGGAACCTCACCAATTACGGCGCGTTCATCGAGATCGAAGAAGGCATCGACGGCCTGCTGCACGTCAGCGACATGTCATGGACCCGCAAGATCGGCCATCCGAGCGAGGTCGTGGAAAAGGGTCATGAGGTTGAGTGCAAGGTAGTTGCCGTGGATCAGGAGCGGCGGCGCATCGCGCTGGGGCTCAAGCAGATGGACGAGGATCCGTGGGCGACCGACATTCCAAACCGTTATCAGCCGGGTCAGCTCGTCAAAGGCACGGTCACGAAGATCACGAACTTCGGCGTCTTCGTCGGCCTCGAAGATGGCCTCGAAGGACTGCTGCACATCTCCGAGCTCGCCGATCACAAGGTCGAGAATCCGGAAGACGTGGTGAAAGTTGGCGAAGAGATCGAGGTAAAGATCCTGCGCGTCGATGCCGACGAACGGAAGATCGGTCTCTCGCGCAAGCGCGTCGAGTGGGCGGAAGACGACCTCACCGAAGAGGAAGCCGTCGCTTCGACCAACGGCGGCACACCGGCAGCCGAGCTCAAAGGCGGTGTCGGCTCAACTTCCGGACCACTGTTCAAACCCGCTTCTTCGGCAAAGCAGGACGCGGGCGCGGAACGACCCGCAGATGCCGCTCAGGCCGAGAGTTAGCTACAAGCGGAGGGACGGAGACGCGAACATGTCATTCTGAGCGAAGCGAAGAATCTCGTCGTGGGCGACGTAGATCCCTCGGTCGCCGAGCCTCCCTCAGGATGACGTCGCTCCGGCTCTCCGCATACCACTCTCCACCCTACTCTTTGTTACCGCCCGAACGCGGCGCACATTCCTTGCACGGCGATATATCTTCCCCACCGTGCAGCCGCGCGCGCACCAGCGTCGATGATTTAGCAAGAAGCAGGCGCGGGGAGCGCGGAGTGTATTCTTACTCCCGGCTCCCTGCTCCTCGCCCTGTTTCCATCCCCTCCTGACAACCCTCCCTCTCGCTATAACCAGTCCGATGGCTACCACTACGCCCAAGAAGCGGAAGACGGGCAGCGCCGTTCAAACTCCGCTGGAAACTTATCTCCGCGAGATCAACGAAACGCCGCTGCTCAGCGCCAAGGAAGAGCGCGATCTGGCCACGCGCATCGGCCAGGGCGACACGCGCGCTCGCGACCAAATGGTTCGCGCCAACCTGCGGCTGGTGGTGAACATCGCTCGCGGCTACTCGGGCAAAGGCCTCGGCTTGCAGGACCTCATCGAAGAAGGCAATCTCGGCCTGCTGCGGGCGGTCGAAGGTTTCGACCCGGCGATGGGCACGCGCTTCAGCACCTACGCCAGCTACTGGATCAAGCAATCGATCAAGCGGGCGCTGATCAACACGGGCAAGACGATCCGCATTCCAGCGTACATGGTTGAGCTGCTCTCGAAGTGGCGCCGTGCGACGGCACGGCTCACTGAAGAGCTTGGCCGATCGCCCACGCCGGAAGAGGTGGCCCGTATTCTTGGCCTGGCCAAGAAAAAGCTGCCGATCATCAAGAAAGCCATCAAGATCTATAACGCCACGCCGCAGACCGACCAGGCCGAGGCCGGCTGGACGCTGGGCGACATGGTGATGGACGAGCGGCAGCTTACGCCCGACGACGCGCTGGTGGAAAGTGACTGCCTGCACCACGTAATGGACATGCTGACCACGATGGACCAGCGCGAAGCCACGGTGCTGCGGATGCGCTTCGGCCTCGACAGCCACGAGCCGCGAACGCTCAAGGAAATCGGCGAGCAGCTCGGCCTCACGCGCGAACGTGTGCGCCAAATCGAGACCGAGGCCCTCAATAAGATGGCCGACAGCATGGAAGACCCGCGCGAGCGGCTGCTGGAAACGGAATAACCGGGGACTGGCTCATTTTGTGGAGTCTTCGGAGCAAAATCTGCCTGTCCCCCTCTCGGCTCTCGACCTATCAGAAACTCGGCGCACGATCCGACGGCCAGGCGATCGACGGTGAGTATTATTGATGCGAGTCGCTCGTCTCATCCACTTCGCGACTGGTTTTACACAAGCTGTAGCTGGCCTCTGTGAGGCCGGCGAGCTGTCGAGGTGACGGCAAACCGGGGTCACAGACCCCGGCTACAGCGGACGGACTGTAGCTGGCCACTGTGAGGCCGGCCTTTCGCGCCGCGCTTTGCCCCGCCGTCCTTGCCGTCTGCATCGCCCTGCTCTCCGGCTGCAATGTAACTTCACAGGGCACCGATACCGTCGAAGTCACCGGCACGGTCATGAGGGACGGAAGCGCGGTCGAAGCTGCAAACGTCGTTTTCCACCCCGTCGATGGCGGAGAGCACGCCATAGCCAGCCAGGCGGTGACGGACGCGCGGGGGCAATTCCGGCTGGCGACGCACGCGGGCGGCGGCAAATTCAAGCCGGGAGTCGTTCCCGGAAAGTATGCCGTCGCGATCAGCAAGCTCGACACGGCCGCGATCACCAGCACGTTCGCCCCGCCGAAAAATCTGCTGCCGAAAAGATACGGCGACGCGAGTAGCTCCGGCATCACCGTGGAAGTGGCGGCCGGCAAGGAAAACGATGTTAGGTTCACGCTGGATGTGAATTAGACGACGTTGGCTCTGTGTTAAGGACAGGGGCCGTGGCCGGCTGGCTGAATTCTGTTGCGGCCGCCTCCGGGGTCAGGTATCGTTAACGCTACGGGCAACACCGTTGGCAAGAGATATCGCATGAATGCCGCTAGACTCATCAAGTACCACGTTCCGGTCGCCGGCGCGCTCTGCCTAGTCGGTCTAACATTCGGTTCGATTGCTGAGGCGACGTTCACGGACCAGGCGGCCACAATTCTGGGCGGCGTTAACTACGAATCCCGCAGCGCATCTTTGGCAGATATCGACAACGACGGCGATCTCGACCTTTTCTTCCAGGGAACGACACAGACAAGCGGGCCCGTAGCCCGGCAACTATTCCGCAACGACTTTATTGACACGGGAACACTTACTTTCACGAACATTACCAGCACACTTCCTTCCACCACGCTGGGCAGTTCGTGGAGCGCTGCCTGGGGCGACTACAATGGCGATGGCCGCGTCGACGTGTTTGTGGGCCAAACTAATTCCGGGACTTCAGGCGACGTTCTGCGGAATGATGGGGCGTCGGGCTTTTTTAACGCCAGCACGATCACCGGATTGAACGATCCGGGCTTTCACCAAAACGTCGCCTGGAACGACATCGACAACGATCGCGACCTGGACTTGATCATTGGCATGGAGGGACCGGAAAAGCACGAGATTTATTTGCAGGGTTCGGCGGGCTCGTTCACCCCGGTGGGAGCGGCCGTCGGCTTCCAGGCGACGCTGGGAACCAGGGGTTACGGCATGGCCATCGGCGACACGGACGGCGACGGCGACCTGGACATCTACATCTCCACCTGCCAGCCGGGCGGCAACGTCCGCAATAATTTCTACGAGAACCGGCTGATTCAAACCGGCTCGTTGAGTTTCGTGGACATCGCCGACTCAAATGGTACGCAGTACCTGAGCAACAGCTATGGGGCCGAGTTTCACGACTTCGACAACGACGGCGACCTCGACCTGTTCATGGTTGGGGCCGACCAGAATCCAAGCAAAATCTGGCGCAACAACGGCGGTAACTTGTTCACCGACGTCGATACGCTTACCGGTCATCCGCTGCTCAGCGACACCGCCGGCGACCTCAACGGGGCCCGGGCGGTCGATTACGACAACGACGGCGATCTCGATCTGTTCTTTCACGATCGCATGCCGCTGAACGGTAAGAATGAGGCTCGCAAGCTGTATCGCAACGACGGCAACTGGGCGTTTACCGACGTGACGGCATCCGAAGGTCTCGCTGCCACCAACGAGGGAGCGTACGACAGCACTTGGGGAGATCTCGACCGCGATGGAGATCAGGATCTGATCGCGCCAA
This sequence comes from Planctomycetota bacterium, assembly GCA_022614705.1. Taxonomy (GTDB): domain Bacteria; phylum Planctomycetota; class Planctomycetia; order Pirellulales; family Lacipirellulaceae; genus JABDGM01. The sequence continues at coordinate 10,640 of JAKEIB010000256.1, read as the reverse complement.
CCGCTGCTACGATTAGCGGCAATCCCGTTCCAGAGCGCGTTTTCATCAACAACGCGTCCACCAACGGCAACCATTGGTTGTATGTTGATTTGGCTGGAACGACGGACAACACATCCGCAATCGGCGCGACAATTTATGCAACGCTCGACACCGGTGCCCCGCAACTGCTCACCCTGCGACGCGAAGCCAACACCAACGCCGGGACGTTTAATCAGAGCGACGTGCCCGTCCACTTCGGCTTGGGCGCGGCAACGACCATCGATCAGTTGCGCATCCATTGGCCGGACGGTGCGGTTCAATACCTGTTTGACGTGGCGGCCGACCAATACCTGACAGTTGCGTACGACAGTTCACTACCGGGCGATCTGAATCGCGATGGCACGGTCGACACGGCCGATTACGCGATTTGGCGCAAGGGTCTCAACGACAGCTACACACAATTGGACTTCAATCTCTGGCGCGCTCATTTCGGGGAAACGTCGGGCGGCGGATTAGGCGGGAATGAAAGCGTACCCGAGCCGGCAAGTGCCCTGCTGCCGCTGATTCTTGCGGCAGCCGGGTGGCTGAGGCGGAGTTTTCGACGCCCCAGATCGTAGAAAGCTCATTCAAGGGCCGGTTTCCGACGAACGAGCAAAGCCATCGATGCCGCGATGAGGAGAAGAACCGCCGATGCCGGTTCGGGAACGTAAGTGATCGTCAGCAGCGGCCGGCGAGCCAGATCCATCGGGTCGCCTCCGGCGTCCACGGTGGCCTCTCTCGAATAAAACGCGCGGGCCGTGGCAATGCTGGTTTCATTCGCCGAGACGAGTGCCCAACCAAAGTTTGTCGCCGGGTTGTCGAGCCAGCTCTGAATGTCGCTAACCAGAGCCGGCGTGGACGACCAGAAGAAAGGCGTATCGACGGTGTTGTCGACAAGCGATGATGCGCTGGCGATCACAAAAAAATCACCGGCCGCGCCGGGGCTCGACCACAGCGACGTATCGCGAAAATTTGCGTTCCACGTGGCGTCGCCCGGCGAGGAGGCAAAGCCGTTGCCGGCCATCCGCACGGTCGGCAACGTGCTGCCGGCGGTACCCTCGCCCCAGTCCTTGGTGAGCCGGTGCAGCCCTACGGATTGGCTAACGCCACCAGCGGCCATTCCCAGGTAGAGCCTCAATTCGACGGCCGTAATCGTGGCGCCGGCCGGCACGATGCCGGCCACGTCGAAGGCGATCAGGCCGCGCCGCGGCGAGCCGAACGCTGTCGTGCCGGCGAAAATCCCCGCCGAACCGCCGGCGCTATTGTTGGCCGTGTTGTGAAAAATCGTGTTATCCTTGCTCGCGCCGATCGTTACGGTGTCGCACTGGGCGTCGGCCGCGGCCGACGACAGTACAAACATGATCGCGAGTTGAATTGGAATGTTTCTCATGCCTTCCCTTCCAGGTGCGACAGCTTGTGTACCTAAAGCTTAATCGACGCGGGCAACCGTTCCCACCGTCGTGCGACCCGTTAATTCCCGAGGGTCAACCCTTGGAAACACGGCAGGACTGGCCCGCCCAAGGGATGTCATTGGCGTCCGGGGGCCGCTTAGGCTTTGGATTCCATGCAATGTTCGGTTATCATTTTTCCATGCAATAGTCGTGTGAATCGGTCGATCGACGAATCGAGGAGACGTACCGTGGCGCAAGGCAAATCTGCGAAATCCAGCAAGACGACGAAGCGTCTAGTAAAACGCGGGACACCTGCCGCGTCGGACGACAAGCCAGCGGCAATGAAAAAAACACCAACATCGAGCACACCGGCAACATTCTCCGGCATCGTAATTGGTGATGCCGCGGGAAAGGTGTGGGGCCTGTTGAGCACCGACGGCGGGCAGTCGATTGCTGCCATCAAAAAGTCCGTCGATGCGCCGCCGGATGTCGTTCTGGCTGCGATCGGCTGGCTGGCTCGCGAGGATAAGCTCGATTTCGAGACTAGCGGCCGGACGGTCAAGATCTCGTTGCGGTAACGTAACAGGCACCGGGCACGCGACCGGTTTGGCCGAGTGTGCCGTCGCGTTAGCGGAAACTCCGTGCTTTTTCAGCCGCCGGTTACGGCACACCGACCCGGCACCCGGCCGAACCGGCTGCCGGCTGCCCGGTGCCTACTACGTTGGGTGGCAACGACTTGTGGCTGAAGGTCCGATTATGCGGGCCGATTCGCGATTCTTCCGGTCGCTGATTAACATGAAAGGAGGTGCGTTCCCTGGCCAATTTTGGAGGCTGTCCCTTGCGCCGCTCGTTAGCTTTTCTCTGGTGGTTCCGCTTTGTCGCGATTGCAATCGTGATCGCCGGCCAATCCGTGGTTCGCGCTCAATGGGAGGAGCGCGATGACGGCGACAGGCCCGTTTATCAGCGCCGCGCGTTTGAATGGAACGGCCATCGAGATGATCGGCGCAAGCACCGTTTCCACAAGACGCACATTTGGGTGCCGCCGCAGGTGAACGCCGGATGGTTCCAGCGGCCATATCCGTACCATCTCGATTACTACAAGATGCGTTACGGCGGCAGTTACGCGCCCTACTTCGGCAATCTGTATGGTCCGCCGCAAGTCGTCACCGCGCCGCCCTATTACGGACCGTATGGCGACTTTCAGTTCGCGAATCCGGGCGGCGGCGCGTACCCGGCCGGATATCCGGCAGCGCCGAACGGTGTGATGAACGCAGCGCCGGCAGAGCAATCCGCGCCCGCGAACGGCGACGAGCTGCCGTCGCCGTAGGTATTGAGGACTGCACTGCTTAAGTGCCGTGGGGTGCCATGGCCACTGCTCGGAGTGGCCATGCTTGTGTCGCGCATCTCATGCCCACGCAAAGCCGTGGGCATGGCACCCCTCGGACACTCGTCGAAGGGGACAGGCACATTTTGCTCCGAGGACTACGCAAAATGAGCTAGTCCCCGGCGGCTTAGTGCTGCAGGCCGATGTTGAAGCTGAACACCTGCTCGTCGTCGAAGACCGCGCTGGCAACCGGGAACGCGAAGTCGAGGGCGATCGGCGCCGGGCCCATCGCCGGCACCGTGATTCGCAGGCCGAAGCCGGGCGCCACGCGGAAGTTTTCGATCTCGACCTTCTCTTCGACCGTGCCGAAGTCGACGAACGTAACGCCGTGGATCATGTCGTCGGCCGTGATCGGGAACAAGTATTCGAGCGTGTTTACCCACATGAACTCACCGCCGATCTGCACTCCGTCCTCGACCGGCGAGGCGCCGCGGAAATCGAAGCCGCGAAGCGTCGAGTAGCCGCCGGCGAAGAAGTTGTCGTAGATCGGCGTGTCGCTGCCGGTGAAGCCGAGCCGCGTCGAGGCGGTCAGCACGTGCCGTCCCGTGTGGTCCGGCCGCTCATTGAGTAAGAAGTATTGGCGCCCTTCGAGAATCGCCCGCGGGTACTCGAAGCTGCCGATGACTTGCTCCAGCTCAAGTTGCAGGAAATGTCCTTGCGTGGCCAGAAACGTACTGTCGCGCGTGTCGTTGGTGATGCCGACTTTGAAGCCGTGCAAAGCGTTGGTTCCGATGACTTCATTAAGTTCGTCAACCGTGGTGGTCGACGGGTTGGAGATTTTGATGCTCTCGCCGCGATAACTCAAAAAGGCGGACAGGTCGTTCTCGACCCATTGGTAGCCGAGCGTCACGCGGCCGCCGAGCCGCTGTTCGTCCCAGTCTTCGTACCGCCGATCGAAGAACGAACCGCTAAGACCGAGGCTGACTGGCGTGTCCATCAAATACGGTTCGGTGAAACTAACGAGGTAGCGCTGCACCTCGGTGCCGGGGGCCGCTTCGACGCGGAACCGCTGACCGGCGCCGCGCCACGCGCGACCGCTGAGAAAGTCGTCCCAACTGGTTGGCCATCGGCTCCAGTCAAAATTCTGCTCGTCGAGCAGAATCTGGCCGACGAGGCCGGCGTCGGAGTTCACCGCCACGCCGAGCATCAGCCGGCCGGTTTGCGCCTCACTCAACACGACGTCCAAGTCGACGGCCGGGTCGTTCAACGGCGAAAACGGATCGGAGGGATACGGCGTTTGTGCCGGATTGCTCGGCAGCGGCGGGACCGGCGTGATGTTCGGATCGGGCGCGAGCAGGGGCGGCACGCCATACGCGGGCGGCGGGCCGAAGGCCGGCGCGGCCGCAGGCGGCGCTGAATACACGGGCGTCGGCGTACCGTATTGCGTCGGTGGCAATTGCGGCTCGGTGATCGCCGCCTGGCGAACCGCGTAGGGACTCGTCCCGACCGGCGCCGCTTCCGGCCCGGTCGCGCCGACGGTTTGGCCGCCGTACGTCGACGACTGCGTGCTCGGAGGCTGATAGGGACTTTGCGTGCGAATCGTCAAACGACTGTACGGATTCGTTGACTGTGGATTGTCGTACGGCGGACGGCGCACTTCGTAGCGCTGGGTCCCGGTGGTTGGCGGTGCTGCGCCCGTCGCAGGCGATGCAGCAGCGCTCGATCCGGCTGTCGCAATCGGCGATACCGGCACGTCAAGATATATGTGCACGTCGACATGATCATCGCCGCGGACGAATCCCGGCGGCGGCTCGAGCTTAAACGTCTGTCGCTCGACTGGTGAGTTCGCTGACGGCAACGATTGCGGCGGCGCAATCAGCGGTGGACCCGTGGCCGAGTCTCTCCGAGACTCGAATCGCGTCTTGGAGAGACGCGGCCACATGGCATCCGGACTTTGCCCGCGGAAGCCGGCGCCGCCGCCGCTGGCCGTTTCCGTTTCGTCGAGCTCGGGAATGTGGTAGGTGATCTTCGGCATGACGCCCCGCGCCGGGTCCGCCATGAACAGTCCGCTGGCTTGCAGGCGGCGTTCGCTGGCGCGGATTTCTCGGATGTCGGCAATCTCGCCCGATCGAACCGACAACCGATTGAGCGCCGTTTGAATCTTGGTGTGAGGGTTCTCGCCGTTGATGTGCACAACGATGTTGCCGATGCGCCAGCGCTTGCCCTCGTCGATTTTGTACAGCAGCTTGAGCTTGCCCGGCTCTTCCAAAAAGATCGGCTCGGCCTGGATGTCGGCGAAGACATAGCCTTGGCTGCCGTACAACTCCTTGAGCCAGGCCACGTCGTCGTTCATTTTGGCCTGCTCGAACGGTTTGCCGCCCGGCAGCTCGATGCCCATGGCCAGCGAGTCGCTGGCAAAGATTTTGTTGCCGATGAACGAGACGCTCTCTACGTCGTAGCGAGGCCCTTCGTGGATCACGAACCGCAGCGTCATCCACTTGCCGTCGTCGTCGAGCTCCGGAATGCGGCCGATCTTGGCTTGGAAGAAGCCGAACGAGCGGTAATAGGCCGTGAGCCGGTCGACGTCGGCGTCGATCTGCTCGCGATCGACGAAGCCCTTGAAGATGTACATGAACGGGCGTTTCGATTCGATCTTGGTGCGAAGCTGGCCGTCGCTGGCAAACTCGTTCCCTTCGAACACGACTTTCCAGATTTTCTGCGCGGTCCCCTCGTTGATGACGAACACAACGCCTTGGTCAGTCGGCTTGTTGCCTTTAAGGATCGTGACCTGCACGTTGTTGTATCCGCTGCGCTGGTAGAGCGAGATGATCTTGCGACGAGCTTCTTCCACGGCGTACGGATCGACGGGGCCGCCCACCTTGAGCTCGGTTTCCTTGTTGAGCTTTTTCGTGCGAATGCCTTTGTTTCCCAAGTATTCGACGAATCGGATCACGGGCCGCTCGACGACCTTGAAGATCACGATGCGGCCGTTGGCCGCCTTCTCGTACATCGGTTCCACGTTTACAAACCAGCCGCGCGCAGCCAGCTTGCGAACGTCCTTCTGCACCAGGGCCGGATCGAACGGCCGGCCAACGCGTGTTTGCAGTTGGTCGAGAATTTGTGACGCGGGAATCGTCCTGTTGCCCTCGATGCGAATTTCGGCCACCGGCTCGTCCGTTGCGGAGAGCGACGGCCCTGACACCTCGCGCTGCTCCTTTTTGCCGAATATCGACGACGGGATGTTGGGCATGCCGCCCGGCATGCCTTGCGCAGTTACCGTTGTCGGTTCGCGAACCGCGGCGACGAGCGCCGCGACGACAAGCGCCGCGATCCAGGCACGTGAAACGCGATATGAGCAGTTGACGTTCTTCAAGGTGATGTCGGAGCGGCGAGCGACGACGCTCGACGACCGTTGAGACGGATGATGAGGGTTCGACTAAGGAGATGCGGGGCGCGAAAAGTCGGGGCAAGCGCGGCGGCTGCCCCCGCGCAAAAGCCGCGTAGAAATAGCTAAAAAGCGGAAAAACGGCAAGGCAGGTTCGAGCGCCGCTGTCGCGCGTGGCGGCCGGTGTGCTGCGAGCTAGCAACGGCAGGCGGCCGATTAAAACGAGCCACTCAGTTGCATCCCAGTGGCTCGGCGAATGCTGGCGATACTTTCGCGCAAAGCACTGGCAGAGCCAGGGGCACCCGAATGTCCAAACGGGCGCTAAAAGCTGTCCGGGCCGAGATTATTGAAATCGTCGTACTCTGGCTGCTGCCAATTCTCGAAACGCGTGAATTCGTGCAGCCAAGTGAGTTTCAAGTCGCCGGTGGGGCCGTTGCGCTGCTTACGGACCATGAGATCGGCCTGGCCCTTGACGCGCTCGCGGTCTTCCTCGTTCGTCTGATAGAACTCCTCGCGATGCACGAACGCGACCACGTCCGCATCCTGCTCGATCGCTCCCGACTCGCGAAGGTGGCTGAGCTGCGGCCGGTTGTCGCGAGTCGCCTCCACTTGCCGATTGAGCTGCGCGAGGCACAGCACGGGCACGCTCAACTCGCGGGCCAGCCCCTTCAAACGACGGGAAATCCGCGCAACCTGCTCCTGCCGCGGATCGCGCGGGTTGTCGGGCTCGATCAGCTGCAAATAGTCGACGATGATCAGCGACAGATCTTCTTGACGCTTGAGGCGACGGGCCGTGGCCGCGATTTCCGTCATGTTGCGACTCGGCGAGTCGTCGATGAACAACGGCGCGCGGCTGACGTTGGCCGCCGTTTCGATCAAGCGGCGGCTATCTTCCGCGCCAAGCTGGCCGTTACGCAGACGATGACTGTTCACCCGGGCGCGCGAGCAGAGCAGCCGGTCACCGACTTCCAACGCCGACATTTCCAGGCTCACCAGCAGCACCGCCTTACCTGGTCCGCGCTCGTCGATCGCAATGTGCTCGGCGATGTTGAGCGCGAGTGCCGTTTTACCCATGCTGGGGCGGGCCGCGAGGATGACTAGTTCCGAACCGTGCAGTCCGCCGGTCAAATCGTCGAAATCGACCAGGCCCGTTTCCAGGCCGCCATAAGCGTGCTGACGTTGCAACCGGGCATCGATCCGCGCGAGCGATTCGTGAAGTACATCGCGCACGGGTCGCACCTGCGTGTCGCCCTTGGTATCGAGAATGCGAAATACGCGTTGCTCGGCGCGGGCCAGCATTTCGCGGGCGTCGACGCCCGTTTCGAAGGACTCCTGAATGATGTCGGTGCTGGCGTGGATCAGGGCACGCAGCACGGCTTTGTCGCGCACGATGCGGGCGTAATATTCCGCGTGCGCCGCGGTGGCCACTTCCTGGCCCAGCTCGAGCAAGTACGCGGCACCGCCAACGACTTCATACAGCCCTGCGTCGCGCAAACGCTGCGATAAGAGCGTCGGATCGATTTGCCGGCCGTCGTCGTGCAGGGCCAGCATGTGTCCGTAAATTGCGCGGTGGGCACCGTCGTAGAAGTCCTCTGGCCGGATGATGAGGGCGACCTCGTCGCAGGCCTCGGGCAAGAGGAGCAGGCTGCCGATGACGGCCCGCTCGGCCTCGATCGAACGCGGCGGTTGGCGGTCGAGCAGTTCGCCCACGCCATTGAGATTCTCTTCGCGCGGCTGTTTTTCTACCGTGGCCACAGAGTTCGATCCATCGCTTCTAAAGACAAGAGTGGGAGAGGGGGAGATAGGGAGAGGGGGAGACGAAGTCGCAAAGCGTTGCGTTGGAGTCTCCCCCTCTCCCTATCTCCTCCTCTCCCCGTCTTTCTTACGGTTCCGCCGCGACTGTCGGCACGACCCATACCTTCAGTTCGCCTTCTACCTCGCTCGAATAGCGAACCTTCACGGTGTACAAGCCGAGTTCCTTGAGCGGGCCTTCGAGCTTGATCTGATCGGCCGACAGGTGCACGTCGTTGTTCTTGAGAGCCGCCACGATATCGGCCGCGCCGACGCTGCCGTACAGATGGCCGTCTTCGGTGGCATTGGCTTCGATCGTGATGCTTTGTTTGGCGAGTTCGGCCGCTTGTTTGCGCAGCTCCGCCTGCCGGGCCACCTCGATTTGTTGGAGCTTCACCTTGTGCTTCTCGACCATTCGTTTGTGATGGTCGCTGGCAATCGTGGCCAGGCCCTGCGGGATGAGATAGTTGTACGCGTATCCGGGCTTCACTTCGACGACCTGCCCCTGTTTGCCAACGTGCTCCACGGCGTGAATGAGCAGCAATTGGACGCCGCCGCGCTCACCCTTGGGCAGCGGACGATAGGGAGTGCTGAGTATACGGCGAGTTTTTCGTTGTTTGGTTTTCATGGTTCTGGATGCTGAATATTGGATGCTAGATGCAGCGAGCCGGGCCGTCCTCGGCCCCGATGCTGGATGCTGGATATCGAGCATCTAGCTGTAGCCGGGGTCTGTGACCCCGGACGCGTATCGAGCCGGCCTCATAGTGGCCAGCTACAGTTTGATTTAAAACGGAATATCATCGTTCGGCGGCGGGGCGCCAGCGGGCATGTATTGTTCGGCTTCATCATAGTGCGATTGGTCGCCGCCGCCACTGCTACCACTGCCGCCGCGTCCGCCGCCGCGGCTTCCATCGCGGCTGCCAACCAGGCGTAAACGATCGCATACAACCTTCAGCTTGGAATGTTTCTGGCCATCCTTTTCCCATTGGTCCAGCTTCAGACGACCCTCGATTAAGACGGGTGATCCTTTGCTCAAATACTCGTTGGCAATCTCTGCATCGCGGGCCCACAAAGTCACATCGACGAAGGTAACTTCATCGATCCACTGGTCATTGCGCTTGACACGATCGTTAACCGCCAGACCAAGATTCGAAACCGCCGTCCCGCTTGGAATGTAACGGAGCTCGGGATCGCGAGTCAGATTCCCCATCAGAATAACACGGTTGTAACTCGCCATGTTTCAAATCCTTGTCGTTAAACGCGACCCTTAAGTGGCCTTGGCAGGTTCGAACAGCAACCAAACGTACTGAACACGCGTTCCGTACTGAAGATACCAAATCCGCAGATCCGAAGCAAACGTTAACAAGTCCTTTTTTCTCGGCAGTTGACTTTGACGCGTGTTTTTCCGAGCGATCAGGCGCTTGCCGGACCGTCCGCGAACGTGGAAATCGCGTCCGTCCCTCATTATTGGCCGATCAGTTGCCGGTGTCGATGTCGTCCGGCACCACAACGGCCACTGTTTCGCGACTTGGCGCCGCCGCGACTGGCGCCGGCGGCGTCGGCCCGGCCTTGGCGTGCTCGATCACCGCCTCCACAAGATGCGGATGCACCTTGAGCACCAGGTGCCGCAGGATTCCGTCGTGAATTTCCCACTGCCGGTTGAGCGACGTGAGCATTGAGCTCGGGCCGCGGAAATAGTACAGCCAGTACGTGCCTTTGCGCTGCCCGGCGATGGGATATGCCAGGCGGCGCTCCTCCCACAACCGGCTGACGAGCACTTCGCCCGACTCCGACTTGATCATCTTCTCCAACTCGGCCGGCAAGGCCGCGCGCTCGCGGGCAAAGCAGTTCGAATCGAAGATGACCATCGCTTCGTAAACGTTCGTTCGTTCTGTTGGCAAGAGAATACTCCTCTGTAGCCGGGGTCTGAGACCTCGGTGGCATGCAACATGCCGGCCTCACAGAGGCCAGCTACAATTTCTGCAAAGGCCGGCCTCACAGAGGCCAGCTACAGCTTCAGTTAAACCGACTCATTCCCGTTTCAATTCCGTCCGCAACCCAACATTCCACGGCCTCCGCCGCGCGTGCGATCACATCGTCGATCACCGTCCGCTCGGAGCGGTTAAACTTACCGAGTACAAAGTCGGCCCCGTCCCACGCTTCGGGCACCGGGCCGATACCGACTCGCAGCCGGGGCACTTCCTGTGAACCCGATCGGCGAATAATGTCGCCCAGTCCCTTCTGTCCGCCGGCCGAGCCCTGACTGCGAAACCGCAGCTTGCCCAGCGGCAGATTAAAATCGTCACCGATCACCAATACGTCGGCGAGCGGCACATCGTAAAACTCGGCTGCCGGGCCAACGCTCTGACCGCTGAGATTCATCAGCGTCATTGGCCACAGCAGAAGCGTCTTCCGACCGGTGATCGTCGCCTCGGCGATACGACCGTTGAATTTCTCCTTGGCCGTGCCGGCCGCGTTGCGGATGGCTACGAGATCCAACACTTCGAACCCGACGTTATGCCGCGTTTTTTCGTACTTTCTCCCCGGGTTGCCTAATCCCACAATCAATTTCATGACGGGTAGCTGAATTCGCAAGAATTCAGTGGATCGTCTGAATTCTTGCGAATTCAGCTATGGCTCGTCGCAAAAAATCTGACACATTGACTCGTTGAGAATCCCTTAAATTCAGGTGTTTGCGAGCTTCTTGATGTGGCAGATTTATTCGGACGGT
>JAKEIB010000255.1 GCA_022614705.1 Planctomycetota bacterium | reverse complement strand
CTGGCGAGTTCAGATCGTGTACACGCATTGTCGAACGCAACTTGTTGAAATCCTAAGAGTTAACCGAAGTCACTCCGGCGTTAGCCGGACAGTAGTGATGTTCATCATCTAGTGGAGAAGTCGTCTGCCATTCCGTCGGGCGAAATCGCTCGTCCCGAGATTTTGATTCGCATCATTGGGCCGAACAGCGCAATCGAAGTTTCGGCATTGATCGACACGGGCGCGGACCAAGTTTTCTTGCCCGTTTCGCTCGCGGAGCTTTTGGGCATTTCGATTGACGCAGACCAGTGCGAGGGTGTTGAGAGCGCGGGCGGGCATGAATTAAAGTTATGGCTGGGCGAAGTCGAACTGGAAATTGTTGGTGACGATCAATCCTACCGTTGGTCGGTCCAAGTGGGCTTTATCGAAGGCAGTAGCGGTCCCGCCGCGGCCTATCTTGGTCACGCCGGATTCTTGGAGTATTATCGCGTCACGTTTGATGGCGAAGCGCAGGCCGTCGAATTGATTCCAACCGCACGACTGGAGAGCATTAGCTGACTTTCGATCAATGGATAAGCGAATTGCGCGAATTGCGCGGATTGCGAGGGTATTGGGTGCGAAGCACGTGGCTCGGCTGCCCGAGGTAGACGGCGGCGTATCCAGCATGGCCCGACTTGCGAGGATGTTGCAGACGCACCGTGCATCAAGAGACAGTAAGCGGCCCAAGCCACAACGCTAACGAAGTCTTGGCCCTGGAGTGCATTCGGTTAGAATGGCTGGTCTAAGCCGTGGCTTCAGTCGTAGCGCGCGAGGTTGGCGCGGGGAGCGATCGAGTGAAGATTCGGGCACCGAGCGAGGGACGCGGGCGATGAAGGAAGTTTTGGCGGTTGTGTTGGCGGGCGGGAAAGGCGCGCGGCTGGGGCCGCTGACGCGCGATCGGGCCAAGCCGGCCGTGCCGTTTGGCGGCATCTATCGCATCGTCGATTTCACGCTGTCGAACTGCCTCAACAGTGGGCTGCGGCGGATTCTCGTGCTCACGCAGTACAAGGCGATGAGCCTCGATCGACACATTACGCTGGGGTGGCGGAATTATCTGTGCCGTGAGTTGGGCGAGTTCATTGACGTCGTGCCGCCGCAGCAGCGGATCGACGAGCAGTGGTACCAAGGCACGGCCGATGCTGTGTACCAGAACATCTACACGCTGGAAAAGGAGCGGCCGGAGTACGTCGTCATCCTCGCCGGCGATCACATCTACAAAATGGATTACAGCAAGCTGGTCGATTTTCACAAGGAGAACTCGGCCGACGTGACGATCGCGGCGCTACGCGTACGAGGGAAAGAGGCGGCCCGGCAGTTCGGCATCATGCAGGTCGACAACGAAAGCCGCGTGATCGGGTTCGAGGAGAAGCCGGCCGAGCCCAAAACGATTCCCGGCTCCCCGGACTACTGCCTGGCGTCGATGGGGATCTACGTGTTCAGCGCCCACTATTTATTTGACGAGTTGATCACGGACGCACGGTTGCCCGAAAGCTCGCACGACTTTGGCTGGAACATCATCCCCTCGATGGTGCGAACGCATCGCGTGATGGCGTTTCCGTTTCTCGATGAAAATCGCAAGCGGGACGCGTACTGGCGCGATGTCGGCACGATCGACAGCTACTATCAGGCGAATATCGAGCTGACGGCGGTGGAGCCACAGCTAAATTTGTACGACGACCATTGGCCGGTGCGAACGTACCAGCCGAATTTGCCGCCGTCGAAATACGTTTTCAAATCGAACGAGCGCTGCGGCGCGGCGTTCGACAGCGTAGTTTGCGGCGGGGCGATTATCTCGGGTGGCCAGGTGACGCGAACGATCGTGGGGCCGCAGACGCGCGTCAATAGCTACGCCGAGGTGGAAGACTCGATCATCTTTTCGCGAGTCAACATTGGGCGCAAGGCGAAGATTCGCCGCGCGATCATCGACAAGGGCGTGTGCATCCCCGAGGGCGCGCGGGTCGGCTACGACGAAGAGGAAGACCGCAAGAACGGCTACGTCATCAGCCCGGGCGGCGTGGTCGTGATTGCCAAGGCCGAGAGCTTCGAGCCGATCATGGCGGAGAGCATTTGAGCCGCCGTGGAGAGCATCTCGATAAATCATGCCGCATCGCCGATTGACTCGGCACATTTGTAAGGCCGGAATGGCGATCACAGCCGTGTGGCAAAAGCTGCAATTAACCCGGCCCGGAAGACAGATCGCGGCTGTCCGCAGCCGTGCAAAAGCGGCGGCAGTGTCGTTCCGCTGAGTCGTCAAGAACAGGCAGCGTCTGCGATTAGTTGTTTACATGGGCTTGGGAACAGATAATCGCGAGTATGGAGCCACCGCTCCATGGTGGCCCCGCGCCGTTTGGTGGCCCGCATGGAAATCCGTTGTCCGCATTGTCTTGTGCCGTTCGATTCGGTCGAGGACGTATCGTGGACCGACATGGTCTGCCCCTCGTGCGGCAAGGACTTCAGCTTAGCGAGTGTGGAGACGACATGCTCATACTCTCCCGGGGTGAAGGTGCTGGGTCGCTTCGAGCTTCTGCAGGAAGTCGGGAGCGGGCGGTTCGGCAGTGTGTGGAAAGCGCGTGATACGCAATTGCAACGCTATGTGGCGGTCAAGATTCCCCGCCAGGGTCAACTTGATCCTCACGAGACGGAGCTGTTCTTGCGCGACGCCCGGGCGGCGGCCCAATTGAAGCACCCGCGCATCGCCAGTGTGCACGAGGTCGGACGCGACGACCAGACTGTTTATATCGTCACCGACTTCATCGACGGCGTTAATCTTGGGGAATGGCTCAGCGGCCAACGACCGAGCCCGCACGAGGCAGCGGAGCTGATGGCCCGGATCGCCGATGCGGTACACCATGCGCATGAGGCGGGAGTGGTGCACCGCGATCTCAAGCCGAGCAACATCATGCTGGATCGCAACGGCGAGCCGTATGTGATCGACTTCGGTCTGGCGCGTCGGGAGATCGGCGAAATGACGCTCACGGTCGAAGGACAGATGCTGGGCACGCCCGCATACATGCCACCGGAGCAGGCGCGCGGCGAGGGACATCGGGCCGACCGCCGCAGCGACATCTATTCGCTCGGAGTGATCCTATTCAAGCTGCTCACGGGCGAGCTGCCCTTCCGAGGCCAGGCGCGCATGCTGATTTTGCAGATTCTGGATGAAGAGGCTCCCAGTTTACGGAAGCTCCATGCCGATGTGCCGGGCGACTTGGAAACGATCACGCTCAAATGCCTGGAAAAAGATCCCGCCAAGCGGTACCAAACGGCCCGCGAGCTGGGCGACGATTTGAAGCGCTTTTTATCAGGTGAGCCGATTAAGGCGCGGCCCGTGGGGCGCATCGAGCGCGGCTGGCGGTGGTGCAAGCGACATCCGGACGTGGCATGGCTTTCGGCCGCATTGCTTTCGGTGCTGGTGACGGCCGCGATCGTGGCATCCGTCGTTGCTGTGCATCAGGCGCGTCTGCGGCGCGATTTTCAGAATCAAGTCGCTAACAATCTTTTCCAACGCGCTGGCGAAGAGTCCAACGCGGGGAGAATACTACAAGGTATCGCCTTGCTTTCCGGTGCCTATGAAACAGCTAGTCCTGAGAATCCGCTTCGCGACTCTATCTGTCGGTTGATGCCGGGGTGGTCGCGGGAAGCAGGGCGTCCTATCGTGCATGATGACGTCGTCTTGGCGGCGGCTTTCAGCCCCAATGGCCGCATAATCCTCATCGGCGGACATAACCGCAACAGCGCGGCGCGTTTCTGGAACGCAGAGACGACGACTCCGTTCGGCGGCCCATTGCAACACCCTTCATCTGTTCGCGCCGCGGCTTTCAGTCCCGATGGGCTTATCGCATTAACTGGGTGCCAAGACGGGACGGCCCGGCTATGGGACGCACAATCGGGATCGCCAATAGGCACGCCATTGCGTCACTCATCCGAAATCTGGGCCGTCGCCTTTAGTCCGGACGGCAGCGCCGTCGCGACGGGAGGGAGGGACAATGCGGCGCTGCTGTGGGACGCACGAAACGGCGATTCATTAGGAGCACCATTACGGCACAATGGCACGGTATATGGTGTCGCGTTCCGATCCGATGGTGGTGCTGTGTTGACTGGCAGTTACGACGGGACAGTTCAAATGTGGGACACGCAATCACAACAGGCTTTGGGCGAACCAATTCAAATTGGCAGCCGGACCTATACAGTCGCATTCAGCCCGGACGGTAGCAAGATACTCACCGGAAGCGCAGACGGGACGGCGCGTTTGTGGAATGCTCGAACACGTGAACCTATTGGCGAGCCGCTGCAACACACCAAAGAGGTCTACGCAGCGGCTTTTAGTCCCGACGGCCGCATGGTGCTCACCGGATGCCACGACAACACTGCGCGACTGTGGAATGTCGAGACTGGGCAACTGATCGGCCAGCCCTTGCGTCACGAAGGGATCATGATGAGCGTGGCATTCAGCCCCGACGGCCGTACGGTGCTGACGGGAAGCGCCGACGAAACCGCGCGACTTTGGAACATCAGTGACAGCAACGGTAAGGTGTTGCGACACAAGAAAGCTGTTGTTGCGGCAGTTTTCAGTCCGGACAGCCAGTTGGTACTGACCGGCGGCGACGACGAAACCGCAATCCTGTGGGATATTGCAACAGGTGCGCCGCTTAGCAAACCCTTGCCACATGGTGCCCCGGTGCAGGCAGTGGCGTACAGCCCCGATGGACGCACGCTGGCAACTGGCAGCGCGAAGCAAGTGCGGCTATGGAATGCTCAAACTGGTGAAATAGTTGGACAACCGTGGACGCTAAGTGAGGTAGTGGTTTCGCTCGACTTCAGTGTGGATGGAAAGACCGTGATTGTCCAGAGTGCAAACGATTCGGTCCGCACGGTGGAGCTGCGGAGTTTCCCATCCGGCGCTTCCCGGTCGAGCGCGTTACAGCTTGAAGCATCGCAGGATGTGCTGGCCAGTAGCGCCGACGGTCACACGGTCCTAGTCCGCGGCTCGCCGCGATCGGCGTGGCACACGAGCCAGCTTTGGGATGTTCCGACCGGAAAGTCGAGAGGAAAGCCACTGCGACACGATGCCGGGCTTGAGGGAATCATGGCCGCTGCGTTCAGCCCCGATGGCCGCACAGTCGTGACAGGCGGCTACGATCATGATGTGCAGCTATGGAACGCTCAAACGGGCGAACCGATCGGGGATGCATTCCAACATTCGGGCGTAGTTAATACGGTGACATTTGGGCACGATGGGCGCACGATGATTAGCGGCAGCGCCGACCAGACGGCCCGGTTGTGGGATGCCCACACAAGGCTGGAAATTGGGGCACCAATGCAGCATTCAAGCACGGTCTCGAAAGTGGAGCTTAGCCCCAACGCACGTCTCGCCGTCACCATTTGCCGAGACGGATCGGCGCATCTGTGGGACGTTTCCAGTTGTACGCGCCTGGCACGTCCGATGCAGTATGAGATCGCAGTTACCGATGGGAAGTTCAGCCCGGATGGGTCGAGGATTCTATTTACCTGCCGAGACGGCAGCGCACGGCTCTACGACGTTCCGCGGCCGTTGCCGAATAACCCAGCCGAAATTCGCGCATGGGCCATGTCGAGGACCGGCTTTCAAGTGGACAGCAAGGGAGTGCTTCGGCAACTGTCGCAGGCCGAGTGGCTGGCGGCCCAGAAGGAACTGGCGGCGATCGGGAAACGCGACTAGACCAATTGCCGCAATCACGCCAATTCGAGCGCTTCGAAGGCCTTGGTTTCGCGATCGTGGAGCTGAATAATCGGCGCCACGCGAGCATGAGTTTCCTGCCGGCCGACATGCTCGAGAAACTGGCATGTCGCGCGGTTTCGGCAGACATCCTCGTATCGCGAGAGCCACTCGGTAAAGCGCTGTTTTTCGAGTTTCGACCGCCGCGGATAAGAATTGGGAGGCAACGGTGTACCACAGCGCCACGGCTTGGGAGTGAGACGCGCCCGAAACGTTTTCTGGACCTCGCACAACCGGACGAATGCATCGTCCGCACCGACGGCGGTCATCAGTCGTTTTGACCGCGCTGATGCCGCGTCGAACTCGTGGGTGGTACCGAGAATTCGAAACCCGGCGGCTGTCCGATAAATCCGAAAGCCCTCCTCGTTCTCGCTCGAGAGCACCGTGCGCAGATCGCGCAACATCCTTCGCCAGGGTCGTTGCCAGTGGCCGCTGGACGCATTGAGCAGGCGGGACATCGGTCTCGTCTGGTGCATGTCGACGTCAATAAACAGCGTGTGGGCAGCGTTCAGCACGACGCTTCCGTAATGATTTCGCGTCACGACGGCATCGGCGGCATCGCACGAAAACTCGTGAAGGGCCTCTTCGAGTCGGGATCTGTCGCCGTAATAGACTTGATTGAATAGCCCATGTCGACGCCGATATTCCTGGGTCGATGTGGCAAGTCTGGCTCGCGCGGCGGCGAGCGCCGCGGCAACATCGCCATCGGAGCGATTCCAGGAAATGCCTCCAGCCATCGCACGCCGCCGCATCCCGTTGCGGCTGTAAATTTCAGTCGATGAGCGTCGAATGTTCATGTGTAATACAACTCCCTGCCACATTGCGGCTTTAATGCAAGTGCAACGGGCGACCTAAGCGCCGGAGATGTAGTTTTTGCGTCGCCATTCCTCGACATCGTCGATGCAGTTTTGCTTCCACAGCTTTTTGAACTTCAATGGATCCGGTATGTCGTCGGTGTATTCAAGGTCGATAATTTCCACCGCTCGCAACGCGCTCACTTTGAAGCATCGCCATTTACGGGGTTGCGTGTCCCCCGGTCCTATATACTGGAAACCAAGAACGACGTATTCGTCTCCCTCGTTTTTGCCGACCAAATACGGCAAGAAATTACGAAGCACCGTCGGATATTCACCGATACTGTATGTCGCTTGAATTGCGTATGAGTACGGATGAGTGAGATCCTCGCTGACCTCGTGTCGTATCACCGTAACAATTTTTTCAAGAGGGGTCGGCGGCGGCATGACTATTCTCGGTATTCGAGTTGACGGGAAGCACCCCGAGGCTCGCTCGTGCGGAGTAACGCGCGTCTGCAAAACGACGGCCGAGCGCATGGAAGGCCATCAGGGATAATCGACATCCACCTCCACTACTGTCCGGCTAACGCCGGAGTGACTTCGGTTAACTCTTAGGATTTCAACAAGTTGCGTTCGACAATGCGTGTACACGATCTGAACTCGCCAGCAG
>JAKEIB010000254.1 GCA_022614705.1 Planctomycetota bacterium | reverse complement strand
CTGCTGGCGAGTTCAGATCGTGTACACGCATTGTCGAACGCAACTTGTTGAAATCCTAAGAGTTAACCGAAGTCACTCCGGCGTTAGCCGGACAGTAGTGGTTCTACATTTAATATCAACCCTGAAAGGGTTGCATCATTGAACTGCACGATGCAACCCTTTCAGGGTTGATGCGTTTGCGCGCTGTTTCCCAGGGTAGGTCGCTTACGCGACCAACCCTGGGCTAAACTATTGAATCCTTTCAGGATTCGCACGATGACAATGTTACTCTTCCTCTACTTTTAATTTGGCTTTAGCAATGATTTGCTGCTGGACGTTGGGCGGCACGACGTCGTAGCGGCAGAATTCCATCGTGTAGCTGCCCTGGCCGCCGGTCATCGAGGAGAGCGTGCGGGCGTAGGTCATCACCTCGGCCAGCGGCGCGGTGGCTTCGACCGTGGTCATGCCGCCGCCGGCGGAGTCCATGCCGACCATCTGGCCGCGACGGCCGGAGAGATCGCTCGAAACGTCGCCGACGTTGCCGACGGGCACGGTAACGTGCAGCTTCACGATCGGCTCGAGCAGGCTCGGGCGGGCCTCGCGGAACACGTTGGCGAACGCCTGCCGGCCGGCAATGCGGAAGGCCGTTTCGTTGGAGTCGACGGGGTGGTCCTTGCCGAAGTGCACTTCGACGCAGATGTTCTGCACGGGGTAACCCGCGACCACGCCCGAGCTGATTTTCTCCAAAAAGCCCTTTTCGATGGCCGGCATGAAATTGCCGGGGATCGAGCCGCCAACGACCGTATCGACCCAGAGAAAATTGTTCTTCTCGTGAAAGTGCTTATTCTTGAGCTGCGGAAATCGCTCCTTGGTGGCGAACTCGTCGGGATCGCTTCCCTCGGGAAACGGATACATACGGATGTGGACTTCGCCGAACTGCCCGGAGCCGCCGGACTGCTTCTTGTGTCGATAGCTGCCGTCGCCGTTGGCCTGAATCGTTTCGCGATACGGAATTTTCGGCTCGTGCGTTTCGACTTCGACCTTGTCGCGACGCTTGAGGCGCTCTCGAAGCAGTTGGAGATGCAGTTCGCTCATGCCGGTGAGTACCATCTCCTTGGTTTCCTGGTCGTGCTCGAGGTGGACGGTGCGGTCCTCCTCGGTGATCTTGTGCAGAGCGCCGGAGAGCTTCGTTTCGTCGCCGCGCGCTTTGGGGGCGACGGCCAGGCCGACCATTGGCGTTGGGAATTTGATGGGCGGCAGTTCGACTTCGCCAAGCGACGTGCCGGTGTGCAAGTCCTCAGTCTTGGCGACGGCGACGATCTCGCCCGCGATGGCTTGATCGACGGGCGTCGTCTTATCAGCCTGCACGGAAAGGAGCGGGCCGATCTTGATGCCTTTGCGGGCGCCCGGCGACTGCAACGTGCTGTCCTTTTTCATCGTGCCCGAGAACACGCGGATGTAGCTCAGCCGTTGGACGAACGGGTCGATGCGCGTCTTGAACACTTGCGCCGCCAGCGGCGCGTTGGCGTCGGTCTTGAGCGTGACGTCGTCGCCGTCCTTTTTGCCGCTGCGGGGTACGGCCGACGGCGGCAGCGCAGCCTGCACCAGCACGGCCAGAAGCTCATCCAGGCCAACACCCATCTTGGTCGAGACGCAGACGATCGGCGTGAGCGTGCCCTGCCGTACGGCTTCGGCACACAGTCGCTGCAGCTCTTCTTTCGACGGCATCTCGCCCTCGAGGTATTTTTCCATGACGGCTTCGTCCGCCTCGATGATCGATTCGATCACTGATTCGCTCAGCTCGGCCGGATTGATGAGCGCGCCGGCAGCGTCCTTGGGCGGATCGAGTGTGCTCACGACGCCCTTCAATTCGTGGCCGTGGCCGATCGGTACATTGAATAGTGCGCACTGCGTGCCGAACACTTCCTTGATCGAATCGATGAGGCCCGAAAAGTTGATGTTGTCGGCATCGAGCTTCGTGATGCAGAGGATGCGTCCCAGGCCTGCGTCGCCCGACTCTTGCCACACGCGGCGCGTGTTGACCTTAATGCCGGCGTGGGCGTCGATGGCGATGATGGCCGTTTCCGCCGCGCGCAGCGCGCCGATCGTTTGGCCGATGAGATCGGGATAGCCGGGCGTGTCGATGACGTTGAATCGCTTACCAGCGTGGTCGAAGTGGACGATCGAGGCCTCGACCGAGTGCTTGTGGTGCTTTTCCTCTTCGTCGAAATCACAGATGCTCGTTCCGTTATCGACGCTGGGCTGGCCGCTGACGGCGCCCGTCTTTACGAGGAGGTGATCAATGAGGGTGGTTTTGCCTGATGAGCCATGTCCGCAAACAACAATGTTGCGGATGTCGTCGACATTTTTCGGCATGATTACTCCGTGATTCTCTGAGTAGCGAGCAAGTGAGCAAGTATTCCGCCGGCGACCCGTGGGGGTCGCGGCTTACCACTTTAACTCGCCGCGATCCCAAGGGGTCGCCGGTTACGGATACTCACCCCACCTACCTACTGATCTTGTCGATTTGTGCGATTCGCAGCGCGTCGGCGAGCTTCAGTGTGCCTTCGTATAAAGCGCGTCCAATGATGCAACCTGCCAACCCGGCGGCGGCGAGCCGGGCGACGTCGGCCGTCGTGGTCACGCCGCCGGAGGCAATCACCGGCAGTTTCACCGCGGCCTGCATCTGCGCCATCGCGAGCAAGTTTGGCCCGCGAAGCATGCCGTCGGTGGCGATATCGGTGTAGATGATTGCGGCCAGCGGCTCGTCGTCGAACTGCCGGGCCAGGTCGAGAGCTGTAATTGCCGTTGTGGTCAGCCAGCCGTCGGTGGCGGCGAGGCCGTCGCGGGCGTCGATACCCAACACCAACTTCCCTGGAAATTGACGGCACATGTGCCGAAACCAATCGGGATCGACAATTGCCGAGGTACCGACGACGAGTCGATTCAGGCCGAAATCGAGCAGTTCGGCAATCGATTGCTCGTCGCGAATGCCGCCGCCCAGCTCGCACTCGATGTCGACGGCTTCCAAAATGTCCTGCACGCTTGGCAGGTTGACGGGCAGGCCTTCGCGGGCGCCTTCCAGGTCGACGATGTGCAGGTGTTTCGCTCCATGCTCGGCGAACTGCCGGGCAACCGCCGCCGGGTCCTCGGCGAACACGGTTTCCTGCTGGTAATCGCCCTGCCGCAGGCGTACGCATTTACCGCCGCGGAGGTCTATCGCCGGCCAGATTTGCATGGCACGCGTTCCGTCGAATTGGCCCGAATTGAAATCCGGATCTTGGAAAAGTGAGAAACACAGAATATGGCACAGCGGCGAGCGCGTGACAAGGGCCAGGGATAGCAAAGGGCTGTGCCGCAAGCATTTGCGCACAAGTGGTACTCGAAGGTCACGTCACAAAACTACCGGCTCAGCCGCGCAGCGGCGGCATCGCTTAGCCGTGGGTGTCAACCCACGGAATTCGTTGCGCCGTCATCCCAAAGCCGCGCAGCGGCGACATAAACATAGCTCATTTTGTGTCGCCGCTGCGCGGCTAGAGTTCTGCGAAGTTCTTCAAGACGTGCAGGCCGACGGATTGGCTTTTCTCTGGGTGGAACTGCACTGCGAAGAGATTATCCTGCCAGATACTCGAGCAGAACAAGCGCGGGTATTCGGTTTCCGTGGCGATGACGGATGCATCGGTCGGCACTACATAGTACGAGTGCACGAAATAGAAATGCGCGCGGTCCGCGACGCCATCGAAGATCGGCGGGCGTCGGCAGAACTGCACCTGGTTCCAACCCATGTGCGGCACTTTGTATTCGGACGGAACGCGGAAGCGCACGACTTCGCCTGGCAATACGCCGAGGCCTTCGTACTCACCGTCTTCGTAGCTCTTGTCGAACAGGAGTTGCAAACCGAGGCAGATGCCAAGAAACGGTTTTCCGGCGTCGATCGCCTTGCGGATCGGCTCGATCAGTTTTCGCTCTCGCAGCGCGGCGATGGCATCGCGAAACGCGCCGACGCCGGGCAGCACGATTTTATCCGCCTCGGCCAGCACGGCTGGGTCGCTCGTAATCGTTGCTGAATGCCCAACGCGTTCGAACCCCTTCTGCACGCTGCGAAGGTTGCCCATTTCGTAGTCGATGATGGCGAGCATGGGCAGGGATGCTAGATGCTAGATGCTGGATGCTGGATATCGAGCATCCAGCATCTAGCATCTAGCATCAGCACCTAAGACGCAAGACGGCGGAAATCGCGGTCGGTTCGCGCTAGCGCTGGATCGTCTCAGGATAGATCACGACCTCGATCCGGCGGTTGCGTGCACGGCCGGCATCGGTGCCGTTCGAGACGAGCGGATGGCTGGCGCCGTGGCCCACCACGAAAAGCTGCCGGGGCGGCATGCCGCCGGTGCGCGCGAGTCCGTCGTACACAGCCATCGCCTGGGCGACGGCCAGGTGCTGATCGGTGGGATACTGCGGCGAGGTCATCGGGCTGCCGTCGGTGTGGCCTTCGATGCCGATGAGCTGCTGCGGATAATTCTGCGCGAGATCGACGGCGATCGTGCGCAAGAGCGCGTCGGCGCCGAGCTTCGGCTGCGCGGTGCCGACGTTGAAAAGCTGGTCACCTGGCAGCTCGATGCGGATCACGTCGCCGTCTTGGCGGACATTAATGCCCGGCATGTTGGTGATCGTGAGGCTCCGCAGCAGGCTGTTGTTCGCGCGGATTTCGGCTTGGCTGCGCGTTTGTACGCTGGCGGCCAGCGCGGTGGTTCTGTTGCGCAACAGGTCGTTGTCGGCCTGCACAGCGGCGAGCCGATCGGTCGTGTCGCGGAGTTGCGTCTGCGTGGCGGTAATCTGCTCTTGCAGTAATTGAGTTTGCTGACGCGATTGAGCCAGCATCGATTCCAATTCTTGATTGTCGCGATCGAGCGACGCGGCGCGCTGCTGGTATTGCTGCGTTTGTTGGGCCAAGGCCGTTTGTTGTTGGGGCGAAAGCGTGACGCCAGCCGGCTGCCCAGCGGGAGTGAGCGCGTATCGTCCACCGCAGCCGGTGGCACTAAGTGTCAACAACGCGAGCCATATCGCGCCGATCGTTCGACGATTGGATACATGTGACACAGCGACGAGTCCCTGTCGCGGTTGGTCCATCAACAAGCAAAACGACGGTGCCGAGCGACGCGGCAGCCGTTCCGCCTTGCGAAGAGCGGGTGGAGACTAGCACGCCGCTGCTACCGCGACAAGGCCGTTGAAGCCACCGACAATTCGCCAATTGCGCGCAAGCACCGCTTGCGGTTTAGCGTGCTTTGATGGCGGCTCGACAACCACGCCCCGAAGCCTAAAATGGCGGTTTCAGACGATAGCAGTTGGTCCAGTTTTCCCGGAAAGGCAGCTTTCAATCATGAGCATGATCGTTGACATTCACGCCCGACAAATTCTCGACAGCCGCGGCAATCCGACCGTGGAGGTCGACGTCACGCTCGATGACAACACAGTGGGCACAGCGGCGGTGCCCAGCGGGGCTAGCACCGGCGTGCACGAGGCCTGGGAGCTGCGGGATGGTGACAAGTCGCTTTACCTCGGCAAGGGCGTGTCGCAGGCCGTGGCGAACGTGAACGACAAAATCGCCAACGAGCTCGTGGGCATGGACGCGTTAAGCCAAGTGGCCGTCGACGACCGGATGATCGAGCTCGACGGCACTCCGAACAAGAAGAATCTCGGCGCCAACGCGATCTTGGGCGTGTCGCTGGCGACGGCCCACGCGGCCGCCCGTTACTGCGAGTTGCCGCTATATCGGTACGTTGGCGGCTCCAACGCCCGGCTGTTGCCCGCGCCGATGATGAACATCGTCAACGGCGGCCAGCACGCGGATAACAGCGTCGACGTGCAAGAGTTCATGGTCATGCCGTTGGGCTTCGAGCGGTTCAGCGACGCGCTGCGCTGCGGCTGCGAAATCTTCCACCATCTCAAAAGCGTGCTCAAGGGCAAGAAGCTCAATACGGCGGTTGGCGACGAAGGCGGCTTCGCGCCCGATTTGCCGAACAACGCGTCGGCTATCGACCTCATTCTCGAAGCCACCGACAAGGCCGGCTATCAACCTGGCAAACAGGTGTGGATCGCGATGGACGTGGCCGCGACCGAGTTATACGACGCTAAGACGAAGAAATACACAATCGACGGCCGGGAGCTCGATTCGGCCGGCATGATCGACCTGCTCGCCAGCTGGGTCGAGAAGTATCCTATCTGCTCGATCGAAGACGGCTGCAGCGAGGACGACTGGGCCGGCTGGAAGAAGCTCACCGAACGGCTCGGGGACCGCGTGCAACTCGTGGGCGACGACCTGTTCGTGACGAACACGGAGCGGCTCGAGCGCGGCATCAAGGAGGGCGTGGCGAACAGCATGCTGGTGAAGGTGAATCAGATCGGCACACTCACGGAGACGATCGAAGCCGTGCGGTTGGGCGCCCGCAACGGCTATACGAACGTAATGAGCCACCGCAGCGGCGAGACGGAAGATTCCACGATCGCCGACCTGGCCGTGGCGCTTAGCACGGGCCAGATTAAGACCGGCAGCGCGTCGCGCAGCGACCGCATGGCGAAATACAACCAATTGCTGCGGATTGAAGAGCAATTGGGCGACGCGGCTCAGTATGGCGGGCCCTTGTTTAAGAAGCGATGAAGTTCGATTTCGGATTGCGGATTTCGGATTGCAGATTATTGCCTTCGGCGTGAAGCATATAATCGTGAATAACGCTGGCATCCGCGGCGCACCGAATCATGAGCAGCCTCCCGTCCGACAATCCGCAATCCGCAATCCGAAATCCGCAATCCGGTGTCACAGATTCGCCCTGGTTTTGGGTTTTGGCCTTCTCCCTGATGGCGCTGGCCGCGCTGCTGGCCATCGGGCCGAAATATGGCCGGCGGCAGGCGGGGATTGAGCGGAAGTATCAGGCGCGGGAGCGGATTGTGGAGCAGCGAGAGGCCCGGAATAATCCCGAGCGCGACACGCGAAAGAATCAATTAGCGGCCCGGCGTCCGTACGCGACGCCGGGCGACACGCTGGTGCCGTTGTGGCCGCTCGCGGTGCTTTTGGTGGTCGTCGCGCTTTTCGCGATTTACATGCTCCAGCGAGCCGGGGCGTCCTCGCCCCCGGTACACTCTCGCGAAGACTCTTCGTCATGAATTGGCTCGCTGAGAATGCGTTGCCGATCTGGGTCTGCGGTGCCGTTGCGCTGACGATGGCGCTCGTCGTCTATCTGCAAATCCGAACGAGCGGCGCGCTGCTCACGGTCGTTGTGGTGATTATGGTAACTTCCGCGCTGCTTCTGGCAGAACGGTTGATGGAAACGCCGCGCGAAGCGGTGGAGAGGACGCTTTATGATCTGGCAGCAACGGTCGAAAAAAACGACGTCGTGCGAACAATAAACTTCATATCGCCCAATTCGGCCCCTAACGCCGCCGAATTACGTAAGGATGTCGGAACGTTAATGCCGCTAGTGCGAATCGAAAGGGCCCGTGTTACGGGCGTACCGCAGATTGAGATCAGCGATGATGGAAATAAAGCTCTCGTGAAATGCCGAGGAGTTATTCTCGCAGTCAATAAGCAAAACGGCATGAAAGGCGGCGGCGAAGATCACTTCACGATGGAATGGATTCGCAACGGCGACCTCTGGTTGCTCAACGATTACGTTTCGCAAAAGAACTGGCGCACGGAAGTTGGCCGGTGAAGTTGATCACGATAGCCGGCGACCCACGATCGATGGACCGCCGAACGCAGCTCAAGGTATTGGCAGGGATTGGCACGACACTTAATCATGGTCATCGTCATGTCCGTACCCGCCGTGGCCGCCGCGCCATTCGCCGTCGTGGTGATTGCCGTGGCCGCCGTTGCCGTGCGGTGGAAAGTAGCCGCCGCTGCCCCAACCACCGTAGCCGTGACCGGGGAAGCCGTAGCCTGGGTAACCATAGCCGTAGCCGTGGCCACTGTTCCATGGTCCGCCGTTGTTCCATGGTCCGCCCCAGTCTGGCGCTTGATTGTAATAACCGCCCTGGAGAAACGACTCTTTCCACGCATCGTGGAAGCGTTCCCATTCGGCGTCGATGCCGCCGCGGCCGTTGCCCCAGGCTTGCACTTCGTAGTACGTGTCGACCGAGCCATTCGTGCCGCGCAGATTAGTGCGTGAGCGGCGGTACCGGCTCGTGACCAGCCGTTCGTCCGGCAGCGGCTCGACCGGCGGCGTGCGCATGTACTGAGCGACGCGCGCGCCAGTGTGCGGATCATGCGTGTATGTGCTCTGATTGAAGATCCAGCTTGGGCCGTCGTTCTCAGGATTGGCCACCACAGCGCCGCACGGGGCTTCGGGCGCACACGGCGCCGCCTTTGCAGCCGTCGCGGACGCTAATGCAATCAACGAGATGGCGCCGATCGCAAATGCGATGCGCTGCGCGGGGGAGGAGGCGTTCATCGGTGGGGCTTCGTGAGAGGGGCGAGAAGAGTGAGTTGGCAAAGCAAAATCGCTCGTCAAGTCCCATACTAATCAGAAGCGGGCGCAATACATCGCTCGGTGGTGTTTGCGAAACATCGATTCGCTTTCGCAACCGGTTGTGACGGCGGTAGCGATTTTAAGCGAGCCGGGGCGTCCTCGCCCCCGTCGGGGCGGAGGACCGCCCGGCTCGCTTTAGGCCTATTGCTGCGGCGCTGGTTGTGATTCGGCCTCGACGACGTACAGCGTGCCCCACTGCCCTTCGGTCGGATCGTACAAGAACTCCTGGCCTTCCTCCTTGAAGCCGAGGTCGATGCCAAGCGGTATGACGATCTTATTCATGAACTCGTCGTGATCCTTGGGCAGCCGTCCCTCGGTGGCTTGAAAGTGCTGTACGCCCTGAGTCCAGGCCAGGTCTTCCACTTTGTTGAGAACGTGCCGGCGGGCGCCGGCGATTGCCGTAAAGTATCCGCCCTCGCCAATGCTGCCGCGGCCCGCTTCGGTTCGCGGCCGCTCGGCCGGCGGCTGACTGGCGGCCGCTTGTGCCTCTTGCGCTTTGCGCTCAGCTTCCGATTTCGCTTGATCCTGCTGCTGGGCAGCGTTTTGGGCGTCGAGCCGCGCATCGACTTCCGCCATGCTAGAACCGGCGCCTGAGTCGCTCGGACCGCAGCCGCCGAGAGCAGTTGCAAGCAACAACATTGAGACTACAACGGCAACGTGCCTGCAAACGGCCATCGAATGCTCCTACTTTGCGCCTTCGCGCCTTTGCGTGAGACTTATTTCAATGTCAACTTCCAATCGCGCATCCGTTCGAGCATGCGCGTTTCGGTCCGATCGATACGCAGCGGCGTGAGCGTCACGTAGCCTTGTTGCCACGCCTCCAAGTCGGTCAGCTCGCCCGCATGTGGCACAGCGGGAGTGCCCATCGCCCAGTAGTAGCGGCGGCCTTTGGGGTCGACGCGGCGGTCGAACTCGGCCGGCCAGCCGACGGTCGCCATCGGCACGACGCGGACCTCCGTCGGCCGCTCGAACGCTGCCGTGGGGATGTTGATATTGTACAAGTTGTGATCGGCGGCGTCCTCTTGCTCCAAAATCTGCTTGATGAGCCCAACAGCCATGTCGGCGGCCCGGTCGAACTGGGCGTGCTCATCGTATTCGAGCGACACGGCCACGCTGGTGATGCCGAACACGGCCCCCTCGGTCGCCCCGGCCACCGTGCCGGAGTACAGTACGTTGATGCCAAGATTCAGGCCGCCGTTGATGCCGCTGACGAGCAAATCGGGCCGGCGCGGGCAGAACTCGGCGACGGCCAGTTTCACGCAGTCGGCCGGGCTTCCCTCAACGGCGAAGCCGCGGCGGCGATCACCATCGAACACTTCCTTGGCCATGAGCGGGCTGAGGAACGTGATCGAGTGCCCTACCCCGCTCTGTTCGGCGGCTGGAGCGACGACGCAGACGTCGCCCAGGCGCGAGAGCGCGCGTTCCATTGCGGCCAGGCCGGGTGCGTAAATGCCGTCGTCGTTGGTAAGAAGGATTTGCATGCACGTACGTTAGGCTTTCTAGCCTGACTTAGGAGTAAGCACCAACAGAGTCAGGCTGGAAAGCCTAACCTACGGTAAGCATACGCGCGCGCCGCAAACCCCACAACACGCTACTGGTTCGCGCCACGAACGAGCGCTATAATCTCACTTTCTTCGCGGTGTCATGAACTAACCTATGGCCACGACTTCCGACATATCGCAGTCAAAAAATCTCGCCTCTGAGCGCGTGCTCGTGCTGGACTTTGGTTCGCAGTATGCCCAGCTTATTGCCCGGCGCGTGCGCGAGCAACACGTGTACGGCGAGATCGTGCGGCACGATATTTCGGCGGCGCGCGTGCGCGAAATTGGGCCAAAGGGGATCATTCTTTCGGGCGGGCCGGCGAGCGTGTACGCGGAGGGGGCGCCGAAATGCGATCCCGCCATTTTTGAGCTGGGCATTCCGGTGCTCGGCATCTGCTACGGTATGCAGCTGATTTGTCACGCATCGGGCGGCCGAGTTGAGGGGCATCCGGTGCGCGAGTACGGCCGGGCGCGATGCACGATCGGAGCCAACCAAGAGGCGGACGATCTGTTCGCCGGCGTGCCGCGAGAGACCGAGGTGTGGATGAGCCACGGCGACCAGGTCATAAGTGTCTCCGACGATTACGTGCCGCTTGCCCGGACGGAGTCGTGCGCGCACGCAGCGGTGAAGCATCGCTGGCGGTCGCTTTATGGACTGCAGTTTCATCCCGAGGTGACGCACACGCCCAACGGCAAAACGATCCTGGGGAATTTTCTTACGAACGTTTGCGGCTGCACGGGCACGTGGCGCATCGGCGACTTTGCGGAGCAGACGATCCGACACGTTCGCGATCGCGTGGGCAAGGACCGCGTGATCTGCGGCCTTTCCGGCGGCGTGGACTCGGCGGTCGTGGCCGCGCTCTTGTATCGGGCCATCGGTTCGCAGCTTTCGTGCATCCTCGTCGACAACGGTCTGCTGCGCAAGGACGAAGAACAATCGGTCATCGAGGAGTTTACGAAGCACTTCAAGACCGACCTGCACGTTGTGAAGGCGGAGGGACGGTTCTTGAGCGCGCTGGCCGGCGTGACCGATCCCCAGGAGAAGCGGCGGCTGATTGGGCACGTGTTCATCGAGTGCTTCGTGGCGGAGGCGCGTAAGATTCAGGGAGCGAAGTATTTGGCGCAGGGCACCGTGTATCCGGACGTGATCGAAAGCGGCGCGGCGGCCGACGGGCCGGCCGATACGATCAAGCTGCATCACAACGTCGGCGGCCTGCCGGCCGAGCTCGAGTTCGATCTGATCGAGCCACTTCGCGATTTGTTCAAGGACGAGGTCCGGCAACTCGGCTTGCAGCTCGGACTGCCGGAGGAAATCGTCTGGCGGCATCCGTTCCCTGGCCCCGGTTTGGCCGTGCGCTGCCTGGGCGAAGTGACGCCTGAGAGGCTCGACACGCTGCGGGAAGCCGATGCGATCGTCGTCGGTGAAATCAAGGCGGCCAATCTCTACCGCAGCACGTCGCAGGCGTTTGCCGTGTTGCTACCGGTGCGCTCGGTCGGCGTGATGGGCGACGCCCGAACGTACGACGATGCGATCGCCGTGCGCTGCGTTACAACCGACGACTTCATGACGGCGGATTGGACGCATCTACCGCCGGATTTGTTAGCGCGGATTTCGACGCGGATCATCAACGAGGTGAAAGGCGTGAATCGCGTGGTGTACGATATTTCGTCGAAGCCGCCGGCGACGATTGAGTGGGAGTGAGCCTGGATAGCGCATCATTTGTTCTGTAAACGCTGGCGTCGGCTCGGCGCTGCTGGACTGGTAAGCGCTACTGTCGTAACCTGTCGCATGGCGTATCCTCCATTGCCCACGTCGGGCCGCTAGTGAAAACGTAACACGAATCAATTCACCAACAGGATACGCCGCCTCTTCAACCTCTCCTATCCACAACTATTGACAATAACTCCCCGGCGAAGTCGATTTGATTATAGGAAAACCTGTGCTGATCGTGTTGCGAATTCGACGAAGATTTGTGCAGTCGACCAGAACGCAAAAACCCCGCTTGATCTTTCGATCGGCGGGGTTTTTGAAAATAAACCTGGCGATACCTACTTTCGCGCTGGTAGGCACTATCATCGGCCCGGAAAGCTTAACGGCTGTGTTCGGGATGGGAACAGGTGTTTCCTTTCCGGTAT
>JAKEIB010000253.1 GCA_022614705.1 Planctomycetota bacterium | reverse complement strand
GGCCATCACGTTGGCAGACTCGCAATTCCAGAATGCCTAACGTCATAATCCACGTCCCCATAAATCACCAAGATCAACTACAAACGGCTAAACTGTTACCCCTTTTCTTTACCGCAACGCGGTTACATCCCTCAGCCCAGGGTTGGACGCGAGAGCGGCCTACCCTGGGTCACCCCCCGACGAATTGTATTACGCTGAAAGCGTTACACAAACACCGACCACAACACCTGTGTAACGCCATCGGCGTAAACGAACCCAATGACCTCATGACCCAGGGTAGTTCGCAGATGCGAACAACCCTGGGCTGAAGGATGTAACGCCTTCGGCGTAAAGAAGATTGCCGCCGAACGAGGTGCCGAAAAGAGTGCCGAAAAGGTGACAGCCACCAAATTCGGAGGAATTGCATAAGGCGGCGCACGAGCGGTCACCACCATATTACCCATATTTGGTGGCTGTCACCTTTTCCTGCCCTTACTACCCAAATAGTAGAATGTCGTTTTCTCCGCGCCCCCTTGTTAGGCGCGTTCCGCCGACTTTCTGGCGAAGTACAGCAAGGCCGCGAACGCCGACGCGGCGACCGTGACCAGTACCCCGCTGACGACTGCCTTATCAGCCGCGACGCCATTGGCCAGGAGTCCTCCGGCGAATGCGCATCCGCAGAATACGCAACCGGCCAGACTCGCTTTCAATCGATTCCGAAGCATTTTCGACTCCCAATCCTACATTCACAAGTTGCTTGGAAAGGCGGATGGTGTGTCTCGCGGACTCGACACACCCTACACTCGTGGCTCGCAAGGATTGAAGCCCGCAGCGCAAGCAAGGGATTTACGCTGGCCCTTGCTTGCGCTGCGGGCTCCAATCCAATCACAAAGCGTTGAGTTTTCGGCTACGCAAACAGCGCCGTCGCGGCTTGGGCCTTCACCAGCTCGCGTGGCTGATTGAGATGATTGTAAACAATCGTCTCCGGGTGGATGCCGAGCGAGTGGTAGATTGTGGCCAGGATCTCGGTTGGGTGCACTGGGTTTTCCAGGGCGGAGGAGCCGGTGGCGTCGCTCTTGCCGTGGACGTAGCCGCGCTTCGTGCCGGCGCCGGCGAGGACCGCCGTGTAGCAATACGGCCAATGATCGCGGCCATCGGCCGAATTGGAGTTGCCGGACGTGCTTACGCCCTTTTGTGGGCTGCGGCCGAACTCGCCGATGCAGACCACGAGCGTGTCTTCCAACATGCCGCGGTTGTCCATGTCCTCGATCAGCGCCGACAGGCCCGTGTCCAGCATTGGGCCGGATTGGTCCCTCATGCGCTTGGTCAAATCGGAGTGGTGGTCCCACGAGTGATTGTCGGAGTTCGCAATCTTCGGCCAAACGACTTCCACGACGCGCGTGCCGGCTTCGAGCAGACGGCGAGCGAGCAAGCAGCTTTGCCCGAACGTGGTGCGGCCGTATTTGTCGCGCAGAGCGTTTTCTTCCCGTCCGAGGTCGAACGCGTCGCGGGCCCGGCCGGAGGTGACAAGGCTCATGGCCCGTTGGTAGTACTCGTCGAGATTCTCCTTCTCGACGGCCTTTTCCACCGCCGGCATCTGCGCGTTGATCAGCTCGCGCAGTTTGGCTCGCCGCTGGAGCCGCACGGCGAACACATCGGGCCGCATCTTGAGATCGTCGACCTTGATGCGGTCCATCTTCGCCATGTCCATGTCGTCGCCGTCCGGAAAAAGCGTGTATGGATCGAACGCCTTCCCCAGGAAGCCGGCCGTGCCGCCTTTACCCACGACATTGCTCTCCTGCAGCGGCCGAGGCAGCATCACGAACGGCAGCATCGGTTCGGTGGGCGGACGCAGCCGCACGATCTGCGAGCCGAAGTTCGGAAAGTCCTGCGCATTGGGCGGCTCGAGCTGGCCCGAAGGGCTGACCTTATCGGTCGTGTAGCCCGTCATCATCTGGTAGATGGCGGCCGTATGGTTGAACAGCCCGTTCGGCGTGTAGCTCATCGAGCGGATCATCGTGAACCGGTCGTTGATCTGCGCCAGTTTCGGAAGAATCTCGGTGAAGTGCACGCCTGGAATCTTCGTGCCGATGTTCTTGAAGCCGCTGCGGATGTTCTCGGCCGCGTCCGGCTTCGGGTCCCACAGATCGAGATGGCTCGGGCCGCCTTGCAGGTACACCATGAGAATGCTCTTGGCCTTGTTCCAGCCGGGGCCGCCGCCGACCGCGGCCGCTGAAGCGGCCTCGCCGGCTGCCTGCACGCTCTTCAGCTTGAGCAGCGAGCCCAGCGAGAGACCGAGCATCCCCGCGCCGCCGACGCGAAGGATGTCGCGTCGCGTCGGTCGCAAATGAGCATCGCACAAGTCCTTGGCACGCGGACCAATGATTCGGAACATGTTGGACCTCGCTTGAAATGACGAATGACGAATTCTCGAATGACGAATGGCGAAATCTCCCGTTCATTCGTCATTCGTGCTTTGTCATTACTCGTCCGCCTCGGCTCGGCGGACCTACTTTTAATGGTTATACAAAAACGACGGACTATTGATCAGTGCCCACACGATATCCTGGGCCACGGTAAGACGCTGATTTTTAAGTTGATCCTGGCTTAACGCCACCGCGCGGCGGAGCTGCTGCAGCTTCGGATCGACCGGCAACGGCTGCTGAGCGGCGGCCAACTGGGCCTCCAGCTGCTTCAACTCCTCGTCCTCCGGCAACGGCTGCTTTGCCGCGGCCAGCTCGGCCGACAACTGTTGATACTTCTTATCCCGTTTACCAACAAGCTCAAGCAGGACGTCGCGGTCCGCATCGGTCCGCTGTTCGGCCGGTTTAGCCAAAATGACCGCGGCATTTGCGGGCACGCCGAAATCGAACGGCAGGGCGGCATCGGTCACCGAAAGGCGAAACCGGCCCAGCGAATGCTGGCTATCGTTGAAGTTCTGATGGATCGACACTTCGAGAATTCGATCTTTGGCGCCCTCCAGCGGTGTCGCCAGATCGAATTTTGCTGAACTGTCTTGACCGACCTGCGGCGCGATGGCCCAGCCATTGTCGAATCCCGCCAGGCTGTTGCCATCGATCGCGGAGACGATCGGGTAACCGCCTTGGGCAAACGTCGCCTTGGCTTGCGTCAGCTTGATGTCGGTAGGTGCGCCGCCTTCCGCGGCGAACAATCGCACCGCGTCGATGGGCAAAACACTTTGGTCGCCATCGACGAAGATGCGCAGGCCAGTTATCTCGCTATCGGCTTGGATCACGATCGGCATCCCCGCCTGGCCGCCGTCGCCGGCGCGCACGCTCCGCCGCGCCGAGCGAGCCGCGTCGAACGCCGGCTCCTTGGCAGTCGTCCATTGAAGCGTGTACGTCGCCGCCGGTCGAACTCCCGTGATGATCTCCACGAGATACATGCCGGCCGGCTCCTTGAGTGCCGTCTTCATGCCTAAAGGCTGGCCGGTGCCAAACACGTGCCGTACACCGGAATCGGCGACGACTCTTGCGCCGTCCTCGACCTGCCACGCATCATCCGAACCCGAGAAATCCCAGCTTCGCACCAGCTTCTGCGGACCGGTCGCCGGCAACCAGCGGGCCGTGAACTCCGTCACCACAAAGTTTCCGGAGCCGGCGCGACCCGGCCCGCGTCCCGGCAGCCGATCGTCGGCCAGCGCTTCGAGGCGAATCCCCGTTACGCGATCGAGCGGAATCGGCGCAGCGACGCGATACGTGCCTTTTGCTTTGTCTCCCTCGACGAAGATCGAGGCATCCGGCTGTTGCGTCAGCTTAGCCGGATACGTCGCGCCCGTTTCCGCCGCAGCGAGCGGTACCCAACGTGTCTTCTTGCTCTGCGCAGCTTCCCACTTCGGCAACTTCGCAACGAGCGTATTCGTCCTGTATTCCGTCCACGCAGTTCGCGCTTTAGCTTCGCGGTCGGCGTGCTCCCGTTCCGCGTGCGGGCGACGAAGCTTCACGATTTCGCGCCGCGCCTCGACCTCGGCCTGCAAGCCGGCGACGCGGCCCTGTCGCTCGATTTCGCGCTCCGCGATCTTTGGCGCCAATTCTTTCGCATACGCTTCGGCCTCTGCGAGGAGCTTCGCGTGATCGTCGTCCAGTTGCTCAAACATCTGCGTGGCCGCGGTCACTTCATCCGGTTTGCCGGGTCGGCTCAGGAATCGCAGGAACAAATCGTTCACTAGTTTGCTGTTGTCGGTGATTTCGGCGACCATCTTCGCGACGCCGTTCTCCGGATCGCTGATCGCGTCGCCCACCGTTGGCCCGCTCACCAGCGCCATCACCGGCCCGAGCTGCAAGTTGCTGCTCCGTTCGCATTCGCACGCGCTTTCCCGTGCCGGCCGACCTAAGTTGCCGAGAAAACCATCCGGCAGCTCCGCGCCGACGTCCGGCAACGTAGCCGCCCGCGAGCCGGGTGCAACGCCGGGAACCGCCGATGTCGCCCCCGTCGTGCGATAGATCGCGTCATACAGCACCTCGGCCGGCAACCGCCGCGCGCGAGCGTGCGAGAAGTTGATCTGATCGTCCTCGTTCCAGCGGTTCGTTTCGACCGACAGCTGGTAAGTCCGCGATTTGCAAATCAACGACATCACGTGCCGCGGATTGAACCCGCTGTTCACGAATTCGCTCGTGAGATATTCGAGCAGTTCGGGGTTCGTCGGTGGATTGCCGGCCCGAATGTCGTCGAGCGGCTCGACAATGCCGCGACCCGTGAGGTAACCCCACAGGCGATTCACGTAGCTCTTCGCAAAATATGGGTTGTCCGGCGACGTGATCCAAGCGGCCAACTGCTCGCGTCGCGTGGCGCCTTCCTTGTCTTCATGTTTGGCTTGGAACGGGAACGCCGGGGCGGTGACGGCGCCGGTGCGGTCGTGCTTGATTTCGCCCTGCTGCGCGTCGGCAACGACCTCGTACATCGGCTGACCCGCTTCAACGGCCGATCCGCCGATGATCGCGTCCCCTCCCGCCGGGTCTTTGCTAAGGTTCGTCTGCGCGAAGTACGCGGCCATCTGATAGTACTGGTCCTGCGTCCAACGCTCGAACGGGTGATCGTGGCACTTGTTGCAATTGAATCGCGTTGCCAGGAACAAGTGCGTCGTGTTCTCCATGATCGCCTGCGGCGTGCGCAGGATCTTGAAGTACGAGCCGGCCGGGTTGTCCTTAGTCGAACCTGTGGCCGTGAGAATCTTGTGCACGAACTGGTCGTACGGCGTATTGGCCGCCAGCTCGCCGCGAATCCAGGCGCGGAGCGCCGTCGCGCCCTCCAGTCCCAAAAACTTGCGGTTCACGAGCAACAGGTCGGCCCACTTGTTCGTCCAATATTCGATGTAGTCGTCGCTGCCGATCAGCCGATCCACGAGCGTTTCCCGCTTGGTCTTCGGCTCGGATTGATCGTTTACAAATTCCTCGGTTTGCTCAGGCGTCGGCGGCAGGCCGGTAAGGTCGAGGTACACCCGGCGAACGAACTCGTAGTCGTTCGAAAGCGGCGAGGCGAGGGTCTTCGTCCGCTGCAGTTTCGCCGCCACCAGCTCGTCAATGCGGTTGTTGGCCGGCAAATCTTCCCAAACAAAGCCGGCCCGGTCACCCATCACCGTGAGCGTCGTCGCCGCGTAGTTGCCCTCGTAGCGGACCAACACGGGCGCCTCGCCGCGCCGCAACGATTCAAGCAGCCCGGCTTGCTCGGGAACCGTCTTCACGACGTCCGTATTGCCGCTCTCCAGGAAAGCCTCGCGCGTCACGTCGCGCTGCGTGCCGTCGGCATACGTGGCAACTACGCGCACTTGTTGCCGCGCCCCGATCGTTTCGACGATCGGGTTCGACGGCGTAATCTGAATGCCGGTCACCCGGGCCGATGTGAGATTGAGGTGCGCGCCGTCGGCGATCCATGCTCGCAACGTCTCGTAATACCGGCTGCCCGGCTTGAGCGCCTGCCCGCCCGTATGCGGCACGGCCGCCGTTGGCTTGAGCAGCATGAGACTATCGGCCGGCGAAGCCACGTTCACTCGTCGCGACGCCAGGTCGTCGGCCAACGCACGCAGGTCGAACACCGGATCATAACCACGCAGCGACAGCTTGAACCCGTTCTTCCCGGCCTGCGCGCCGTGACACGTACCTTGATTGCAGCCCGCCCGTGCCAAAATCGGGGCGACGTCGCGAATGAAGTCCGGATACTGAGCCACGTCGAACCCGGCCACCTGCACGTCGACGTTTGCCGTCTTATCACCCAGTTTGATTTGCAGTTGTCCGTTTCCGTTGGCGACGGGTCGCACCACGCCGGCGGCGTTGATCTTCGCCACCGGTGCCGCGAACGCGTAGCTCGCGTGACGCGTCACGTCGATTTTCGCCCCCGACGCCAAATCGGCCGTGACGACAATTTGCGAGTAGCGAGCGGGCGCATCCAGGCTGATCGTCGCCGGTTCGACGTGTAAACCAACCACGGCGTCGCCCGCCGGCAGCGGCGGATCTGCGCCAAGTGGTCGAGTCTCTCCGAGACTCGAATCCGCGTCCGCCGCGGCGGACGCGTCCACTTGTGCCGCGACCGCCGTGTCTTGCGGCGCGTTGATCTCCACCGGCCGGAACGAAGCTAGAACGCTGCCATTTTGCGTATCGAACTGCCGCACCATGCCGTCTCCGCCCGCGGCCGCCACGCGCTCGCCGCCGGGGCTCAAAGCCACCGCATACACGCCCCCCTCGGCCACTTCCACCTTCGCCAACGTTTTGACGCCCGCCGCAAAATGCTGTTGCAGCTGCGCCGTTTCTTCAGCGCTTCGCGATGGCACCGGCTTGTTGAGAATCGCTTGAACCGGATCGGAAATCGCCGGCGCAGGTTCCATCTGATAAACGTGAACGTGGCCGGTGCCGTCGAGGCTGCTGCCCGCGGCGATCAGCCGGCCGTCGCCCGTGATATCGACGCTGAACACGCGCCCCGGCAACGCGGGCAATTCCCACAACAGGTTGGCATCATCGCCGATCGCTCGGGCGGTGGTTCGATGCATACGGTAGATGCGCGGCGTGCCATCCGCGCCGCCGAACAAGATCTCATCGCGCAACGGGTGCCGCTCGACGCTCTGAATGCCGCCCTTGAGCGCGCCCGGCGTGATCGACGTAATGTTGTCGATGAACCGCTGCGTCGAAACTTCGATCAACTTGGCCGTCATGTCGCGACCGACCGTCACCAGGTGGCTGCCGTCGACCGAAAACACCGTGTCGAGGACCCAATCGTCGTGCGCGCTTTGATACAAGACTTGCTCACCCGCCTCGACGTCAATTACTCGCACCGCACTATCCGTCGAGCCAAAGGCCACGCGCTTGCCGTCGGGCGACCAGGACGCGCCGTACAGCGTGTCGAACGACGCCGGGACGGACAGCAACAGATCGTGCGACGCCACGTCCCAGATTTGCACCTCGCCCATTTGAGCCGGCCGGCCGCCGGTGACGGCCAACTTCGTGCCGTCGGGCGAAAAGCGAACCGATTCAATCCGCTCACTCATTCCGACAAGCCGGGCGACTAGCCCGGTGCCATCCGCCTTGTGAAGCAGCACCTCGTGGAAACCCGCAACAGCCAACAGCGTGCCGTCCGGAGACCAATCGAGCGACGTGATTACGGGCGGCGCGTTGTAAACGGGCGGGTGGTCGGCATCGACTGGCTGCGACGCGCTGGCCGGCGTGTCGTCGTGGGCGCCTTCCTCGATCCAACGCTTGATGAGTGCGATCTCGTTATCCGCCAGCGGCTTCTTGCCTTGCGGCATGGCCGCTTCGCCATCGGTAGGCGTAATCTGCTCGATGAGAAAGCTTTCGTCCGGCTTGCCCGCCACGACGGACGGCATCTCGCTCTCGCCGCCCTTGAGCAGGCTTTTCATGGCGGTCATGTCGAGCGAGCCACTGGCCTTTGCCGGTTGATGGCAACCCTGACAGTTAGCCTGAAAAATCGGCCGGATGTCGCGGTAATAGCTTACGGCTGCCGGCTTTGCGGCGGCGGGATCTGCCTTCACAGGCTCATCGGCCGCGACATATAAGTGACAGGAGATAGCCCAAGCCGCCGTGGCGGCGACCGCAAACTTCAATGTTCGAAGGAATATCGAACGCTGACGACTCATCATTCAATCAGCCTCCCTTGAACGGCGGGGAATCACGCTCGGCGGTCGCTCGAGCCAGCAGCCTGCCAGCTTAATGACTGACGTCCATTGTATCAAAGCCCCATCCCGGAAAATTCTTGCGATTGCGAGTGAAATTCGCGAAAAGGCGCAGACCACCGCCATATGCACGCGGGGCTTAAACAGTCCACAGATTTCGCAGATGGACGCAGATGACGGGAGAATTCGAGGTGCCCGATTTCAATTTCGACGAACTATGCAAATTTGCGGTGTCTGTCGGCGAACAATTGGAATCGGCGCGCATCTACGAACAAAATAGATCACAGAAATCACCGCGGAACGCGATAAACGGCTAGCGATTTGCCCCGCACTACGAGCTGCGCGTACGGCGACGTACGAAAGATGCTGCTCGTTGAGCGCGGCTCGAGAATGAGTGCCGCCAGCCGCCCGCGCGGCTGGTCCACACCGACCCACAAGTCGCCGGGCAGCGCGCGCAAACGCACGGGTTGCTCGCGAAGTTTGTCGACCGGCGACGTCGCCCGCGCTTTTGCACTGTCGTATGCGAACTCAATCGCCCATTCCGTGCGGACCGCGTCGAGCGTACGGTACTCAATCCCATGCCGGTCGAAAAGCTCGGCGAGCTCGGCTTGATTTTTGCGAATCAGATACGCCGTTGGTAGAGGCAGCGGCGTGTCGACCGCGACGGTGCGGTGATCCGCGAAATTGATGCGCTCCAGCTTCCCGTCGCTGATTCGCCGTAAATTGAGCGACGCGCGCGGATGGCCTACTCCCGCGACGTACTTCGCGTCCAGCGCCAGCGGCACGGAAGCCGCTTGCGGCTTAGCGGCCGCCAACGCCACCAGCGCAGCCGCGCGCTTGCCGTGTATGAGTTTGAGGAACTGTTCGATCGAAACGCGCTGTTTATTGACCCGTTCACCAATGTTGCGAAACGTCGGGTAATCGCCCTCGCGCGGATCAAGGCGCGTCTCCATGAGGAATGAAAGCGCGCCTTCGATTCCCGCGCGGTTACGCAGATTCCGCAGCGAAAGTCCCCCGTTCGTGATCGGTTGCCGGCTGCTGCGAATTTCGCCGATGTAGCGATGGCAGCGCAGGCCGGACGCGCTCACCGCGGCAATCCACGGCGTCAGCACCTCGCGTCGCGAGAACGTCTCGAGCGCCGGCGCGATGTTCGGGTTGTTCGCGAACTCAACTTGAACGACGAAGTCCGTCATGTACCCCTCGAGCGCGAGCGATTTGCGCTTGAGCACCGCCGACTCGTGCACGTCCAGCACGACCTCCGGCCGGTACTGCTCGAGCGCGCCCACCAGGGCGCGGCTCTCGGGCTGCGTCAACGTAATGAAGTCCACGTTGAGGTTCACGCCATTGGCGTTGGCTCGCTTGCCGTTGTCGCGGCCATCCGGATTGGCGTTCGGGATCAGCACGACGTCGACGTCGTTCAGCACATCTTGCAACGAGCCACTCAGAAGCTCCCGGGCGATGAACAGCAGCGACTCGGCGCCCGCGCTTTCGGTGCCATGCTGACAGCCGATGATTTCGACGGTCAAACGGTCGGACGTGGAAACGTCCGCCTCGAAAGTGTCCGAGAGAATGAGGGCCTGGATCGGTCGGCCCTGCACGCTCGTGCCAATCATCTCGACACGGGCCTGCGGGAACCGGCGGTCCAGCCGGGCCAGGTACGCGGAGATTTCCTTCGACGTGGAGAGTCGTTTGAAGCCGGCCGATTCCAATGGCGTCGGCAAGCCCTCGTTCGCTTTCGCGGGTTCCTTGCAATTCGCGAGTGGCGAGAACAGTGCAAGTGCCAGACAACTGGCCAACAGAATAGGGATTCGAAATTTGCGCAATGACTTGCGCGTGACCGACGCAAAGAAAATCACGGTGCGACTCCCGGCAAGAGGTGATCCCCAATCAAGATCGTGCGCGCCGGACGTGGAGACTTGTTCCGGAGCTATATTCTACGATTCGCCGAGTTCGGGAGCAATTTTAATGCCGCAGCCGCGGAATTAGAGAGTGGAATGGGTGCCTGGAGCGGAGTCGGCGACGCCCCACTTCGCCGAGGTCCCGGAGCATTGCTATCGCTCTGCCCCAGCCCCCGACTGCTTCCTATTTCCCGCGCTTCTCGCCCGCTAGCAACGGAAACAAATGCGACCGCGTATGTGCGGATTTGGCGATCTCCTTGATGCGGCCAAGAACGTCCGGATGTTCCCCGGCCACATTATGCTTCTCCGCCAGATCGGAGCTCAGGTCATAAAGCTCGAACTTGCTATCTGTATCGCCGCGGTTTACGCCGTGCCGCACCGCTTTCCAATCACCCAGGCGAACCGCTTGTTGACTGCCATAGGCCGGAAACTCCCAGTATAGGTATTCGTGCTTTGATTGATTCGCTTGGCCGAGCAGAGTCGGCAGGAAGCTAATGCCGTCGAGATTCTTGGGCACATCCGCTTTCGCGATCTCGCATAGAGTTGGCAGCACATCCCAGAACGCGGCGACGTGATCGGATGTTCGCCCCGTGGGAATCGTACCGGACCAGCGCGCGACGAGCGGCACGCGAATTCCGCCCTCGTAGACTGACCCCTTGCGACCACGCAGCGGTCCCGATGACTCAAAGAAATCTGAGTCCGCGCCGCCCAGCCGTTCGTACGTCGGGCCGTTGTCGCTCGTGAAGAGAAACAGCGTATTCTCCGATAGCCCCAGCTCTTCGATCAAATCAACAATCCGTCCAATGTCGCGATCCATGTACGACACCATGGCCGCGTAGCCGGCGCGCGGCGACGAATGCGGGAAGTACGACCCGCTGTGCTTGTAAGGTGTCTCAGGAATCCTTCCCGCATAATGTTCCAACGCCGAGTCCGGAACCTGGATCGATAAATGCGGAATCGTGAGCGGCAGATACAAAAAGAACGGCTCGTCTTGATGTTCGCGAATGAACCGCAGCGCTTCCTCCGCAAACTTGTCCTGCGCATACGTGTCGCCCGTGCGGGTCGCGTCGTTTCCCGGAAGCGACTCTTTCGTCGCGTTTCGCCATAGGAATTTCGGATAGTGATTGTGCGCCTGGTATTGACAGAGAAATCCGTAAAACAAATCGAATCCCTGCCGGTTCGGATCGCCGGTCGTTCCGACAATCCCCAACCCCCACTTGCCCATGGCGCCGGTTGCATAACCGCGAGCCTTGAGCAACTCGGCGATCGTTACTTCGTCCTTCGGCAGCGGCTCCTGGCCCGGAAATTCCCTGTCGTATTTTTCGCTTAGCTTATTGTGCCCATCGGGTTGGCGATTGTCGCGAATCGCCGCATGGCCTGAGTGCTTGCCGGTCATCAGCACGCATCGTGACGGGGCACACACGGGCGCCCCGCAGTAAAACTGCGTGAATCGAATACCCTGCCGCGCCAGCTCGTCCAACCGCGGCGTCTGAATGAGCTTCTGGCCGTAACACCCCAACTCGCCGTAGCCCAGATCATCCGCCACGATCAGCACGATGTTCGGGCGATCCGCGCGCTCCGTGCCCAATGCGCACAAGTGGATCGTCAAGGTAATTACGACAGCGGCCAAATATCGACCAGCAACCCATCGGCCAGCAACCACAGCAAGTTGTGTCATGGCGTTGAATCTTTTGACCACGGATTGCGCGGATAGCTCGGATTGCCTAACGATCCGTGCCCATCCGTGTTATCCGTGGTTGAACCATCAGGAAAAACGTCGCGAGTCACATTATGTTTCGAGCGCTTGCGGAATCGCAAGCGGCCTTCGACAATCAAGGAAGAAGCCTTTTGCCGCCGCCGCGGCGTTTAGTAACATTTTTCAGACCATGACCGTTGAAATTCGCGTTGCGACGCCGCAAGACGCTCGCGGCATTCTCGCGATTTATGCGCCCTTCTGCACGTCGTCGCACGTTTCGTTCGAGGTCGTCCCGCCGACCGAAGAGCAAATGCGCGAGCGCGTCGCCCGCATAACGCGGAAGTATCCCTGGCTAATCGGCGAAGTCGACGGCGAAGTCGACGGCGAAGTCGGCGGCTACGTGTACGCAAGCCAACACCGCGAGCGTGCCGCGTATCGCTGGGCGGTCGACGTGGCCGTATATGTTGCCGAATCGCAACAACGCCGCAACCTGGGCCGCGCGCTCTACTCGACCCTATTCGCGATCCTGCGCGAGCAAGGCTATTTTCAGGCGTACGCCGGCATCGCGCTGCCGAACGCCGGAAGCGTCGGTTTGCACGAGGCGGTCGGTTTCCAGCCGGTCACCGTGTTTCCCAACGTCGGCTACAAGCTGGGCCGATGGCTCGACGTCGGTTGGTGGCAACTTCAACTAAGGTCGGAAATCGATAACCCGCCCGACCCACGGCCGTTCCGCGAGATCCGCGATGAACCCGTAATCGCCGCCGCCATGAGAGACGGAGCACGGCTCGTTCGAGCGCCATCCTGACGGCAAAAACCTTGCCGTCACTCGTCGACGGCCGGTTATAATCAATAAAAGCGCTCCGCTGATGGGCACACGACGTCGCGTGGCCTACGGATCGCGTCCTCCAGTCTCTCGTTCTTAAGAACCGACCATTTGATGACCGAAAGCCGAAAGACAAACGCTAAATTGGTCGACGAAAACCGCCGCCTCCGCGCGCAGGTGGCTCAATTGGAGGACCGGCTCGATCACCTGGCCGAGCATGGCACGGCCGCCATGGCGCTCAAGGAAAGCGACTCGCTGCATCGCGACGTGATGAGCGTCGTCGCCGACGCCGTGCTGATCGCCGACGACGCCGGCCGGCTGTCGTACGTGTCTCCAAACGCTCACCTGATTTTCGGCCACGCGCCGGCCGACATCCTCAAACAGGGACGCATTAGCTTCCTCCTACCGGGAAACTTGTTCGATCCGGACGTGCTCGAGCAGCGCCGCGAAATCACCAACATCGAGTGTCAGATACGAGACGCCGTCGGCAGGGCGCGAAACCTGCTCGTCACCATACGCCGCGTCAACGCGCATGGCGGCACCGTGTTGTACGCCTTCCGCGACGTCACCGAACGCCTGAAGATTCAGCTGGACAACGAGCTCCTGGCGTTCACGCTGGAGCGACGAGTCGAGGAAAGTACCCGCGAGCTGCGCGAAAGTCGCGAGCGCTTTCGGCGAATGGTCGAGGGACTTCGCGATGAGTATTTGTTCTATGCCACCGATCCAGACGGCATCGTCCGATACATCAGCCCGTCGGTCCATACGATTCTGGGCTATACGCCCCAGCAGATCATTGGTCAAAACTGGCGCAAGTACGTCGATACCAGCCATAAGCTATTTCCGGAACTTGAACGGTTGGAGCAGATGCACTTCGCCGGTATTTCGACTCCGATGTTCCGCGCCCCGGTGCTTCACGCCAACGGCACGGTGCGCATCTTGGAATTCCGCGACGCGCCGGTGCGCGACGCCGACGGCCGCGTTATCGCCAGCGAAGGCATCGGCAAGGACATTACCGAGCGCCTGGAAAAGGATGAGGCTTTGCGCCGCGCCCACGAAGAGCTCGAAATCCGCGTCGAAAAGCGGACGGCCGAACTGACGGCCAAGAATCAAGAACTGCTCGAAAGCCGCGAGCGGTATCAGTCGGTCGTCGACGACCAGCTCGAGTTCATCGTGCGTTGGCGCAGCGACGGCAATCGGATTTTCATCAATGAGTCCTATTGCCGCTATTGCAATGCGTCCCAACAAGAGCTCGTCGGCAGCAACTTCCTGTCGGCAATCGTCGAGGAGGACCGCGAATTGCTCATGCGGGAGCTAGCCAGAGTTTCCGTAAAAAGCCCCGTCGTCACGCTCGAGCACCGCGTCGTTATGCCCGACGGTCGAACCGCCTGGGAGCATTGGACCCATCGAGCGCTATTCAATCCGGACGGCGAACTGATCGAGTATCAGTCGGTCGGCAGCGACGTCACGGAGCGGCGCCGGCGCGAAAAGCAGGCCCAAGAGCTCGCCGCCGCTCTTGCCCAATTGCGCACCCTCACCGATCGCGAGCACGACGTCATGCGGCTTGTCGTCGCCGGCGACGCGAACAAAGTCATCGCGCGCAAGCTTGGCCTAAGCGTCAAGACGATCGAAAAGCACCGCAGCAACCTCATGAAGAAGCTGCAGGTTTGCAGCGTCCCGGAACTGGTGCGGCTGGCCATGATCGTCGAAGAGTCGAGCGACGTTTAGGAGGACTGCCGCCTCCGGTCCCAATGAACCGGTTCTCTAGCTCGTTCTCGCCGGAATTCGCGTTTATCCGTCGGCGCCGTTTTGCATGGTAGGGTTTTACCCCAATCGGGGCGCCGGCTGTCGCAGGGCTTCCCCGCGTTGGTGTCAATTCGTTGCACGACCTTCTGTCGCAGTAGTATGACGGTATTTAGACGCCGCCCTGGTCGACCGGAGGATCGGGGAGGGCGGAATTGCACAATCTGTTGGATTGGAGACAGCGATGCCAGTCATCGAATGCACCTGTGGAATGGTGATGTCGGTGCCGGCGCGGGGCCCGCGGGCATGTTGCATTCGCTGCGGTGGCGTAGAGTTTCACGTACTGGAACGATGCGCAGACCGCCCTCGTCGCAAGCCAGCGGTCGTGGCGGCAACGTCCACTGGGCGCCCGCACCCGGCGCTGGCAATCCTCGGCGCCGAGTTCGCGGCGCCAGTAGGTAGCGTTGCCGTCACTTGAACGTCGTCACGCGCGTGTCACCAAAGTTTTGACTCGGCAAAATTTTTGGCGATCCACGCCGCCCATTCCCCTACGGGGATGCGCGGACTAGTATTGAACTACGGGCCAGAGCGTCAACGACACGTCGTTGGAATGTTATCGCGAAGAACGGTAGAGAGACGGGGCAACGCTTCTCTGCCTTTGGT
The DNA here is from genome assembly GCA_022614705.1 of Planctomycetota bacterium. Classification (GTDB taxonomy): domain Bacteria; phylum Planctomycetota; class Planctomycetia; order Pirellulales; family Lacipirellulaceae; genus JABDGM01. The sequence continues at coordinate 5,599 of JAKEIB010000253.1, read as the reverse complement.
GATTCGCGGCGGATCGAACACCATGGGTGACTCAGCTATGGAACCACAGGAACAGAACGGGCATGGCGAACGAGCGCGCGACGATTTCGTCGCGCCAGTTGATCGAGGACAGTCGCAAAAGCTGCAGAATCTGAGCGAAGCGCGCCGCCGTCAGGGGCTATCCGTCCGCTGCGTGGCACAACGCTTGGGGCGCACGGTAAGCGAAGTCCGCGCCCAAGAAAACGAGCAGGCCGACTTGCTGATCTCCGAACTGTATCGCTGGCAGGCCGCGCTCGAAGTGCCTCTCGAAGAGCTTCTGGAAGAACCCGAAGACTCGCTATCGACACGCGTCCTGACTCGCGCGCGATTGCTCAAAGTGATGAAAACCGCTATGGCGATTCGCCGCGCGGCCCGCTCCGAATCCGAACGACGCCTGGCGCGCCTGTTGATCGAGCAACTGCTGGAAATCATGCCGGAGCTGAAAGAAGTATCCGGCTGGCCGGCCGTCGGGCATCGCCGCAGTGCCGACGAGATCGGTCGCATCGCCGAAAACCCCATCTCCGACGACTGGCTCCACGAAGCCAGCTAACCCCAGCCGCTTGCGGCTTAGCGCTCACTCCCCCGTCGCGCACTCTCCACTTTCCTCCGACGGAAACGGCACATCATCCCCGCGCAATTCGCAAATCGCGTTGTGCGCCGCGCGCTGCTCCGACTCCTTCTTGCTCCGCCCCCAGGCCGGCGAGAACCGCTGCCGGCCGATTTGCGCCGACATCTTGAAGCACTTGCTGTGGTCCGGCCCCTTCTCATCGAGCAAGTGATAAGTCGGCGTCACCCCGTGCTCGCGCTGCGCGAATTGCTGCAGCAGCGACTTGTAGTTGCCGCCCGAATCGCCCGACGCGGCCGACTCGATCTCAGGTCCAAAATACGCCAACACGAACTCTCGCGCCGGCTCGATCCCGCCGTCGAGATAGATGGCCGCGATGAGAGACTCCAACACATCGGACAACACCGACGGCGGCACCGCCGGGTGAGTCGTCATCCCCTTGCCCAACACGAGGAACTCTCGCAGACCGAGCGCCTGGCTGATCTTCGCGCATGTCTGCCGGCTGACAACGATCGACTTAAGCTTCGTCAGGTCGCCTTCCAATTGATCCGGAAACTGGTGGAACAGCTGTTCGCACACAACCAGCCCCAGTATCGCGTCGCCAAGGAACTCCAGCCGCTCGTTCGACGACAGCCGATGATCGGCCCCCGACGCATGGGTTAACGCCGCATACAGAAGCTGCGGGTCGCGAAACTTGTAGCCCAGCCTTTGTTGGCAGCGCTCCAGCCGGAAGGCCTCGTTAGGATCGACTACCGACGGTGACAACTGCGCCATGAATCTCTCGCTCACAACAATTTACGCTTGCCGTCAAACTACTAGCCCCTTCCAAACATGTCAATCCAGAGTGTGGTCGTCTCGCTCCGCGAAACTTATTTGTGGGAGGCGTCTCTGACGCCGACTGAGCGCTGATGAAGTCGGGGCATGAAATCGGCGTCGGAGACGCCTCCCACCAGTCATAAAGGCATCGCCCGCCACTGCCAGACGTGTTATCGTGTTCGATGTCCAATTCGCGATCGGCGCTCTTTCATGATCAACACGTTATACCTCCCTGAACTGCGCGAGATGCTCGAGCTGAGCGACGTGGACGGACTGCGCGAATTCTGCACCGCGCTGCACCCGGCACGAACCGCCGAGTTCATGGAAGGACTCACCGCCACCGAAGCGTGGTCCGTCCTGCAGGCGGCCGACCCCGCCACGCGCGTCGAAATCTTCGGCTACCTCGACCGAGAAAAGCAGATTGAAGTCTTCGAGACGTGCGATCCCGAGAGCGTCAGCACGCTGATCGCCGATATGCCGGCCGACGACCGCGTCGACCTGCTCAACGCGGTCGACGAAGAGGTCGCCCGCAATCTGCTGTCCCTCGTGCCGGCCGACAAGCGTCGCGACATTCAGCGCCTGCAAGCCTATCCGGAAGGCACCGCCGGCGCCGTGATGACGACCGAGGTCGCACGGCTTCCCGAGTCGCTCACCGTGCGCGAAGCGCTGCAAGAGCTCAGCCGGATCGCCGAAAACCTGGAGACGATTTACTACATCTATATCGTCGACGAAAACAATCATCTCCGCGGCGCCGTCTCCGCCCGGCGATTGGTCACGCACCTCAACAAGCCGAAGATGCCGATCACCGAGCTCATGGAGCGAAACCTGGTGACCGTCGAGGCGACCGACGATCAGGAGGCCGTGGCCGCCAAGGTGGCCGACTACGACTTCCTGGCAATCCCCGTTGTCGACCACGAGCAACATCTCGTCGGCATCATCACGCACGACGACGTGATCGACGTGCTCCAACGCGAGGCGACCGAAGACGCGTATCTTGCCGGCGCCGTCGGCCCGCTTGAGGAAGGCTATCTGTCCATTCCCTGGTTCGAATTCACGCGTCACCGCGCACCCTGGCTCGCGATACTCTTCGGCGGCGCGATCATAACAATTCTTGCCCTGAAGTCGTACCACGAGACGATCGACAAGGTCGCCTGGTTGGTGCTGTTCCTCCCGCTCATCGTCTCCTGCGGCGGCAATTCGGGCAGCCAGTCCGCGACGCTCATCATCCGCGCGCTGACCACCAAAGAAATCACGCCCGCCTCCTGGTGGGCCGTCGTGTGGCGCGAGCTATTGATTGGCCTGGCGCTCGGCCTGTTCCTCGGCGCGATCGGCTACGCCATCGGCTGCTTCGTCGCGCCGTCGTTCGCGGCCGCCCTGATTATCCCCATCACGCTCATCCTGGTGGTAACCTGCGGCACAATGGTCGGCTCCCTCTTACCCCTCCTCTTCGCCCGCCTCGGCTGGGACCCCGCCCTCATGAGCGCACCCTTCGTGACCGTCATCGTCGACATCCTGGGCATCGTCGTCTACATGAACGTCGCCTTGCTGATGCTCAGAGAACTCTCGTAGGTGCCGCCGCTCAGCGTCGTTCACGACGCCCTCCTCTAATACTAGGCCCAACATTCATGTTGGGTTACACTGCCCCAATTCCCCTCCCTTATAGGGAGGGGCCAGGGGAGGGTCTAGCCCGTGCCGTCTACGCCTGGTCGCTACTGCCTTGTCCCGCCGAACCTAATGACGCCTCACGAATTCATCCAAAAATGGCAAGCCGCGCAGCTCTCCGAGCGCAGCGCCTGTCAACAACATTTCCTCGACCTCTGCGACCTCCTCGGCCAACCCAAGCCCGCCGCGGCCGACCCGGAAGGCGCCTGGTACACCTTCGAACGCGGTGTGCGCAAAACCGAAGGCGGTCAAGGCTGGGCCGACGTTTGGAAGAAAAACTGCTTCGGCTGGGAATACAAAGGCAAGCACAAAGACCTCGCCGCCGCCTACAAGCAACTCCTCCAATACCGCGAGGATCTGGAGAATCCGCCGCTCTTGGTCGTCTGCGACCTCAATCGCTTCGAAATCCACACCAATTTCACCGGCACCGTCAAGCGCGTTTACGCGTTCGACCTCGACGGCCTCTCCCACCCCGACAACCTCGATGTCCTCCGTCGCGTCTTCACCGATCCCGAATCGCTCCGCCCCGGCCAAACCACCGAAGCCGTCACCGCCCAAGCCGCCGAACTTATCGGCCAAATCGCCGACGGCATGCGCGTCCGCGGCATCGCGGCCCACGACGCCGCTCACTTCCTCATGAAGCTCATGTTCTCGATGTTCGCCGAGGACATTGGCCTATTGAAGAACAAAGTCTTCGCCGGAATCCTCAAGTCGGCCAAGGACAAGCCGGCAGTCCTCGCTCAGCGGATGCAAGCCCTGTTCGAGGCAATGAGCACCGGCGGCTACTTCGGCGCGGACGAAGTGCTCCACTTCAACGGCGGCCTGTTCGCCGACGCCGCCGTGATCGAGCTTCGCCCCGCCGAAATCCGCAATCTCGTCGATGTTAATGCGCTCGATTGGAGCGACGTCGAGCCTTCGATCTTTGGCACGCTCTTCGAGCGGATGCTCGACCCCGACAAGCGCTCGCAAATCGGCGCGCACTACACCAGCCGCGCCGACATCGAAACGCTGCTGCAGCCGGTCGTCATGCAGCCGCTGCGGCGCGAGTGGGACGCCGTCAAAGCCGAGTGCGACGCGCTCTGGCCCAAGATTAAAAAAGTGGGACGCGACGTGCATCGCAAACCGACGGCAAAAGCTTCGCCGGCACGGAAAAAGTTCGACAAGTTGCTCAGCGACTTCACCGGCCGCCTCGAGGACGTAACCATTCTCGACCCTGCCTGTGGCTCCGGCAACTTTCTCTACGTCGCGCTCAACCTGCTGCTCGATCTCGACAAGGAGGTAATTTCCTATGCCGCGCAGCATGGCATGACGGTGTTTCCGTCGGTCCGGCCGACGCAATTATTCGGCATCGAAATCAACGAATACGCCCAGGAGCTGGCCTCGGTCGTCATCTGGATCGGCTACCTGCAATGGATGCACGACAACGGCTTCACGCCGCAGCTCGACCCCGTCCTCGAACCGTTCGAATCCATCCGCCGCATGGACGCCATTCTCGACCTGTCCGACCCCGCCCACCCACGCGAACCCGAATGGCCCGCCGCCGAATTCATCGTCGGCAATCCGCCGTTCTTGGGCGCGTCGTTCCTCCGCGCTGAACTTGGCGACTCGTATATGGACGCGATGAGTATACTCTGGTCTGAGCGCATACCGAAGGATTCGGACCTTTGTTGCTATTGGTTTGAGAAAGGGCGGCAGCAAATTGAATCAAGAAGAGCATCGCGTGTAGGACTCCTTGCAACACAAGGAATACGTGGAGGCGTCAACCGTACAACACTCGATCGTATCAAGCACAGTGGGAATGTCTTCTTTGCTGTAAGCGACCGTGATTGGATTCTTGACGGTGCCAACGTCCATGTTTCGATGGTGGGATTTGATGACGGGACGGAGACAACCCGTACGCTCGATGGAAAGCCAGCCGTCGAAATTCACACCAATCTGGGCGGCGGCGCGGACATCACGCGCGCAGCTCGGCTGCGCGAAAACGATGGACTATTCCTGCGGTCACCAGAGAAAGGCGGCAAGTTTGAAATGCCTGTATCTGCCGCGCTACCGTTATTGAGCCACCCGAACCCGAACGGCCGCCCAACCTCAGATATCTTGGTTCGATGGATCAATGCGAAAATGCTCGTTGGAAAAGACGAGTGCTATTGGATAGTCGACTTTCCAAGCGACTTCACGCAAGCACAAGCAGCCGGATACGAAGCTGCATTCAAATTTGCAGAGGAAAATGTTCGCGAATTCCGATCGCGCAATCGCTACGAAGGACTGCGTAACAAATGGTGGATATATCGGAGACCAGGCGACGGTGTACGTAACGCTCAACGACGTTACTCGCGACTCCTTTGCACACCGATGGTTTCAAAGCACCGCATCTTCATTTGGACTGATCCCGTCGTTCAACCCGATAAAACGATCTACGCATTTGCTTGTGATGACGAATATGGCTCGTCGCAAAAAATCTGACACATTGACTCGTTGAGAATCCCTTAAATTCAGGTGTTTGCGAGCTTCTTGATGTGGCAGATTTATTCGGACGGT
>JAKEIB010000252.1 GCA_022614705.1 Planctomycetota bacterium | reverse complement strand
CTGCTGGCGAGTTCAGATCGTGTACACGCTTTGTCGAACGCAACTTGTTGAAATCCTAAGAGTTAACCGAAGTCACTCCGGCGTTAGCCGGACAGTAGTGAGAGGCGACAGCAATTAATGCCGCCGGACAGATCACCGGTTTTGGGAATGTCAGCGGACGATCCCGAGCATTTCTTTTGACACCTGTTCCGGAGCCGAACATTCCGGGACTGGCATTGTGCGCAGCGTTTCTTTTTCTAGGACGCGCGATTCGGCACAATCGCTTCTTCGAAATGCCGACTGCCAAAAATTGCGGAAATCGGAATAGTTTCGCGCGCGAAACGTGCCACTGATGCCGAAGCGACGTGCATGGCATGCCCGCGTTTCGGGCAATCGAAACCGCGACGATTTCAATCGGCAACGCGCGGCGACGGAATGTCGAGCGACGACGAACCCGTGTTAAGAAATCCAAGAACGGACGATGCCGATCCGCTGTTTGCACTGGCCGCTTTCGGTGCTGCGTAGTGCACCATCAGGTCCGTGTGCAGCTGCACGCATTCGACGTATCGCTCGCGGGCCTTGTCGTCGCTCAATAGCAGCGTATCCAGCAGCGACATTTCATCGTCGCTGATGCCTTCGTCGAGCAGCGCCCAGGTTAATTCCTGTACCCGCTCCAGCACCGTCAACGCGGGATCATCGCGGCGGGAATTGTTTGCGTCGGATCGAGAATCGTTTCGTTTACTGGCCATTCGTCATGCCTCTTCTTGGCGGGGCTGCCTGCGACTACCTGCTTCTACGCACCGAATCCGCCAATGATCGCCGTCAGAATCGGGTAAGGGCAAAATCGGTGCCGAGTGGTTCGACGCCCGGCTTGAATCCGTATCGTCGCCTGGGACGCGATTCGTAGAAAGAATCCGTGTAACCTGCAACAGAAACTGGCGGGTTTATGCCCCAATTTGCCGTACAAGAGGCCATTTCCGCGAGACTTGCACGTTGGCCACGCCCCGCTAGCGGTCGCTCACGGTTTAGCGATCCGCCAGCGGCACCCACGGCCGCCGCGCCGGCCCAATGTAGCGGGCCCGCGGTCGGATCAGCCGATTGTTATCCAGCTGCTCGATCACGTGCGCACTCCACCCGGCCACGCGGCTCAGTACGAACAGCGGCGTATACAGCTCGATCGGCAGGCCCATGTAGTAGTACAGTCGCCCCGAGGGCCAATCGAGATTCGGCGGCAGCTTCTTCTCTTCCCAAATGATGCGCTGAATCACGTCGGACGTGGTCTCCAAATCCTCGTTGCCCGTCTCCCTGGCCAGCTCATCGCACAGCTCCTTCAAATACACGGCCCGCGGATCGCCCTCCTTGTACACGCGATGGCCGAAGCCCATGATCTTTTCCTTGCGGGCCAGTGCATCACGAATCCATTTTTCCGCATTCTCCTTTTTGCCGACCGCTTGCAGCACGTCCATCACTTTTTCATTCGCCCCGCCGTGCAGCGGCCCCTTGAGCGCGCCGATCGCGCCGGCGATTCCCGAATGTAAATCGGCGAGTGTCGACACGATCACGCGGGCCGTGAATGTCGATGCGTTGTACTCATGTTCCGCGTAGAGAATCAGCGAAACGTCCATCGCCTTCACATGCGCGGGCGACGGATCGGCCCGAAACAGCATGTACAAACAATTCGACGCCAGCGACCGGCCGCTTTCCGCCGGCACCGGCTCCTTGCCCTGCTTCAAACGATGCCGGGCGGCCATCACCACCGGCAACTGCGCCAAAAGCCGCTCCGCCTTACGCACGTTCGCCTCGTGGCTGTTGTCGTTCACATCGGGGTCCCAGTGCGCCAACATGCTGGCGGCCGTTCGCATCACATCCATAGCTGCCGTGGCGGGCGGAATCTGCCGCAGCGCATCGATGATCGGCCGCGGCACTTGCGCCGCCGCCTTCAACCGCTTGCGAAACTCGTCCAATTGTTCGGCGCCCGGCAGCTCGCCATACAGCAACAGATACGCGACTTCCTCAAACGTGCCGTGACGCGCGAGCTCCTCGATCGAATAACCGCGGTAGCTGAGGCCGCCGCTCACCGTGCTGATCGCCGTTTCCCCGGCAATCACGCCTTCCAGGCCAGGACTGTAGATTTCTTCGGGCATAGTAGTGCAAATCGATGGTCGAGAGTTTTTTGTCAACCGCCAAGGACGCCAAGGCGGAAATTAATATCAATACCAGTATTCGGTATTAAGATTTGAGTCGGCAACTTGCTCGCGATTGGTGCCAGCCGCAACTCAAGCCTTTGCCTTTCTTGGCGCACTTGGCGTCCTTGACGGTTTCCAATCCAATCACGAAAAGTATTCCCGGTCGCGCGTCTCGTAGGAATCATATTCAAGCAAGTCATACAATTCCTGCCGCGTTTGCATGAGGTCCAGCAGCTCGCGCTGCGTGCCACCGGCCGCCAGCAGCGACAGCGTCGATTCGATGGCCTTCATCGCGACCCGCAGCAGCGTAACCGGATAGAGCACGACGCGGTAGCCCATATCGGCCAGCTCGTCGAAATCCAACAGCGGGCTCTTGCCGAACTCGGTCATGTTCGCCACAAGCGGCGCGTCGATCGCTTTAGCAAATGCTTCAAATTCCTCGCGCGTGGCCAGCGCTTCGGGAAAAATCCAATCCGCCCCCGCGTCCACGAATCGCTTCGCACGCTCCACAGCCGCGTCGAAATCCTCGACGCCGCAGGCGTCGGTCCGCGCGATGATCACCGTATCCTCATCCGACCGAGCGGCGGCGGCCGCACGCAGCTTCGCGCACATGGCATCCGCCGTCACCAGCGTCTTGCCCGACAGATGCCCACAGCGTTTCGGCAGCTCCTGGTCTTCCAACTGGATGGCCGCCGCCCCGGCCCGCTCGAGCTCGATGATCGTCCGCTCGACGTTCGCCGTGTCGCCAAATCCCGTGTCGGCGTCGACGATCACCGGCAGACTCACCCGCGCCGTGAGACGTTGCACTTCCTGCACGAGCTCCGTGAGCGTGAACAGGCCGATATCCGGCAACGCCAACACGCCGGCCGAGAAGGCGGCGCCGGACAAGTACATCGCCGGGAAGCCCATCTCCTCAATCATTCGGCCAATGAGCGCGTTCGGCGCGCCGGGCGCCTGGATCGCCGTCGCGGCAACAATGTCCCGCAGCATCCGGCCGGGTGTGACGTCTGGTTCCACCATCGGTAGTTACTCCACATTAGCATTAGTTGCTTGATGATACGCGGCATAATGATTCATCAGCAAGGCGTGCGTTTGGGTGGCACGCCCTGAGTCGGCGAAGGGCGTGGCTCGCCGCATTGTCGATGAACCACGCCCATCGCAGAGCCTCTGGGCGTGCCACCCGTCCGTCCCGTAGGGACGCCGCGATAGTAGCCCAGCAATTCATTGCTGGGGCACGATGACAAACACAAACTTAAGTCCCGTAGGGACGACCGACGACCGAAGTTCCTCGGTTCTTCTTTTGTCCCTACGGGACTTTTGTTGGGCAATTCGGATTCTCACCCAGCGATGAATCGCTGGGCTATTTTCTAATGTCCCTACGGGACATGCGCGGTAGCCTCACTAAAATTATTTCACGGTTCGACTCATCTGGCTCACAATATAAAATCCGACTACGCTGGCCGAAACGACTCACTCATTTGCAAATCGCACAAATGTCTACCATGACCGACACCGACGAGTCATCGACGGCTGCCTTACCGCAATCGTTCGGCCGGCGTGTCGTGGAAATCTTGCTCATCGTGCTGGTGTTCTTCAGCCTCACCGGCGACCCGCCGCCGAATGTGAATGAAGCGCACTACCTGTGCCGGCTCAAGCATTTTTGGAATCCGCAATGGTGCGCCGGCGACTTGTTCTTGGAATCGCAAGACACGCAAGTGGTGTTCATTTGGATGTTCGGCTGGGTCACGCGCTGGCTTTCGCTTGCGGCGACCGCTTGGCTCGGCCGATTCGTCGTGTGGACGCTGCTTGCCTGTGCCTGGCAGCGACTGAGCTGGCGACTTGTGCCGCGTCCGTTCGCGGCCGTGCTGTCAGCCGCTCTGTTCGCCACGTTCAACGAATATTTGCACCTCGCCGGCGAATGGGTCGTTGGCGGTGTCGAGGCCAAGTGTTTTGCGTACGTCTTCGTGCTGCTCGCGCTGTGCGACATCGTCGATCGGCGTTGGAACCGCGCATGGCTATTGCTCGGAGTGGCGACTGCCGTTCATCCGATCGTCGGCGGCTGGAGCGGCGTCGTGTGCGGGGGAATTTGGTTTTGGAACGATCGCCGCGACGTGAAGCTCCGCACGATGTTGCCCGGCCTCATCGGCGGCGGCCTTCTGTCATTGCCCGGCGTCCTGCCCGCTCTCATGTTGACTTGGAACGAACCCCCGGAGCTTGTTGCCGAAGCGAATCGCATTTATGTATTCGACCGGTTGCCGCACCACCTGGCCCCGCTCACGCTGCCGGCAGCGGAAGTCGCACGCCGTATCGGCGGACACGCGGCCTTGCTGATTCTGGTTGTAGGACTCGTCGTCGCATTGCGAGCGAACGACAAATCCAACTCCATGAAGCGCATCGCCCAATTCGCGCTCGGCGCGGTGTTGATTGCCGCCATCGGTTTCGCGATCGAACTCGCGCTGTGGAACCAACCGCTCGTCGCCGCGAGGCTGCTACGCTACTACTGGTTTCGGTTAACCGACCTCGCCGTGCCGATGGCCGCCGCGATCTGCGTCACAGCGTTCATTGCAATCGGGCTGCAACGTCGTCGCGCGTGGGCACCTTGGGCACTTGCCGCCGCCTTACTGGCCACCGGCTGGAATATCGCCAACTCCACCCGCCAGCGCGTCTTGAGTCCCGTCCCGCCAGCCGACCAGAAGCTTCGCGACTTCAATGCCTGGGTCGAAGCGTGCCAGTGGGCCGCCGAGAACACGCCGCAGGGCGCACGCTTCCTCACACCGCGACTAAACGTCACATTCAAATGGCGCGCCGGCCGGCCCGAAGTTGCAAATCGAAAGGACTTGCCGCAAGATGCCCGCAGCATTGTCGAATGGCATCGCCGCATCAAAAATATCTACTATGCGGTCATCGAAGGCGTCGAGGAGCCGCTCGATTCGCTCGGCATCCTGGGCACCGAGCGCGTGCGCGAGCTGGCGATCGAGCACGGCGCCGACTACGTGTTGATGGACCGCGGCCAACTGCTTTCGCTGCCCATCGTTTATCGGAACGAGGAGTATATTGTCTACCACATCGATGATGGAAACACGACAAACGGCCGCTGACCTGCCCGAGCGGATTGCCGAACTGCTCCGCGAAGGCCACCGCGGCAGCGCGGCACGCGTGCGCATGTCGCCCGAGCTGAGCTACGGCCGCCACGCCGGTCCCGCGCCATACACGGCCCGACACGCCGCCGTGATCGTGTTGCTCTACCGCCGCGCCGGCCATTGGCATATGCCGCTCACCGAGCGACCGCAAACGCTCGCGCACCACGGCGGCCAGATCAGCCTGCCCGGCGGATCGATCGAGCCGGGCGAATCTTCCAGCCAAACGGCCTTACGCGAGCTGGCCGAGGAGCTAGGCGTCGCCGAACAAGTCTACATCGTGGGCCGGCTCGCCGACTGCTACGTCTATGCCAGCGATTTCCTCGTCACGCCCTGGGTCGCCGCAACGACGGACGACCCGGTGTGGAGGCCGCACGGTTCCGAAGTGCAAAGCATCATCGAGCTGCCGCTGGAAACGCTGCTCGACGAGAGCGCCATTGGCCGCATGACCATCGAGCGCGGCCCGCTCACCTTCCGTGCCCCTTGTATCCGCGTCGGCGAGGCCTGTATTTGGGGCGCCACCAGCGTTATCCTCGGCGAGCTCGCCGACGTACTACGACAATCAATTCATCCAAAAACCAAATAAGAACTTGTCTCAGGCAAAGGTGCTAAGCCGCAAAGAGATTTTTTAACCACGAAGGCACGAAGAACACGAAGAAGGATCGAAAACTCAGCACGATATTTGACAACCTTCGTGTTCTTTGTGTCTTTGTGGTTCAATTTTTATCTTCGCGGCTTATGGTCCTTGCGTGAGACATTACTTGAAATGAATGTCAACACGAAACTCCGCGCCGTCGTTTTCGATCTCGATGGACTGTTGGTCAACACCGAAGACCTCTATGAACAGGCTGGCGAGACGGTGCTTCGCCGGCGCGGCAAAACCTACGATGCCGATCTGCGCGAGCAGATGATGGGCCGGCCCGTGGTCGACGCGATCCAGCTCATGATCGACTGCCACTCGCTACCCGACCCGCTCGAGGACCTGATGGGCGAGTGCAAAGTTGTGCTCGACGAGCTGATGGCCACGTCGCTCGCCCCGATGCCCGGCGTCGAGAAATTCCTCGACGACCTCGCGGCCGCGAACATGCCCATCGCGGTTGCCACCAGCGCTACACCCGAGTACGCCGACCACGTGCTGACGACGCTTGGCCTGAAGCGCCGCTTCCGATTCATCCTCACCGCCGCCGACATCCAACGGGGCAAACCCGATCCCGAAGTGTACTTGCTGGCCGCCAAGCGTCTCGGCATTGAGCCTTCGCAGATGATGGTCCTCGAAGACAGCGCCAACGGCTGCCGCGCCGCGGCGGCCGCGGGCGCGTATACCGTCGCCGTCCCGAACCGCCACACGCGCAATCACACGTTCCCCGATGTAGAACTCATCGCCGACACGCTGGCGGATCCACGAATTCGAGCAATGCTATAAAGCCGCGACCGTTGGTCGGGTGGCTGGGGTGGAGTCCGCCGCGGCGGACGACCCCCCAGCG
>JAKEIB010000251.1 GCA_022614705.1 Planctomycetota bacterium | reverse complement strand
TAAATACCCTCAGCCTGAACCGAACCAGCGTTTCAGATGGCGGGATCGAGCAGCTCGGCGGACTGAAACGGCTGCGATATTTAGGCTTGGCCAGAACCAAGGTTACCGCCCGCGGCCTGCGGACCTTGGATCATTTCAACAAGCTCGACACTTTAATCTTAGAAGAAGCCGTTCGGGTGGACGACAATGCCCTGCAGCACGTTGCTTCAATTGAGCGCCTAGATACGCTCGGTCTTGGCGGGACTTGGGTCACTTCGGCCGGCGTATCACAATTGATCGCGCTTCGGAACCTCCGGTGGCTCACTTTGAGAGATACGCGTGTGGACGATGCGGCTATTGAAGATTTGACCAAGATGCAATGGCTGAGGGAGTTGGATATATCCGGCTCGCAGATTTCCGGCGAAGGACTCTTGAAGATCCGTTCCAACTTGCCATCCTGCAACGTTGTTTGCGACATGATCGACGTGAGCGGAAACAAGGTTTTTAGTGACGATCGCTGGTGGCAACAGTTGGTAAAACGCATGCAGGCTCTCAACGATGAGCGTCGACTCATCTTGATCGATTTATCTGACGCGCAAGTTGCCGACGAGCATTTGCCCGCCCTATATGGCCTTAATCGCGTCGAGGCAATCGATCTGCACAATACGAACGTCACCCTGTCGGGCGTCGAACAGCTGGAGCGGGCACTCCCTGACTGCAAGTGCATCCATTGAAAATCCAGTATTGATGACCCAACCAAAGCTCACTCACCACGTGTCCGCTTCCGGCGGAGGATGTGGTGATAGTGTTGGGCGAAGCGGTGGGCTTCGTCGCGGACGTATTGCAGCAGGCGCAGCGCGTAGGAGCGGCGGCCGCGACGTTAGAGGTTGTCGCGCCAGCCCAGCGTCACCCGGCTTTTACCTGGATTCGCCCGCGGGCCCGTGGCCGTGGGCGGGAGATGCTAATCCGCACGTCGCAGCCGAGGACATTCAGGAAGCGGAACAGACGGTCGGTGGAGAATCCGTCGAGCCGGCCATTCAAGAGCGCAGAAACTTTCGGCTGGCTGATGCCGAGCAACTTGCCCGCGGCCGTTTGTGTCATTCGTCGTCGGCGGATGATTTTGAAGATCTCGGCCGCTAATTCAGCTTTTGCCAGGTATTCCTCTGGGTTAGGAATTCCCAGATCGGCAAATACATTACCGCTGCTCCGCTCGATCAAAACTTCTTTTTCCTTAGTCATGGCTTGTGCTCCCATAGACGCGTTCATAATGCTGAGCCGCGCTTTTGAGTCTCTGCTTGATCAAGTCGATTTCGGACTTCGGGGTGGTGAGTTCCAGCTTCAATCGCAACAAACGAAACGCCGCTAATTTGCGGCGATTTTTGATCAATGGTCGCGATGGTCCGAGAATTCCAGAGCCAAAGTGCTAGCGGCCCGCGAAAATCGCCCGGTAGATCAGCCTCCACGTTGTTGCAATAGAAGTTTGACATCACCGGGTTGAAATACCTCGCTTCGATTTATTTTGGAATGCGTGCAGCACATAAACTGCTCTTGCGAATCGGACGGTGTACACAGCCCGGTATGTGTTGCGATCGTGATCTGAAACCACCTCGAGCACGCCGGCGCCACCGAAACCCCGTAATGGCTTTGCCTTCATCGACCGTGTGCCGATCTGCGCCAAGTACAACCCATAGCCACACTCCCTGCGCGCCGGCCCGGGAAAGGCGTTGAGATCGGACTTGGATGAACCGACCCATTCGACAGGCTTCGGCTCCGGCTTTTCGGGCTGCGTCCCCACAAATCGATTATACCCTTTTTGGGATACCTTGCAACCTTCAGTCCAGACCGCGTCGCGGAAGCACATGGAGAGCGCGGCTTTCCAGCCATTTTTCACAGTTAAGCCTAGGCTTGCCCCTCCCCGCTCACTCACCCAGTGTGCGTTTCCGCCGCAGGATGTGGTGATAGTGCTGGGCGAAGCGGTGGGCTTCGTCGCGGACGTACTGCAGCGGCCGCAGGGCGTACGCGCGGCGCCCGCGGTGTTAGAGGTTGTCGCGCCAGCCCGATGTCAGCCGGCTTTCACCTGGATTCGCCCGCGGGCCCGTGGGCGAGGGCGGGAGATGCTAATCCGCACGTCGCAGCCGAGGGCATTCAGGAAGCGGAATAAACGGTCGGTGGAGAATCCGTCGAGCCGGCCGTTCAAGAGCGCAGAAACTTTGGGCTGGCTGATGCCGAGCAACTTGCCCGCGGCCGTTTGTGTCATTCGCCGGCGGCGGATGATCTTGAAGATCTCGGCCGCTAGTTCAGCTTTTGCTAGGTATTCCTCGGGATTCGGAATCCCCAGATCGGCAAATACATTGCCGCTGCTCCGCTCGATCGGAATTTCGTTTTTCTTGGTCATAGCGTGTCGCTGTAGTCCTCATTCCGCGATTCCGCTCATTCCCCCAGCGTCCGCTTTCGTCGCAGGATGTGGTGGTAGTGCTGGGCGAAGCGGTGGGCTTCGTCGCGGACGTATTGCAGTAGGCGCAGGGCATATGAGCGGCGGCTGAGGCGGAGCGGTTTGTTGCGGCCGGCGACGTACACCAGCTCTTCCTTCTTGGCGAGCGACAACACGATTGGCGGCGTGATGTCGAGCGCTTGGAATGCCTCCAGCGCCTTGCGCAGTTGGCCGATGCCGCCGTCGATCAAGAGGATGTCCGGGAACACATCGCCGTCGTCGCGCAACTTGCGGAACCGCCGGGCGACCACTTCGCGGATGCTCGCGTAGTCGTCGATGCCCTCGACGTCGCGAATGCGGAACCGGCGATACCCCGGCTTGAACGGCAGGCCGTCGATGAACTGTACGAGGCTGGCGACCGTTTCGTTCCCGCCCAGGTGGGCGATATCGACGCCTTCCACATTCCGCGGCCGGGTCGGCAGTTTAAGTATCTTTTGCAGACCGGCGAGACCCTTCTTCGGATCGACAAAAAACACCTCCGGCTGCTCGTGCTTGTCGAGTTCGCCGCGTTCGCGAAGGCTTTCCAGCATTTGAATCTCGTCGCGCAGGCGGGCCGCCTGCTCGAAGCGCAGCGCCGCCGACGCCTCAGCCATCTCTTGGCGCATCTCGTCGAGCAGCTTTTTTCGATTGCCTTCCAAGAACATTCGCAGTCGCTTGATGTCCTTGCGGTACTCGTCCTTGCTGATCCGCAAATTGCACGGGGCCGTACACTGGTTAATCGACGCCAACAGGCACGGCCGAAACCACCGCCAACGTTCATCATCCGCTTCGATGTCGAGCGAGCAGTTGCGAAACTTGAAAACCTTCTGCAAAACCTGCATCGCCCCGCGCAAGCTGCCCGCGTTAGCGAAGGGGCCGTAGAGCTTCGCGCCGCTGGTCATCGGCTGGCGCGTGACTTCAACGCGGGGAAAATCCTCGTGCGTCGTAATTTGAAGGTACGGAAAACTCTTGTCGTCGCGAAGGTCGCGGTTGAACTTCGGCTGGATGTCTTTTACCAGCCGGGCTTCCATCAATAGCGCATCGACGTCGCTCTCGGCCTCCACGAAATCGACGTCATACGCCTCGCGCACGAGATGACTGGTCCGCTCATCACCCGCCGCGGCCGCCAGAAAATAGCTGCCCACGCGTGCCCGCAGGTTCTTCGCCTTGCCGATGTACAGCACGCGCCCGGCCTGGTCCTGGAACAAGTAAACGCCCGGCGCGGTCGGAAACTTGTTGCGAACCTTTTCCGCCGCGCGGGCGAAGAACTCGGCTTGTGTCTTCGGCGGTTCCGCCAACGGTGCACTATCGTCGCCGCTTGGCGTCGATTCCTGCACAATCTTTTCGTCGTCGCTCATCGGAGTAAATTCTAACAGGCGCGACTGAAAAGGCTCTACGATGACATCGCCGTTTCGCGGGCCGAAAGCAAATCTTTCGCCGTCTCCACGGCGTAATGCGTGCCGGCAATCGCCAGCACATCGCCCGATTGCAGCCGTTCGTGACCGGAGGGCACGAGCACCGATTCGTCGCCGCGGCGGATCGCCAGCACCGTCGCGCCAGTCAGGCCGCGGAGCCGGATTTCCGCGAGTGTTTTCCCAACGGCGGTTGTTCCCGGTTGAACCTCCACAGGCACGGGCGATCCCATTCCCGCGAGCACTTGGTTCGCGTCGTCGAGTGCATGAGACTCTTTCGATTCTCGGCCGATGCGCGTTTGCCGCGCCAGCGCGTCGGCGAGCACTTCGGCGGCCGCCCGCGTGTGTCCCTGCAAATTGGTAGCACCGCGCCAAAACGGGATCGCCAGCAGGAGCAGCACGAACAGCAGCACGGCCGCCCCGCGAAACGGCGGCAAAAACGGTTGCGTGATCGCGATCAGTGGCACGCCGATCGCGAGCACGATCGCCAGCTGCAACGTTACGATGAGCAATCGGCGCGGAGCGGCCGCCAGATCGAGCTGTTTGTAGCCGGCCTCTGAGAGGCCGGCTACAGGAAACGCCAGTGTCGCCAGTTCGAATCCCAGGTAACGGGCCATTCGCACCAAGCCGATCCAGAACGGCGCCGAAATCAGCGCGGCCCCGGCGACGACAAGCAGCCGCGTCGTCCGCTCGGAAAGGTTCAGCCGCGATTGGGCTAACGCAACAATCCGGTCCATCTCGACCGAAGCGCCGATGACGACGGCCACGACGATCACCGCGTCGACAATGATCCAGCGAATCGCGCGTCGGAATCGGCCGCTCTGGTTGTCGGCCGGCCGGGAGCGCAACTGCTCCATCCACGAAGCATACAGCGCCGCGAACGTTTGCAGCGACCGCGGCAATTTTCGGTCGACCCACGCGGCCGTCGGCTGCGCGACGCGGATCAGCCAGGGCGTAAGCAGCGTCGTGATCCCCGACACGGCGACGGCGGCGGAATAGAGCAGCTCGTCGGTGGCGCCCAGCGAGAGACCGACTCCCGCGATGATGAACGAGAATTCGCCGATTTGAGCCAGGCTCATGCCGGCTTTTACCGACGTCTGAATGCTCTGGCCCGTGAGGAACGCGCCGAGCGTGACGGATATCACCTTACCCAGGACAACCACGATGAGAAACACCAGCACCAGAAGCCAATGGTCGACGATCATGGCGGGATCAATGATCATGCCCACCGAGACGAAGAAGATTGCCGCGAAAATGTCGCGGACTGGCTGGACCAGGTGTTCCACCTTTTTCTCGACGCCCGACTCGGCGACGAGAGCACCGGCCAGAAACGCGCCCAGCGCGACCGAGTATTCGAACGCCGCTGCCAACAGCGCGAAACCAAATGCCAGCCCCACGCTGGCTACGACGGTCGTCTCCGGTCGGTCGAGCCACACGACCGCGCGGATTAGCCGCGGCACGGTGAACAAGCCGATGACAAGAAGAATCGCCAGGAACGCCGCGAGTCGGCCCGCCGTTTGCGCGACGGTCATCGCCGTCAACTGTTCGCCGGAAGAGAGGACCGTGAGGACCGTGATCAACAGGATCGCGATGAGATCTTCCACGATGAGAATGCCGAACACGATGTGCGTGAAGTCGCCTTTGATCCGCTGCTCCTCGAACGCTTTGACAATGATCGTCGTGCTGGAAATCGCGATGACGGCGCCTGCGTATAGACTCTGCAGCCACGTCCATCCAAACGCCTGTCCCACCATGTAACCGAGCCAGAGCATCAAGCTGCACTGCACGATGGCCACAAAAAGCGCTGTCGGTCCGACGCGCAAGAGCTTCGACAGGCTAAACTCGATGCCCAGCGAAAACATCAGCAGAATGACGCCAATCTCCGCCAGCGTTTGCACCGTGTCGCGATCGGCCGTGAGCGGAATCGCAACGTACGGTCCCACAACCATGCCGGCCAACAGATAACCAAGCACGACCGGCTGCCGCAGTCGTTGGAACACGACCGTCGTCACCGCCGCGACGCATAGAACGATGGCCAGAGTCTGAAGGAATTCATGTGCGTCGTGCATAGAGCCCAAGTCTCCTGTCATTCCGAGGTCCTCCGAGGAATCTGCGCGGACCCCTCGTAAGACCTCGGGGTGACGGTGCGAGTGGCCCGATCATATCACAGCCTGCCTGCGGCTCGTAGAATGATTTGTCATGGGCACGAAGCTGTTAACGGCCGAGCGCGAGAAGGTGCATGGGCAGTTCGCGCCCCCGCGCGCGGCCTACATCCACGTGCCGTTCTGCCGGCATCGTTGCGGCTATTGCAACTTCGCGCTGGTCACCGGACGCGACGATCTGATAGGTGATTATTTGCGCGCGATCGAGTTGGAGCTCGCGCGCCTCAAAATACCGCGTGAGGTCGAGACTCTCTACTTTGGCGGCGGCACGCCGACGTACCTTAGCGAGTCTCAAATTCAACAACTTGCCGCGACCGTTCTTCATTGGCATCCGCTCGCGCAGGGTTACGAGTGGACGGTCGAAGCAAACCCGGCCGACGTCGACGAATCGATGATTGAAACGCTTGCCGCGCTGGGCGTCACGCGGCTCAGCCTGGGGGGCCAGTCGTTCCGGCCCGAAAAACTGCGGCTATTGGAGCGCGACCATGAAGCGGCCCACATCGGCCGCGCCGTGAAATTCGCCAGCCGTGCCGGGATGCAAATTTCGCTCGATCTCATTTTCGCCACGCCCGGCGAAACGCTCGACGATTGGTCGGCCGACCTCGACGCGGCCTTGGCGCTCGCGCCGAATCACATTTCCACATACGGCCTTACGTTCGAGCAAGGCACGGCATACTGGAACCGCCGGCTCCGTGGTGAGCTGGAGCAAGTCGACGAGGCGCTCGAGCGCGACATGTACGCGCTTGCCATCGACCGGCTCACGGCCGCCGGTTTCGAGCACTACGAAGTCTCCAACTTCGCTAAACCTGGCTGCCGCTCTCGACATAACGAAACCTACTGGTCCGGCGCCGGCTACTACGCCACCGGCCCCGGCGCCGCGCGATATGTCGACGGCATCCGCGAATCCAACCACCGCAGCACGACCACTTATCTTAAGCACGTGCTGGCCGGCAGATCGCCCGTCGCCGAGAGCGAGCATCTATCACCCGAAGCTCGCGCTCGTGAGCTGCTCGTCTTCGGCCTGCGGCGGCTTAAAGGAGTAACACGCAACGAGTTCGCCGAAATAACTTGCTACGAGGTTGACGAACTTGTTGGCGGGTCGTTGCGCAAGTTTGTGGAACTCGGCATGCTGGTCGATGACGGCTACCAGATTCGGCTTACGCGCGACGGGCTATTCGTCAGCGACGCGATGTGGCCTGAGTTGCTCTAAGTGTGCAGCGTATGCGTGGACTTCTCGCAATACTCATCGCCGTTGAACCACAGGACGTCCCTCCGGGACGAAAACTCCGTGATTACAACGGCGTCCGCGGCACCTGACGCTTGAACGGCGGCTCGTCGTGCGGCGGCAGAGGCTGGTCGTTTTCCTCGGCCCACATTTCGCGCTCGGCCGGGCTCGCGTAATACCGCAGCCACACGTCGGGGTTCTCCTCCATGTTGGCACAGTCCCAATGCAGATAATTGGTCCGCCGCTCGAGCATCTTCTCGTGCGACGGCAGGATGTCGCGGAAGATGATGCCGTAAAGCTGGTAGTCGCTCAGGTGGTCGGTGAAATCGAGCACGATGTGCTTGTCGAACAGCTTCTCGATCGTCGCGTTGAGCACGAGCGAAAGCTGGTGCTGGCTGAGCCGATCCGGGTGCGGCAAAACCAATTGCGGTTGGAACCACTGGCTGATTGGAAGCATCGGCGCCCGCTCCCATTCGAGCATCGATTCCAAAAACTCATTCTCGCTGCGGGTGCTCATCACGGTCGGATTGACGCGGTCAATCGACTCGTCGAACAGCGGTTCGAGCTCATCGCGGAGCTGGGCGTTGCGGAGCAAGTGCTCCACTTCATCACTCCTGGAAGATTCGGGGACGAACATGCTGCCTGGCAGCGCGAATGCGCTATCGATAACTCAAGTTTGGGGATGAGGGGTTTTTCCCGGAACGCCACCCACGCGCCTCCGCGCGCGGGTCATTCGGTGCCGTGCACGAACGTCCCGGAATCTTGACTTTAACAGGCGGCGACGCGGGCTAAAAGCGATTTGCACGCAGGAAAACAAGTTGTTTCAATGCTGGCAGAATCACGACCTGCAAACCTGGAAATGTCACGCGCTCAGAGTCTGCGCATTCGTTAAAGTCGGACGCCTTGTCATAAAGCCGGCGATGCCATCGCCGGTTTTATGGCGGAACCAATCGACAGCGCGCACGACCGCTGCTCCGCCTTCCCTATCCGACTCATTTTTCAGCAATTCGCCGCGTAATCAGCACTCGATCGATTCGCTGCCCGTCCATATCGACGACTTCCAGGCTAAGTCCGTCCCACTCGGTCGTGTCGCCGATTGTCGGGATATGGCCCAGTCGGTCCAAAATCAGCCCGGCCACAGTGCTGAATCCGCGGCCTTCCCAGCCGTCGCTGACGCTGACGTCCAAACGATCCACCAAATCGGCGACGCTGAACGCCCCGTCCACCAGCCAACTGTTTTCGCCGCGAGTCACGAACTTCTGCTCCTCGTGGCGACGATGCTCGTCGCGCATCTCGCCGACGATCTCCTCCACCACGTCCTCCAGCGTGACCATTCCTTCCGTGCCGCCGTATTCGTTGAGCACGATTGCAAGCTGGTTGTGCTTCTCCTGGAACAACTCCAGCAGCCGATCGAGCGGCATCGTCTCGGGCACGAACAGCGCCGGGTGAAGTAGTTTTCGCAGCTCAATGGTCCAGCCGAGATATTGCTGCCGAAACAGATCCTTGATGTGTACGAAACCGATCACGTGATCGAGGTCACCCTCGTACACGGGCAGCCGCGAAAAACCGGCCATCGCGGCCGTGCCGAGCACCTCCTCGGCCGGCGTGTCGACGTCCATCGCGTCGAGGTCGATCCGCGGCCGCATGATGTCGCGCACGGTGCGCTCGCCCAACCGCAGCGCACCAAGCGCCAGCCGCTTTTCCAGCGGTTCGACGACGCCCTCGGCCGTCCCGGTGTCGATCAAATGCTCAATATCGTCGAGCGACACCGTGGGCTCCGCCATTTTGCCGAGTCGCAACAGCCACAGCACGGTGCTTGTCGACAGGCCCATGAACCACACCACCGGCCGCGCGACCGTGGCAATGAGCTGCAAAATCGGCGCGACGAAAATTGCCAGTCCCTCGGCCCGGCGCAGCGAAATCCGCTTCGGCACCAGTTCGCCGAGAATCAGCGATGCGTAGGTGAAGCAGGCCACGAAAACGCCTAGCGCGATGCCGTCTGCATGCCGATTGACGAACGGCCATGGCAACTTGGCGATCCAGCCGGAGAAATCATCCACGATCTGTCGACCGCCGTACGCCGCGCCCAACGCGCTGACCAGCGTGATGCCGATTTGCACCGTCGGCAGAAAACGGTCGGGATCGCGCGCCAGCTCCAGCGCCCGCTGCGCGTTGCGGCTACCTTCGGCGGCGCGCTGCTCCAGCCGCCCGCGCCGCGCGGCAATGATCGCAATTTCGGCCGCAGCGAACAACCCGTTCGCGAGAATCAGCACCAAGATCAGCAGGATTTCCCAAAGCATTGTAGCAGTATGAGTAGGTGAGTAAGTGAGTATGTTAGTCAGTGTAGCACTAATCGTACCTACTCACCTACTCACCCTAGCTCCACGCCCATCTCGCGCATCAACAGCTTCATGTCCTCCCACGTCTCCTTTTTGAACGACGGGCTGCGCAGCAGGAAGGCCGGGTGATACGTGCACACGACCTTGGCTCCGCGATATTGATGAATCTTGCCGCGAAGCTTACCGATCGACATGGTGGTGTTGAGCAGATTCTGCGCCGCCACCGCGCCCAGGCAGCAAATGAACTCGGGCTTGATGAGGTCAAACTGCCGCTCCAAATAGCCGCGGCAGTTGTCGAGCTCTGTCGGCAGCGGATTGCGATTCCCGGGCGGCCGACATTTGATCATGTTGAGAATATAAACGTCCTCGCGCTTCATCCGGCACGCTTCAATGATCTTGGTAAGAAGCTGCCCGGCCCGCCCGACGAACGGCTCGCCCAGCCGGTCTTCATCCGCGCCCGGCGCCTCGCCGAGGAAACACAATCGCGCCGCCGGGTCGCCGACACCGAACACTGTTTGCGTGCGCGCTGCGGCCAGCTCGCCACAACGCGTGCATCCGGCAACCGTTTGTTGCAAGATCTCCAGCGTGGGAATTTTCCCCATCGCGTCGCTCGCCGCATCGGCACGATCACTATCAAACAGTCCCCCGGTCCCAGCCGTCGTCCAAGTAGATTCGTTGCTGCGACTCGCCCTCGTCGCGGCCGGCCCGGTGCCGGACTGTCCAATTGTCGTTGATTCCACTGCGGCCACGTCCGCGAACGGCCGATCTGCCGCAACTGCCGGTGCCTCCGGATCGATCGGCATCGCTGCCACCGCCGCTTTCCCCCGCGGCAACTGCATCACCCCGGCGTGCTGCAATCTTTCTAGCCGATCGATAAGAGTCCGCCGTATCCGCTCGGCATTTTCAAAGTGCATTTTTACACCGGAACGAGTAATGCTTTCCGCCTGAAGTGGCAACCACTTGTTCATTCCCGGGCGGAATTACCTGCTGTGCTGCCAGTTTAGGCCAGTTGTCCACGCCGCAAAGGGGGCCGCCGGACGGAATTTCGTCGCCGACGGCAATTTTCACGCGGCCGGGCGCGCCGCTTGCTCCCGTCACTACTCCACCCCGGCGCCAGCAACTATGATGAGACCAGGAGCCAAGTGGGCCGCTCCAAGCCATTGCGGGGGGTCGTATTGGCACGAAACGCTGTATTCGGGGTCTGTGACCCCGGCTCGTCGCGTAAGTATTGCGCATAAGTGCCGGCCTCATAGAGGCCAGCTACAGATTACTCGTCTGCATTCATGAGCGTTCCTCAAGTCGTCATCGTCGGCCGGCCTAACGTCGGCAAGAGCAGCGTGCTGAATTGGCTCGCCGGCGTGCGCATCGCCATCGTCGACGACCAGGCTGGCGTCACGCGCGACCGCGTCACGCACCTCATGTGCCACGACGACCGCTTCTTCGAGCTAGTCGATACGGGCGGCATGGGCATCGCCGACATGGACAACTTCACGCGCCACATCGAAGACCAGATCAACCTGGCGATCGACTCGGCCTCCGTAATCCTGTTCGTGGTCGACACGCGCGACGGCATGTTGCCGCTCGACCAGGACGTCGCCCGCCGTTTGCGGGCCGTCAACGTTCCCGTCATCCTGCTCGCGAATAAGACGGATGACGAGCGGATCGACCCCCAGGCCGACGAATTCTATCGACTCGGCACCGGCAAGCCGTTGCGGATCAGCACGATGCAAAATCGCAACCGGGCCGTGCTCCTCAACATGATCGTCTCGAAGCTGCCGCCGCCGCTCGAGGACGAAGCGGAAGAAGGCGCCGCCGTTCCCGAGATGAAAGTGGCCATCGTGGGCCGCCGCAACGTCGGCAAGAGCACGTTCATCAACACGCTCGTCAGCGCGCCGCGGATGATCGTCAGCGAAGTGCCCGGCACCACGCGCGACAGCGTCGACGTGCGATTCGAGCTCGACGGCAAGCCGTTCGTGGCCATCGACACGCCCGGCATCCGCCGCGCCAAGAGCCGGCAAACCGACATCGATTTCTACGGCACGCACCGCGCCCAGCGCAGCATCCGCCGGGCCGACGTGGTATTCATGTTCTTCGACGCCACCGAGCGGATCAGCAAGGTTGACAAGCAACTGTGCGATTACATCGCCCAGCAGTACAAGCCGGTCGTGTTCGTCGTCAATAAGTGGGACCAACTTGTCAACTCGATGCCTACGGCGAAGTGGGTCCGCTACCTGCACGACGCCTTCGGCACGATGCGCTATGCGCCGATTGCCTTCATCACCGGCCAAACAGGGAAAAATGTGAAGGCCCTGCTGAATCACGGCCAGATGCTGTTCGCCGAATCGCGCTCGCGCGTGCCCACCGGCCAGCTCAATCGCATGGTCCGCAACGCCGTGCGTCAGAATCCGCTGCCGCCCGCGCGCAATCGCGAGCCGAAGATTTATTACGCCACGCAAGTCGGCATCCAGCCACCGACGATCGTGCTGTTCGTGAACGATCCGGTGCTCATCTCCAAGCCATACCAGCGCTACCTGCTCGGCAAATTCCGCGACGAGCTGAGCTTCGACGAAGTGCCGATCAAGCTCTACCTGCGCCGCCGACACCCGGCCGACCTGCGCGACGACGTCGCCCGCCAGGAGAAATCCGACGGCGAAGCCACCTCACGCCGCACCGCGGACGCGGAAACAATCCAAAAGTGAAGCGTGCGGAATAGCAGCGACCCAACGGGTCGCCGGCGCAACTACCGCCGCAACTGCGCCTGGATTCCGAGCGCATCGCTCGCCGCCGCGAAAGTGTGCGTCGCCGCCCGATCGTGTTCGGCGCGTTGGCCCTGAACAGCGAGCAAGAGTCCGATCGCCCACGCCGACACGAAGCACACGACTTCGCCGTACGAGAAGAGCTTCTGCCAATTCCAGCGGATCGAAAGCGTCGTCCCAGACATCGCCCGTCCAGTTCAGATAAATAGCCCGGTCTATCCGGCCGAGGTGAAAAGAGTGTGCGCCCGAGCATCCTTGTTCAGGCTCGCGTGGCAACCACCGATCGGATCATTCGCCCGGCCAGCGTGAAAGTTCGGTGAAGCGGCGATGAAGAACTATCGCGCCAACCGACGTTTCCCGCCAGATTTGCCACGCTGAAACTGAGATTACATCGAAAGCCCCGTTTCGCGACAAGGCCGATCTCCCGGCCGCGAAGCCTTCCATATTCTCAAACCACGCACATCCCGTTAAACTAGGCCAAGTGCGCAATTGCGGCAGACGTCGTACGTTAGCCTTTCCAAGCTGACTCCGTGCCCCTGTCTCAATCGCCCACCCTTGCTATCATACAGGGCTGTCGCCACTCGGCCCCAAACGTCGACCGACAATCGTTCAACCGGTTTGGCCGATAGCCGACAGCCCAAAGCCGACAGCCCCAAAAGGGCGTGTAGCTCAGAGGGTGTTTTTGAATCGCTGTCATGCGTAGGCTCGTTGGATTCGACCGAGCATGAGGCGGATCATGGCAATTTGAATCATCGTTTCACTGGTGTCGG
>JAKEIB010000250.1 GCA_022614705.1 Planctomycetota bacterium | reverse complement strand
CGGATTTCGGATTTCGGATTTGCGACCGCCAATCCGCAATCCGAAATCCGCAATCAGTTTCGAGTTTAGCAGTCCAGCACATGGCTCAACACCCGCCTTAACTACGCTTGACCACTTGCCGCAATCGCAATAAACTTTTTGACGGAGCCAAGTTACGCGCTTTCCCACCCGTGGTCTCGCCATCGGACAGGCGGGCCGCCTGTCGCCACGTCGACTTGCCGCAACGCGATCCACCTTCCGCGCGACGCGTAGAATTCACTCATGGAAATCCTCGAACGCATCTGGGAAATCGTCGGCGGAATCGGCAATGCTATTCTGGGCCGCTTTGAGCGCGCAGTGACCGGCCTGTTCGGCTCCGCCAACGCCCGGTTCCTGAAGCGGCTGCAGCCGAAAGTTGAGGCCATCGGTGCGCTGGAGCAGAAATACCAGGCGATGACCGACGCCGAGCTGCAGGCGCAAACGGCCGAATTCCGTCGGCGACTGGCGGCGGGCGAAACGCTGGACGACATTTTAGTCGAAGCCTTCGCCGTTTGTCGCGAAGGCGGGCGGCGATTTATTGGTCTGCGTCACTACGACGTGCAACTCATGGGCGGCATGATCCTGCACGAAGGCAACATCGCCGAAATGGTCACGGGCGAAGGCAAGACGCTCGTCGCCACGTTGCCCGCGTACCTGAATGCACTTTCCGGCAGCGTTCATGTTGTCACGGTGAACGATTACCTGGCCCGCCGCGACATGGAATGGATGGGCCCGCTGTACACCGGTCTCGGCCTCAGCGTGGGCGCCATTCAGAGCGGCATGGATTCCAGCGAGCGGCAAACCGCCTATGACTGCGACATCACCTACGGCACGAACAACGAATTCGGCTTCGACTACCTTCGCGACAACATGCGGATCGCCGCCCGCGGCGATGATGAGCACTATCCGAAGCAACAGCAGCAGGCGCAGGGTCCGCTGAAGTTCGCCATCGTCGACGAGGTGGACAACATCCTCATCGACGAAGCCCGCACGCCGCTCATTATCTCCGGCCCGGCCGAGGATGACGTCACCAAATATACGCGTGCCGACAAGGTGGCCAGGCAGCTTAAGAAGGACGCCCACTTTGAAGTCAAAGAAAAAGAGCACACGGCCAACCTTACGGACGAGGGCGTTCGCGAGGCCGAGCGGCTGGCCGGCGTCGAGAGCTTCTACACGGCCGGCAACATGCAGTGGCCGCACCTCATCGACAACGCCTTGAAGGCCCACCACCTGTACAAGCGCGATGTGAATTACGTCGTACAGGACGGCGAAGTGGTGATCGTCGACGAGTTCACCGGCCGCCTCATGCCGGGCCGCCACTGGAGCGATGGTTTGCACCAGGCCGTCGAGGCGAAGGAAGGCGTCACGGTCAAGCAGGAGTCGCAGACGCTGGCTACGATCACGCTGCAGAACTTCTTCAAGCTGTACAACAAAATTTGCGGCATGACGGGCACCGCGCTCACTGAGGCGGGCGAGTTTTGGAAGATCTACAAGCTCGACGTGATCGGCGTGCCCACGAACAAGCCCCTCCGCCGCACGATTCACCCGGACGTGATCTACCGCAGCGAGCGCGAAAAATTCACGGCCATCGCCGACGAGATCGAACGACTCAATCGCTGGACGACCGCCTGGCTCAAAGACGGCACGCTCGTCAGCGGCACCGTCCGCCGCGAGGACGAGCAATCGGTCGAATTGCAGCTGCCCGAGACGAAACAAACCGAGCTGGTGCCGCGCGACAAGATCGAGGAAATCCAGCCGCCCGGCCGGCCGGTGCTCGTCGGCACGGTGTCGATCGAAAAGAGCGAGCGGCTATCCGGCCTGTTGGACAAGCGCGGCATCAAGCACGAGGTGCTCAACGCCAAGCATCACAAGCGCGAGGCCGAGATCGTCGCTCAGGCGGGGCGCAAGGGCGCGGTCACGATTGCCACGAACATGGCCGGCCGCGGCACCGACATCATCCTCGGCGGCAACCCGGAAACGATGGCCTGGGCCCGGTTGCAAGACAAATACGACACGCGCCTCGATGTGCCGCAGGAAGAGTGGCACGGCCTCGTCACGGAAATCGAGCAGCGCGAGGGCATGAAGGCCGAGGGCGAAGAAGTGAAAAAGCTCGGCGGGCTACATATCATCGGCACCGAGCGGCACGAAGCGCGACGCATCGACCTGCAGCTTCGCGGCCGATGCGGTCGGCAAGGCGATCCGGGCAGCAGCCGGTTTTACTTGTCGCTGGAAGACGATCTCATGCGGATCTTCGCCGGCGAGTGGGTCAAGAACCTGCTCACGCGCCTCGGCATGCAGGAAGGCGAGGCGATCGAAAGCCGCATGGTGTCCCGCCGCATCGAGGGCGCGCAGAAGAAGGTCGAGGAGCGCAACTTCGACGTCCGCAAAAACCTGCTCGAGTATGACGAGGTGATGGATGAACAGCGGAAGCGCGTTTATCGCTATCGCCAGCGGATTTTGGACGGCGTCAATTGCCGCGACCTGATCACGGAGATGATCGGCAAACAGGTCGACGAGCATTTCGCTCACTTCCTCAGCCCGACCTACGGCAGCGAAACGTTTGCCGCGGCGGCCAGCAACGTGCTCCACGTGCAGCTCGACGCCAAGGACTATCGTGGCGCCGACTACAAGGAAGCGGAGCGGCTGGCGTTCGACGGAGCGACGCGCATGGCCGAGTCGCAGATTCTCGACGCCATCGAAGAGAATCTGCCGGATGACGAGGACCAGGGCGAATGGAATTGGGCCGCGTTGGCGACGACGATCAACACGCGCTGGGGCCTCAACCTCCGCGACCGCGATCTCAAAAAGATCGGCCGCGAGAATCTGTCCGAAGAGCTGATGAAGCTGGCCCACGAGGCGATTCAGCGGATCGATCTGTCGTCCGCCGCCCGATACTTGGAGCCGGATTTTGGCGTGCGGACCGCCTGCGCGTGGCTGCGCGACAAGTTTGGCGTCGCGATCTCGCCGGAGGAGGCCCGTGAACTGGAGCCGTCGACGTTTGTCGCCCGGGCGCACGAAAAAGCCATTGCGGCGTACGACCAGCGCGAGTCCGAATACCCGGTGCTCGCCGGGCTGTATCGTTTCTCCGCGCGCGGCGCCGGCGGTCAGCGGCAGGGCTTCTTGCGCGAGGATTTGGTCGAGTGGGCCAAGCGACGGTTCGACGCCGAGCTGTCGGTTGAAGACCTCAAGAACAAACAGCGCGAGGAAGTTCGAGCGCTGCTTGTCGAGCACAGCCGGCGGAGCAACGAACGGGCCAACCAGGTTGCGGCCGAAGCCGAGCAGCGCGTCGCCCAACTGTTTGTTGACGACGTAAGCGCCTTGGCCACCGTGGGCAAAGTTACCGGCCACAATGGCAGGCTCGACGATCTTACCGACTGGCTCAAACAAACGTGCCACGCCGAGATTTCCAGCGAGGAGTTGGCGAAGCTCGATCGCGAGGCGGCCTCGCGCAAGGTGTCGCAAGTGGTCGAGGACCACTTCCGCCCCGAAATGCGCCGCATGGAGCGGGCCCTGCTCCTGCAAATCCTCGACTCATCGTGGAAAGAACACCTGCTGGCGATGGACCACCTCAAGTCCAGCGTCGGCCTCCGCGGTTACGCGCAAGTCGACCCCAAGGTCGAATACAAGCGCGAGGGCATGGCGCTGTTCGAGAACCTGTGGATTTCGGTCGGCAACTACGTGACCGATCTGATCTTCAAGATGGAGCAGCTCGACGAGGGGTTCGTCGGCAGCACGTGGGTCGAGTCGCGGGCGATCAAGGAAGAAGCCACGCCGGCCAGCGAAATCGAAAAGCAACAGCAGGCCGCCATCGCCGGCACCGAGGCCGACAAGAAGCTCGAACCGATCCGCAATCTGGGCCCCAAAGTCGGCCGCAACGACCCCTGCCCCTGCGGCAGCGGTAAGAAATACAAACAGTGTTGTATGCGAAAGGCGGGCGTGGCATGAAACGGCAATCGATCGTTGTGCTGCTCGGCGTTGCAATGATGGTCGCGATCGCATTGTTGTGGTTACGCGTGCGAGAATTAGAAACGTCGGTTGATTCGCTTACTCGCCAGTTGCAGTCGAGGCCGGGAGCCTTTGTGAACGGGCCGGCCAATTTCGTACCACAGCAGACCGAGGAGAAGAAGAAAGTCTTCCAGCTGATTGATGGCGCACATCCGGACAACGGCGAAACCGAAGTTGGAGTGCCTTGGAGCGTCGAACGCGGCATGATGATTGATGCGGCGGAACATTCGACCCCCAGGCCCGAGGCTCCAAGGTTCGAATTCAATTCCGAATCACCGATCATGATTGACGAATCGCCAAGTATCCTAGAACAACTGCGCCAGTCCCGGCCCGAACAGCCGCCTGCGTCGTCATCGGGCGATGGTGGTTTCAATTGATTATCATTGCAGGCACTAGCTTGAACCATGATGCGTGCAAACAAGCCGAGCGACCAAGTTTTTTAGCCACAAAGAACACGAAGAACACGAAGACAAAACGTTTAAGTTTTTGTGTTCTTCGTGTTCTTTGTGGCAAATACGTCATGTTAAATGATGGGAAAGGATTCCCGCGTGGCGCGACTCTTCTCTTGGTTGCTCAACTTTGTTTATCTCGCCCTGATTGCGGTTTTCTCCCCGCTGATCGCATGGCAAGCGGTCCGCACTGGCAAGTATCGGGAAGGCTTTCGCGAGAAACTCTTGGGTTTGGTGCCGGCGCGAGAGGGTGACGCGACGTGCGTTTGGATTCATGCCGTGAGCGTCGGCGAGGTGAATCTGCTGGCGACGTTGCTTCGCGAATGGCGGGTGGGGCATCCCACGTGGCGATTCGTCGTTTCGACGACGAGCCGGGCCGGTTATGAGTTGGCGTGCAAGAAGTACGCCGACTTAACGGTGTTCTATTGCCCGCTCGATTTCAGCTGGGCCGTGCGAACCGCCATGCGTCGCGTGCGGCCGACGATGCTGGTGCTCGCCGAGCTGGAACTTTGGCCGAATCTCATCGCGGCAGCGCTCGAGCACGGTGCTCGCGTGGCGATCATCAACGGCCGGCTCAGCGACTACAGCTTCCCCGGTTATCGCCGCGTCCGCCCGCTGGTCGCGCGCATGTTGCGACAGATCGATCTCGTTGCCGCGCAGAATGAAGAGTCGGCCGGACGATTTCGCACGCTTGGCGCACCGCCGGACAGAGTCCACGTCACCGGCTCGCTCAAATACGACGGCGCTCAAACCGATCGCAACAATCCGCGCACCGCCGCATTTCGCCAATTGGCCGGTATCGAGGCCGACGATGTCGTGTTCCTCGCCGGCAGTACCCAAGAGCCGGAAGAGCAGCTCGCCATCGAAATCTTCCGCCGCCTCGCGCCGCAACATCCGCGACTGCGACTCATCATCGTCCCGCGCCATCCCGAACGTTTCGACACCGTCGGGAAACTTCTCGAGGAATCGGCACTGCCTTGGATTCGTCGTTCGGAGCTAAACCGCAAGCGCGTAGCGACGCAACTCGCCGATAATAGCCGCGATGGTACGGTCGCCGCGGCGACCCGGCCCATCCTGCTCGTCGACACCGTTGGCGAGCTCGGCGCCTGGTGGGGCGCCGCGCACATCGCGTTCGTCGGCGGCAGCTTCGGTAGCCGCGGCGGGCAGAACATGATCGAGCCGGCCGCCTACGGCGCGGCCGTTTCGTTCGGCTCCAACACGCGTAACTTCCGCGACATCGTCGCCGCTCTCCTGGCCGCCGAGGCCGCGGTCGTCGTCGCGGACGCTGAGCAATTCGAGGCGTTTGTCCGCCGCTGCCTGGAAGAGCCGCAGTTTGCCACGGCGCTTGGCACTCGCGCCCAAGCGCTCGTGAAGTCGCAGCTTGGCGCGACACGCCGGACCGTTCGACTGCTCGACGCGCTCTTCGAAGCACCGGTGACTCGCCAGGACGCCGCGTGACCGACGTGTGCCACTGCTCGATTCGAACGTGGGGCGGTTCTTATCGCACATGGCACTGCTCGCGTCCCGCGGCCCGCCACGTTTTAACAACGAGCAGTGCTTGACGCGGCGACATAATATTTGGTGCGATGTAAGCAGTGGCACACGAATGTGGGGAACCAGTCTTACCCGCGCTTGTCTCCGCTCACGGCTACCTCGCGCGTGATGTGCTCGTGGTTCTGCAAGTGCTCCGGGCAGTAGCAGCGCTCGCCGTCGCACTTCGAGCAATAGCGGAATTGCGTCTGCGGCGAAGTGTCGCTCGTCAGACCGCAGACGGCGCATTTATGCACGATCCGCTGCGGCGCTTGCAGCGACTTCGCCTGGTGCTTCATCCGCCGGTGGCCTTGCTTCATGGAGCGCCAAATATCGCTGCCAAAGAACAAGAAGTAATTGGCGACTGATGCGACGATCATGCCCTTCTCCATCCAGTCGCCGGTGAGAAAGCGAATTCCATAACCAATCCATATCAACCATGCCAGCCATTTGATCTTCACCGGCAGGATGAACATGATGTACATCACAAAATCCGGATACAGCCGGGCGAAGGCGAGAAACACGGTGCCGTAGAGAAAGCCGTTGTTGGCCGGCAGATTCATGCCCGAGGCAAAGTACGTCACGAACGCGCCGATGAGACACGCCACGTATCCGACGAGCAGGAAGACGTTGTAGCGAAACGTGCCCCAGGTTGCTTCCAGCGTCGTTCCCATGAAATAGAAAAGGTACCAAAACAGAAAAGCGAAGATGAGGTTCGTGATCGGCGGGTCAAACAGGAACGTCGCCAGTCGCCAGACTTCGCCGGATAGAACCTCCGCCGGGAACAGCCGTACCTTGTTCAGCACGTCCCCATTGGCCTGCTGGCCTTGGATGTACTGCGCGACATAGAGGAACACCTGCCCGATGATGAGAATCACGGTGAGATTCGGCACGGCAAAGCGTCCAAATCTCGAATTCAATCGGGAAAGCAGTGACATGGTTAGGGAATCGCAATCGTAACTGTGGCAGGATCGAACTCGATAGTATTGCACGCCCATCGGTGTGTTGCCATGCCAACCGATTGTCCGCGCCTCGCGCCGCGGTCTATAATTGGCCACTTATGTCTGTCATCGAAATACGCGGCCTGCGGAAGTCGTACCGCGTGTACCAGAAGAAAGAGGGCCTGGGGGCCGCGTTTCGGGGACTTATTCGCCGCGAGTATCGCGACGTGCATGCCGTTCGCGGCATCGATCTCGACGTTGAAGAGGGCGAGTTCGTCGCCTTCCTCGGCCCCAACGGCGCCGGCAAGACGACCACGCTGAAGCTGCTTTCCGGTGTCATCTATCCGACCGCCGGCGAAGCGCGCGTGCTGGGCTACGTGCCGTGGCAGCGCGACAACGCCTACCGCCGCCGCTTCGCGCTGGTGATGGGCCAGAAGAACCAACTGTGGTGGGACCTGCCCGCCGCCGAGTCGTTCCGCCTGCATCAGCAAATCTATCGCATCGAACCGGCCGCGTATCAACAAAAGCTGGACGAGCTGGTGGACCTGCTCGACGTGCGCCGCCTGCTGAATCAACCCGTGCGCGAGCTGTCGCTCGGCGAGCGGATGAAGATGGAGCTGATCGCCGCCCTGCTCCACTCGCCCGACGTGCTTTTTCTCGACGAGCCGACGATCGGCCTCGATGTCATCGCCCAGCATAACATCCAAAAATTCCTGAAGCACTACCAGGAAGCCCGGCGCATCACGATCCTGCTCACGAGTCACTACATGAAAGACGTGGCAGCGCTGTGCCGCCGCGTGGTCGTCATCAACCACGGTCAGATCGTATACGACGGCTCGCTGTCCGGAATCATCGACCGCTTTAGCAGCCACAAAGTGCTCACGCTACTGTTCGCGAACGGCAAGTTGCCGAGCGACTTCAGTCGCTACGGCGAACTCATCGAGCTATCCGAGCCGCGCGTAAAACTCCGCGTCGACCGCCAGCAAATCTCGCAAGTCCTCTCCTCCGTGCTGGCGAATCACACGCTGGAAGACGTGAGTGTTGAAGACCCGCCGCTGGAGGAAGTGATTGCGGAAGTGTTCGCGCAATCGGCGGAGAAGCCGGAAGCTTCCAGTAATCAACCATGATCGATTCTGTGAAACAAATTCTCATCGGCCAATTCGAAGTGTCGCTTTGCTTGTGCATGCTCCCAGATTTGCTCTCAGTCCGCGGAAACTCGTTACGTCCTCATCGTGGCTTGTCGAACCTGATCGAGCCAAGCATTCGTCGGGATGCCATATGGCCGGAATTTTTCCAGTGTGCCGAGGTCTTCGCTGGCGAACAGGCCGCGGTGTTGGCGGAGGCGCACTGCGGCCGGGTTATCGAGGAGGCTGGAGGAGTCGGCAGCGCTCATTTGGAAGGCCACGCGCATTTCGAATTCGCGCAGGGCCATGCGGTCGAGCATGCGGCTGACGTTGTTGTAGGAGTCGCACCAGAGGAGCGTGTGAATGCCCCAGGCGGGGCCGTTGCGAAGGATTTCGGCCCACTGTTTGTCGGGGCTCGGTGCTTTTTCGCGGTCCATCGAAAAGCTGAAGTCGTCTTCGGTGCGGCGCAGGTCGCGGAAGCGGCCGCCGTTGAAGATCACCAAATAGATCGGCGGAGCATCTTCGTCGCTGGCCGATTCGCGCCGAGCAAGCTCGGCCGCTAAATCGTTGATGACGCGGGGGGTGTCGCGCGGGCCGGCGACTTCGATCTTGTGTGGCAATGCGTCGGCGATGCGTTGCCATGTGCCGGCTTCAGGCGATTCGGGGCGTGTGCCGTCGAGGATGTAGAATTGTGATTGCAAGCGAGCCGGGGCGTCCTCGCCCCCGTTAAGTGGCGCCGAACTCGGGCCCGAGGACGGCCCGGCTCGCTGCGGATCATGACTTCGCGCAGAATTCTGCGCGGCGAGCGCCAACACCGCATTCGTTAGCACGCCTAGCGCCGAATCTTCCCACGCGCCGACCACGAGCAAGTTGCTGCCGGCGTGGCGGGCGAATGCGGCGGCGGTGGGCTCTTTGATCGCGACAGCCGCACCTAACCAAGCTTTTTGCGGTGCGCTTGGTGCGCCGGTCGAACCAGTTTCGAGCACTTCGCGAAGTTGTAGATTGTCGGCCGGATCGGCAGGTTGGTCGCCTTCGAAGACGATGGATTCTCGAGTTGGAACAGGGGTGCGCGCTCCGCTGCGCCGAGCCTCCGCGTCGCGGCTAAACTCGGTTTGCTTACTTTTCGCTTCGATTTGTCGGAGATACTGGATGCGCTGCGACTCCGGCAACCAAACTACTTGGAATGGATGATTGCCGGCCAGCAAACCGTTCTGGTCGTTGTAGATTGCTTCGCCGGGGCGGCTCAGGAAGCGGGCCGCCATGTTGCGTTCGTCGCTGAGGATCAGGTTGGCGTCGGCCTCGCTGCATTGCAGCGCGACGCGCACGGCCATCTGGCCCATGGTGCTGCGTGCCAGCGAATAGGCGCCGCTCAAGGTTTGTGAGCCGAGCAAGACATGAATGCCGAACGCGCGGCCTTGTCGCACCAGACGGTCGAGTAGCAAGTTCGCATCTTGCGCGAGCTTGTCGTCTTCGACGAACAGCTCCTGGAACTCGTCGATCACGAGCAGCACCCGCGGCATCACGTGGGGCAGTTTCTCCGAAACTGCCGATTCCGAGTTTCGGAGAAACTCGGCTACGTGCCGGCGATAATCAGGCAGGTCCTGCACGCCGGCCGCGCGCAGCAGGTCGCCGCGGCGGCGCAGCTCGGCGTCGAGCCGCTCGAGCACGCTCAGGCCAAACTCGCGCTCGCTCTCGATCGCGATGACACGGGCGTGCGGCAGGCGGTGTGTGGCGTACGTCTTGAACTCGACGCCCTTCTTGAAGTCGATCAGATAGAACTCGACTTCATCGGGGCTATAGAGCAGCGCGGTGTTGGTGATCAGCGCGTGCAGGAACGTCGACTTGCCGGAGCCGGTTTTGCCGCACACGAGCAGGTGCTGCGACGTTCCCTTGCCCAAGCGCACCGGCTGCAGTCGCCGCGCGCCAGCTCGGCCGATCGGCACGACAAGTTCCTTGCCGCTGTCGCCAGTCCAGTATTCTTCTTCCGGCGGCGCGACCTGCTCGAACGGCACTTCGACCTTCATCGAGTCCTTCGCCGCGCGGCCGGCGGCGCGAACCACGTCGTTAAACCGTTCGGCCGAAGGTGGTCGATCGAGCGATAGCGGCAGTTGTTCGAACGCAGGGTATCGCCAACGGAACCGGCCCTGAGGCACCCAATCGAGATGCACGGCGCCGGCCGTCAGGTCGTTCAAATCGAAGTTGGCCGGCATCTTTTGCTTGCGATCGACCATGATCAGCGTGTACACGCCGCATCGCGGCCCGCTCGTGGCGATGCTCACAAGCTTTCTCGCCGCCGCCTCGCTGAAGTTCGTTGGAAAATTCGCCACGACGAGCACTTGAAACGGCTCGGCCACTTCGCCGGCCTGCGCGTTGTATTCGTGGATCGTGGCGAATTCGTTGCGCAGATACTTCTGCAACACCGTTTCCATGTGGGCCGTGAGGCGCGTAAGCTGCTCGTCGATTTGCCGCGCGTCGGTCCAAATGCGGCTGGCAATCAGCTGCTCGTCGAAATCGGCCAGGTGCATGAAGGATGCAAAGTTCTCGCCCAGGCCGACCGGGTCGAGAATCGTGAACCGCACCTTGCCCGGCGGCATCGCAGTCAGCATCCGCAGCATCACGAGTTGCAGCACGTCGACTCCCGCGCGGCGGCCTTCTTCCTCGGCCGTGATGAGCAGCACCGGGTGCTCATCGAGCGTCATCAGCGCGGGCAACTGCATCGCGGTTTCCGCCGGACGCAGCCGTACGTCCTGCGGAATTCCCTGTTTCACCTGGGCCAGGTCGAGCGACACGTCGCCGAATTGGATCGCCGGCGTGGGCTCCTCTGGCTTCATCCAGCGGTCGTAATCGGTCGATTCCCAGTCCGGAAATAGCCGTCCGCATTCCTCGTTCATGCGCTCCCAGGCATCGCGCAGCTCGGCCAGACCCGCATGCCATCGCTCGGCCATTGCGTTCCAGTCGCGGTCGTGTTCGGCACGCAGTTGGCGGCATCGACGATCGTATTCGCTACGGCTCTCGGCTTCGTGCCGATCGCGCTGCTCGGTCACGAGGGCAAGTGCCGTGCTGTGCTTCTCGTGGGCCGTGTGAAGCGTCGAATCAAGTTCGTTCCGCAGCTCGGCCAAGCGCTGTGGAAGCGTCTGTCCCGCGCGGCCGATCTCACTTTCTTTCCATCGCTCGTGTTCGCCGACGATAGCGTGCAATTTCTCATCGACGGCCGTGAGAGTTTGGTCACGCTCGGTGACGAGCGCCTGGGTCTCGCGCTGACCGCGTTCGCGGGCCGCCTGCAAGGCGGCTTTCAGCGATTGGCGGCCATCGGCCAGCAGCTGTTGAATCTCGCGGAATTGCCGGCCGCTCTTGCGGCGCGCAATCGGCCAGAGCCATGCAAGCAACGCGGCCGATGCGACGACCGCGATGCCGCCGCTGGCCGCGATCCATTGCCAGCCGTCCCAGCCGAGCCATACGCCGCTGGGAACGGCGGAAATCGCCCAGACAAGTAGAAACACGCCGAAAGGCCAGCCGCTTTCGAACAGCTTGGTGAGCGATTGACGGTGCAGTTTTGTGGCCGCGTCGCGGATGGCGGTGGCGAAATCGGTGGCGCGTTGCACGGCTTGGTCGACAGGGTCGTCACTCGGGGGCGGGGACGCCCCGGCTCGCTGGGAGTGGTTAGAGGAAGGTTCGACAGGCGGGAATTCGCGCCATTGGCGGCGCATTTTCATGATCGCGATGGCATCCTGCTCCAGGACGGCGAATTCCTGGTTGATGCGATCCAGCCGTTTCACGGTTTCCTGAAATCGCTCGCGTGGGCGACCCTTGAGCGCGTCGAACACCGTGAGCGTTTCCCAACTGGCTTGCTGGCGCTCGCTGCGTGCGGCCTCCGTGACGCGTGAAACTTCTGACTCCACGCCGCGGCGCAAGCCCTTGTATTCCTGCAGCGCGGAATTGCGCTCGACTTCATAGTGGCGGCGCGCATCGCCGGTAACCTGCTCGTAATCGGCCGATGCCTTCTCGCGGCTCCTGGTGAATTGCGACTCGATCTCCGCCGCAGTTTTACTGCGGGCTTCATCGGCCGACGCCAGGCCTTCGACGAGAGCCGTCCGAATCCGCTCCTCGTCCTGGGCGCGGTCTTTCGTGAGCCGTTGCAAATCGCGCATCAGCTCGAGTTGCCGTCGGGTAGAAAGCAAACTGTAGCTGGCCTCTGTGAGGCCGGCCCCTGATGCGCCGGGGTCGGAGACCCCAGCTACAGCGGAGGCGCCGAGGTCGGAGACCCCAGCTACAGTCGGGACTTCACGACTCGCAGTCACGCTCCACCTCGTCCATCAACAGGCTCATCCGGGAAATCGCATCCAACGCTAACTTCACGCGCGGCACCATGGGATCCAGGTGATGCTCGCGAAAGCGACGGCTCACGGCATCGTCCCACTGGTCGGAGATTTCGTTCCATACCGTGTCGAGGTTCTCCAGCGCGTGTCGGATGCGAGCGGTACCGGTGGCGAGATCACATTTTCGCATCGAGCCGGCCCTCGGTTTTTATTGCCTGCACTGCGGAAGAATCAGAATCGTCACCGCCGCTTGTGTGTTCGCCACCGCCCACGGTCGCCGCGGCGACCTCGCCGTCGGGCCATAGCTCCTGGGCGAGCGACACGTCGTTGTAGGACGGCCGGGGTTGGCCCGCGCGGAGCGACTGGTATTCCTCCAAGTGGCGGACGATTCGTGTCAGCACGCCCATCGCCTGCGGCACATCGACTTCGACCAACCGCGTCAGCTGCGAAATGCGACCCTCATACTCAAACAGCTCGTGCTGCACCGATCGCTGCCAGTGGCGCACGCGTTCGACTTTTTCCAAGCAATAGGCCAGCCGGGCCTGGGCGTTCTTGAGCTCCATCCGCTCTTCATAACACGACGGCCGCTCGTTGGCGATGGGAAACATCAGGCAGCGGTGCAGCGCCTGCTGGGCCTCGTGCACGCGGTCTGTCGCCAGGCGGACCTGGGAGCGCCAATGTCGCGGCCGGTCGTGCTCCAGCCACTCCAACATCCGCCGCAATTCGGCGCCGATCTCCGTCAGCGCGTCGGTCACCCGCTCGTCGAACAACGACAGCGCGTTTCGCACGGCCTCGATGGATTCCAGGGAATGGACGTTGGCGGGAGTGCTCATGAGATTGCGGATTGCGGATTGGCCGAGTTCAATTCGCAATCCGAAATCCGAAATCCGAAATTATCGAAGTGCTGGCCGTGACACAGGACATACTTTACCGCTGTTGCAGATACTCCTCAATCCGCTCTGCCTTGCGGAACAGGAACGGCGCGTGTTCGTTGGTGATTTCCACGTAGCGGGCGATCACTGTCATGTGCTCCTCGAAATCCTCGACGAACTTCTTGTGCTCCTGGTCGCGCCAGGTTGCGCCGAGCGAGTGCAGTTGGGCCCGTAGCGACGTCAGCCGCTCTTCGAGCTCCTGATTGAACTTCTTGAGATTCTGCGCAAAGCGTCGCAGTTCGACGGGATCGACGATTGCTTGGGACATGCCGGCGCCTCGACTGACGCGAAAATGGTTGGAAAAGCACTGAACATAGCGCTCGTATCCATTATACCGCACCGACAAAACGCCGGTATACGAAGGCCGTATGGTAGTCAGGAGAACTGCAAAGTCCGGAAGCAGTCACCCTGAGGTCCTCCGAAGGGTCCGGCCAGATTCTTCGGAAGACCTCAGAATGACTCAGGGCGCGGGACTTTGCAGTTCTCCTGGTATGGTAGTCGTCCCGCTCCGCGGGACGAATTCCTCTCGTGGAGCGAGAGGACTACGCTTGCCCCATCCTTTGCAGCGGTTGTCAAAGAGAGTTAGAATTAAGCAGAGGCTGGGGCGTTCAGCGTTCCCATGTCGTTTCGCTTACTGGATCTGCAATAGGAGTCCTGCTTTGTTAACCGAGCAAGAGGTGGCGCGTAGTTGGGGCCTGGTTTTCAAGGACAGTCAGATTGAGCCCGATTCGTTCGATCGGGCCGAGCAATTGTTGGAAGAGTTGCGGCCGGAAAGCCCGTTGCGTCTGCGATTGACGCATGAGCTGGAAGAGCTGCGAACAATTCACACCCGCCGCGTGACGGTTTCGCCGCGAAGCTAAGTTGCTGGCTGGTGAAACACTTGGCGGCTGGCCGCGACCCGGGCACCGCCCGGAGGGTGGTCGGGTCGCCGGCGTTAGCTTGTTGGCCGTGTGCCACTGCTCGCGGCGAATGGTGGACGGTTACTGGCGTGTTGGGCACTGCTTGCTTCTCAAATATTCCAAACACTTAACGGCGAGCAGTGCTGATTCGTGTTGGAACGTTCAGTGGTAGGCTGCAAGCAGTGGCACACGATCGTTCTGCGATGCGTTCAGTACACGAATTCGACGCCCAGGTCGAAACCGTTGATCAGGAAGTCTTCGCCGCCCGTATCGACGTAGCCCATCTCGGGCAAGGCGTAACGCACCGACGGTGCCGCCCGACGGATATTCCCAATGTAGGAGCCCGTGTAACCGAGCTTTAGCGCGGCACCTTTCCACACGTGGTACGACGCCTGCACTCGCAGCTCGGCCACCGGCGAGAACTCTAGTTCGCGCAAGCCGTGTGAGAATGCCGTTGGGCGAGCGTACAGCGGACGGTTGAGCGCCCCCGGAATCAGCTCTTCACCCATCAGGCCAAGTTGATCCCAGTCAGCCACGTTGTAGCCGAACAGGAACCGCGTGTCGGCCGACAAGCGCCAGCGCTGCCGTTGGTTGACCCAGCTCATGGCAACTTGCGGACCGACGATCTGGTTGGTGAACGAGGTGTCCCAGAAGCTGCGGCCTAGTATGCTACCCTCGGCATCGACGCGGAACTGGTCGTACAGCCGCAGGAACCGGGCACCGCCGCTAATGCTCAATCGATTGTTCTGATGCTTGGCCTGATAGTGGTTGTTGGTGAGCTGGTGCGTCCACATCAATTCGACGCCATCGGTCTCCGTCGTGCTACGGACGAAGACACTGTCGAAGAAGATGTTGAATTCGTGAAGGTCCTCGAAATCGGTGAAGATCAGGATGATATTGCCGTCAGCGTCGACAATGAAACCGGTGCCAAATATCCCATCTTCGTCGATGTCATCGGCAAGCCGGAAAAAATCGATGGGCGGTTCATCGTCCTCCGTGCTCGCACCATAGTTTCCAACGTACGCCATCGGCCCGACCTGCGTGCCGATTGCCGCCCCGGCCAGCACGTTGAGATAGTCGCGAAAACCCGTTAAGTAGCCGGGTGGCGTTTCGAACAGGATCGGCACAGATCCCCAGCCGAACGCGCGCAAGTCGCCGCCGGCGGTCGGACCATTGCCTTGCTGGAAGACATTGCCGTCGTTGGCGATATCCGTGGCGTTGGTATAATCCGTGTCAATAAATGGCGGCAGACCATCGGGAACGCCATCATCGTTAGTGTCCTGGAGCGCGAATCCGTAGAATTGTGACTGATTCAGCTCGGGACCATCCAGAATTCCCAGTAACCAGCCGTGGCCCTGGTCCTGGTAGCCGACCTCGTACCGGTTTCCCAATGCGAAGCCGGCGTCTGGCGGCACGTCGCGCAGCGTATTGTGAATCAAATGAGGCGGCGGTACAGGTTTGTCCGGGTCCACCTCGTCCTGGGGATTCACCTGGTAAATTACTTCCGCGAATTGCCCGTCGCCGGACAGGGTGACGGTTTGTACGCCGTCGAACCAAGTTATTTCGTCCTCAAGTTCTTCATTGCCAACGACGACCCGCTCGCCTGAATACGACCAGAACAGCTTGTTGTATTCGAAAAAGTAGCCCGACCACTGGTCGTCGGCCATATTGTCCAAGTCGAGGTCGAACGGCGCAAATTGCTGGAAGTCGTGCTCGTAATTTGACGGCCCAAAGGGCAGATTCTCTTGCGCCCGGGCGGCGCCTGCGAGCGCAACTACCACCATGGCAGTCGCCCTGAGCAAGATTGTAAGCAAATGTCTCATCGTTTCCCCCAACCGTGAATGACGCGGCGGAAGCGCAGGCGGCCGGTGGCGCAACGGGCGACCCACCCGGCACGGATGCGTGTGGGTAGTATCGGGTGCGCCGTCCGTACCAGTTGAGTAAGATCGGTAAAGAGAAGCGGAAATCGGGGTTATTCCAATTCTGCCGGCCGCTGGCGATGGCATGACAGCGGTGCCGGCAGGCTAGAAAGCCGCGCCGCGTTACGTATAGAGGGGGACC
This sequence comes from Planctomycetota bacterium, assembly GCA_022614705.1. GTDB lineage: Bacteria > Planctomycetota > Planctomycetia > Pirellulales > Lacipirellulaceae > JABDGM01. The sequence continues at coordinate 2,583 of JAKEIB010000250.1, read as the reverse complement.
ATCCGCGGCGGATGGTGCCCGGCACATTTTGCTTCGAGGACTACGCAAAATGAGCCAGTCCCCGACGGCCGCTCTGGGGCGTCGAGGACTCCGCCCCAGGCACGCCTCCCCGAAGCCCCGGCCAGGCGCGCAAAAAAAGCTCCCACAGGCGGGGCAGGAGCCTGTGGAAGCCGTGGAGTCGAGGCGTATTTGCCCCGATGCCATTTATGGTACCCAAAAAGTGCCTGGAAGGCAAAGATATTCCGACAAAATTTCCGACATTTATCAGGATTTTCCGCTCGCCGGCGAAAATCCCGGCAATTTGCGACAATTGGCACTGCACTTCGAGAAACCTGCCAACCGCCTGTCGGCGAAATCGACCGCGAGCTATGGGATCCGAGCCGCAAGGCTTCTGTCGCTTCGTCCCCTGGCGTTGTCGCTTTGTCCGCGATGTGCGCGCGGAGTATACTTTGCAACGAGTGCACATTTGAGCGCAAAACGGTCAATCGGCCGCCACTTCCAGCAGGGATGACATTGATGATCTCGCACTTTGGGCTCTTCGGCTCCATCCGGCGCCCTCGTCCACTATGGCACTGGCTGGCCGGTTTCGCGGTCATCGTTAGCCAACTAGCCCCTGGTCTGGCCTTCGCCCAATCGGCTACGGCTCCGCGTGAGAAAGCCACCGCCAGAACTGCAAGAACGCAAACGACCGAGGAGGAGAAAGATTCCAAGCTCGGCCACGATTGGGTCCGCGTGCAATACGACGAGAGCGGCGAAGTCGCGGGCATGCAGACGGCGATCGTGCGCTATAGGAAGGCCAATGCCAGGAAAAGCGAGAATGGCACGCCAATTGAGGTCGATTTGATCGGGGCCGTACACATCGGCGACATCGCGTACTATCGGAAACTCAACGATCATTTCAAGCAGTACGATGCGCTGCTGTACGAGCTCGTGGCGCCGGAAGGAACGGTCGTGAAGCGGGGCCGGGGCACGTCCAACGCACACCCGGTCGGCGCGATGCAAAACGCCATCAAGAGCCTGCTGGAGCTCGACCACCAGCTCGAATACGTCGATTACACGCGGTCGAACTTCGTGCACGCCGACATGTCGCCGGATGAATTCGCCCAGTCGATGAAGGACCGCAACGAGAGCTTTTTGCAGCTGTACTTTCGCCTGGTCGGCCAGGCGATGGCCCATCAGAACCAGATCGCCGCCCAGGGCGATGCGGGCGATTTCGATCTGTTTTCCGCGCTGTTCGCCAAGGATCGGCCGCGGCGGCTGAAAATGGTGCTGGCCAAGCAGCTTTCCGAAATGGAAAGTCTGATGGTCAGCTTCGGCGGCGAGCAAGGCTCGGTGATCATCTCCGAGCGAAATAAGAAGGCCCTAGGCGTATTGAAAAAGGAGCTGGCCGACGGCAAGAAGCGCGTCGGCATCTTCTACGGCGCCGGTCATCTCAACGACATGGACGAACGGCTGCGAAAGGATTTCGATCTCGAGCCGGTGTCCATCACGTGGCTCACGGCGTGGAACCTTGCCGAGTAGCACGGGCCGGATCCGCTGTCGCTCGTTCCAATTCCGCTTCCTGCCCGCAATCGGGCCTGATAAACTTGGTTGATTACTGTAGCCGGGGTCTGTGACCTCGGCTTGTTGCATATTGAACCGGCCGGCCTCAAAGAGGCCAGCTACAAGACTTGAGGTGTCACCCATGGCCAAACCCGGTAGAAAAGTCAAAAAAGCCAACCACGGCCGGCGGCCCGCATGCAGCCGACCTCGCAAGAATCGTCGCCATAAGGTGAAAACGTAGGTTCGCCTTTCTAGGTCGCCACGGCGACTCGCTGCGGCGAGCTGACTGCGCTAGGTAGCATGCCACTTATTCAGGTCAGGCTAGAAAGCCTGACCTACGTAGGGTCAACATTTTGCCATCAAAAGATCTCATCATCGACTTCTCGGAGTACGACCTCGATCACATCGTGGCCGACATCGAGCAAATCCGCCGCATCAACCCGCAGCGCCACGAGATGGAGCAGCTGACGGCCATCGTCTACGACAACGCGGAGCGCGGCATCTGCGTGGGCTACAAAGACGTTACGCACGACGAGTTCTGGGTCCGCGGCCACATGCCGGGGATGCCGCTGATGCCGGGCGTGGTGATGTGCGAGGCGGCCGCGCAAATGTGCAGCTACCACTCGCAGCGGCACAACCTGCTGAACACCGAAATGATCGGCTTCGGCGGCATGGACAACGTGCGCTTTCGCGGCACCGTGGTGCCCGGCGATCGGCTGGTCGTCGCCGCCCAGAAACTCCAGCTGCGCGTGGGCGCGATGATCCGCTGCCGCTTCCAATGCTACGTCAACGAGCAGGTCGTATGCGAAGGCCAAATCCGCGGCATTCCGATCCCCGTCGATGCGCTCTCCGGCCGCACGTCGTAGGTTAGGCTTTCTAGCCTGACCGCTTGGGCTCGTCAGCTCGCCGCAGCGAGTCGCCGTGGCGACCTGGAAAGGCTAACATATGGCTCATCCGAAAAAATCTGCAACACAACAACGGAAGAAGATGCCGCGAATTAGCGAAGGGTTATTGGACATACGTGTGAGCTTGCTTTGGGTG
>JAKEIB010000249.1 GCA_022614705.1 Planctomycetota bacterium | reverse complement strand
ACACGTCGAATAGGCGCCTACGCTCATGGCGCGCGCCTTGTCCCATGATATTATGTACTTGTCCAGGCCAATGTTGCAGATTTATTGCGATGGGCCATAGCTTATACTACACAATTATCGAAATGCAACAACGACGTGCAACCACGACATGCTCAAGATGCGTCGTCAAGTGTTCGAAGCTCGAAGTGTTTCACTCGCCACGCTGACTGCGTGCCTGTTGTGTTGTTGCTGGGCGCTGGCTGATGAAAGAGTGCCGAAAGATGACTCGGCGCTTTCGCGACGAACGATCCTCGAACAAGCCGGGCTGTGGCCGTTGCCCGACGGGCGGCCGAGCGTCTCTGCATTCTCAGACCACCGAAGGGATCATTCTGGATACTCGGTTGAAAACGTAGCGCTGGAAACTGCTCCTGGTTGCTATTCGACGGGCAACCTGTACCGTCCGCTGTTGCGGCATGATCTTGCGCCGGCCGTGCTGGTGGTGGATGATGTCGAGGCGCGCCGGCGTTACAGTGCCGAGCGGCAGATACTCTGTGCGCAGCTAGCCCGCCTGGGCGTGACCGTGCTGGCGTGCAACACGATATGGGACACGGCCGCGAGCGAATCGGAACCGAACGGACCTATTTCGGTGCATGTCTGGAACAGCTTAAGAGCGATCGATTATCTCGTCGGCCTGGAGCGCGTCGACGTCAAACGCATTGGAGTGATTGCGCCCGATGGCGGGCGACTCGATCAAATCGACGATCGGATCGCGGTTTCTGTCGATAAGCCAGGCGACTTTTCACCGGCTTCGCGGAAAGCGATCTATTCGCTGCTTGGGCAGCATTTTCGCCTGACGCCGGACCCGTTTTATGCACAAACTTTTACACAACCGCGGGAACCCGAACCCCAGCCACGCGAAGACGACAAGAAAATTAAGTTGGAGAGCCGTGATGAACTGACAACATTCGCCACGGAGCGTGAGTTTGTTCGATCGGCGACGATGACCAATGAACAAGCCGCCGAAATCATTGCCTCCTACGTGCATCAATTGCGAACTACGCCGCCAACGAACGGGGCCGTACTTTCGATGTCCGACGCCCGTCGCGCGGAATATGTAGAGAAAGCACTGCAGCCCGCCGACGACGCACTTATCGTCACGCCACCCGGCTTCGCCCACGCCGGCGTTCGCAAAGTGGCATCGGGGCCCGACGTTGGCCGATTGGCAGTCGTCGTTCGCGACCACACGACGGGGAACAAGACACCCTGCCGTGTTAATGTTGTTGGGCCGGATGGAAATTACTATGAGCCTGAACTCAATCCCTTGAAGGAGCACAGCTACACGTCGGAATGGCCGAACGCGGGCTGGGGCAATCGTGCCCTTCGTGCGCCTGTTCGATACTTGGGACGACCGTTTTACACCAACGGCGAGTGCACGGTGGAAGTGCCCTCCGGCGCGGCACGCGTCGAAGTCTGGAAAGGGTTCGAGTATCGGCCCGAAACGCTGACGACCTTCGTCGCCGCCGGCCAAACTCGGCGGGTCGAAATGGTTCTAACAAAAACTATCCCGGCAGCGGATTTTGGCTATTGGTCCGGCGATCCACATATTCATTTTCAGCGGCGCGATAACGAAGACCAGGCGCGGATCTTCGACCTCCTCGAATGTGAGGACACGCATTTTGGCACCGTGCTCACCTATAACGAGCCTCCGGGACCGTATCACGGCCTGATGAAACACATGGATTCCCCGCAACTGTTCGGCTTAGGCCGGCGGTCGGTCGCCACGCGTGGCGATTACTCGATTATTTCGGGCCAGGAATACCGCAGCGGCCATTACGGACACCTGAACTTGTTCTTACTCGATAATCTGGCGCTCGACGGCAAGTCGCTCGACGCCGATCGCTGGCCGTTGTTCGGACTCGTGGCCCGCGCCGCGCGCGAACTGGGCGGCATGGCTTTCTACGCCCACGGCGGATACGCCCAGGAGATCTACGCCGACGTCGCACAAGGCGACGTGGATGGCGTGGAATTGTTGCAACACGGAGCGTACCGCGGAATTGGCCTCGTTGGTTGGTATCGCATGCTCAACTCGGGCTTTCGCGTGCCGGCAAATGGAGCTGCCGACTATCCCGCTTGCCGGATGCTGAGCGATTGCAAGACGTACGTCTATGCCGAAAAACGGCCGACCATAGAGGAATGGCTGCGCGGTATGGCGGCGGGAAGAGGTTTCTTCACCAGCGGACCGTTGTTGCTGTTGGAAGTGGACGGTCAAAACCCGGGCGCGATTATCGAACAGCAGGACGCCGCTGCGACGCGCATCAAAGTGCGGATTCGCGTGCGGTCGGAAGTGGCGCCGGTTACAAACGTGCAGCTCGTGGCGAATGGCCGGATCGTCGACGAGTTGAAAGTGGCGGCCAGTCTAGGCCAGGGAAGTTGGATTGAGCTGGAGCGCGAAATCGAGCTGGTAGAATCGGCCTGGATCGCCGCGCGCGCGTTCTCGCTGTCGCCGCTCGGCACTCCCAATGCCGAAGCCCACACGAACCCAGTCTATGTCTATTTGAATGGCAAGGCGCCGTACGATCGTGAGTCGCTCGACGGTTGGTTGGCCGCGCTCGATCGGCAGATCGCTATTCACCGCGATCGCAAATTCGACGGACAAGCCAAGGTGTTGGACTATTTCGATCGGTCGCGCGACATTCTGACAAAGATTCGCGCGGCTGGAGGCGTTCCCTCGGCCGGCCTTCCCTCGAATATCGCCACGGAGCGATCGGCGATCGACGACCCCACTTCCGGCCAGCATACCGACGATTCATTGAAGGCATACTTGAAACCCGTGCCGCCCAAGCCCTTCGACGAATTTCTCAAGTCGTTCGAAACGGTCGGCGGCTTCGAAATGCAGCCCGTTGCCCGCGAGCCGCTCGTGTACGATCCCATTGCCGCGGCGTTCGATGAGAACGGTCAACTTTATGTGTGTGAGATGCGAGACTATCCGTACAAGCCCGCCGCTGGAAAGAAACCGCTGGGCGCTGTGCGATTGCTCAAAGACGTGGATGGGGACGGCACGCTCGACGAAAGCCACGTATTCGCGGAGCATTTGCTCTGGGCTGGAGGTATCGCCCCGTGGCGTGGCGGAGTGTTCGTAGCGGCCCCGCCAGACATCTGGTACTTCAAAGACACCGACGGCGACCATCATGCCGATGTCCGTCGACAGATATTTACGGGCTTTGGCACGCAGAACCAGCAAGCGATGCTCAACAACTTGACCATGGGGCTGGACCACAAGATATATGGCTCGACCGCGGGCAACGGCGGCAAGATTCGCTGCGTCGAGCTTCCAGCGGGCGGCAAGCCGGCCAATTGTCCCGAAGTGGACGTAAACGGCCGCGACTTTTGTTTCGATCCGGTCACTGGGGCCTTCGAAGCGATCACCGGGACGATGCAATTCGGCAACTCGTTCGACGACTGGGGCAACCGGTTTTTGTGCAGCGAGTCGCAGCCGCTGCTGCACGCCGTTTTGCCCCAGCGCTATTTAGTGCGGAATCCGTATCTTCCCGTGCCATCCGCCTTGCAGAATATAGTTCCGGGACCGGTGCCAATCTTCCGTACAAGCCCCGTCGAGCGCTGGCGTATTATCCGTTCCAGTCGCCGCATTGCGCATGGTGAACGGCCAGCTACTTCTGCCGGCGCCAGCCATCACGTCATTGATGCCGCAGCCGGAGTTGCTATCTACCGCGGAGGCGCTTATCCAGCGGAGTACTACGGAAACGTGTTTGTGTCGGACGCGCAGAATAACCTGATTCATCGTCGCACGCTCTTGCCCGATGGCGTCACCTTTAAGTCCGACCGCGCGGATGCCAATACCGAGTTTGTCAGGTCCCCGGATCACTGGTTCCGCCCGGTCAATTTGGTCAATGCGCCGGATGGAACGCTATACGTGCTCGACATGAGCCGCGAGATTCTGGAGACGATCCATGTGCCGTCCGACGTGGCGAAGTTTCTCGATTTCACCAGCGGCCGCCAGCACGGTCGTATCTACCGGCTCGCTCCGCCAGGTTTCTTGTATCCCGGCCCGCCGCGCTTGGGCGACGCAACAGCCGACCAACTTGTTTCAGCGTTGGAAAGCCCGCATGGCTGGTGGCGTGACACCGCCCACCGGCTGCTCTTCGAGCGACCGGACTCGTCGGCCGTTGCGCCGCTGCGACGGCTGTTGTCCGGCAGTCGCCTGCCGCAAGCCCGGCTCCACGCGCTGTGGTCGCTCTCGGGGCTCAAAGCGTTATCCATTGATGATCTCGCGAAGGCGCTTGAAGATAAACATGCAGCCGTCCGCGAGCATGCACTACGACTGGCGGAGAGTCGACTTGATAATTCACCCGCACTGCTCGACAAGTTGATTGCTCAGACGGATGACGCGCTTCCACGCATCCGCTTTCAGGCCGCGTTTACGCTGGGTGAGTCCCGGAATTCACTCGCGGCCAAAGCGTTGGCAAAACTGGCACGGTCATCTTCATCCGATCCGTGGATTCGTACGGCAATCTTAAGTTCGGCGAGTCCCATGGCGTTCGACCTGTTGACCGAATTGCTGTTCGACGAGGCGTTCGTGGCATCTGCCGACGGCCGGCAATGCATCACGCAGCTAGTTTTCATGGTGGGCGCGCGCAATCAAACTGCGGAAGTGCACCAGCTTTTGCAGCAATTGGCAATGCGTAAGCCGCTAGCCGAGTTTTCGTCACAGCAGTTGCTTGTAGCGCTTGGCCGCGGACTCAAGCAAAGCGGGGCCCGTCTGGAAATGGCAGGGGGCATTCCGAAGACAGCGGCCGCCTATTGGCAAGATTCAATTCAAACTGCACACACCACGGCCCGCAACAAAACCGGTGACCTGGAACAGCGTCGGCAAGCCGTCGAACTGCTCAGCCTGGCGACATTTACCGAATCGCGCGAGACACTGACCGAACTGCTGGACGTGAGACAACCGGCAGCAGTTCAAATTGCCGCTGTGCGGGCGCTCGCCGACTATGCGAATGCCGACGTTGGCAAACTGCTCTTGGACCGCTGGCTTGAGTACGCGCCCGACGTTCGCGCTGCCGTCACTTCCGCTGTGCTGGGTCGCCCGGAGCGAACGCGGCAGTTTTTGAAAGCTGCATTAGCAGGCGAGATTTCGCTGGCGCATCTCGACACAACACAGCGCTCGCTCCTCATTGAGCATCCTGATTCTGTCGTCCGGTCGCTCGCCACGAAACTCTTCGCCGACGCTACTGGTTCGCGCGACGAGGTAATTGCCGCCTACAGCAAGAAGCCAGACATCGATGCCGATGGCCGGCGCGGCGAGGTCGTTTTCCGCCGCGAGTGCATGACCTGCCATAAGATCGGCGACATCGGCAGCGCGGTTGGGCCGGACCTGACTTCTTCCGCCTCCCGCGACCGCGATGCCCTCCTGGTGCACGTGCTGGACCCCAACCGTAATGTGCTTCCAAATTTTGAGAACTACCTTTGCATCGACAGCAATGGCCGCGTGACCACTGGCATCCTCACCGCGCAGACGGCCACCAGTATTACTCTGTTGCGGCAAGAGAGTGAAACCAGCACGATTCTCCGAGCCAACATCGACGAGCTGACGAGCACCGGCAAATCGCTTATGCCAGAGGGCTTCGAACGAAACATCAGCAGGGAAGAAATGGCCGACCTCGTCGCATTCCTGCAGTCCTCACAAGTGCCAGGCGCCGCAACGCCCCTCGATATAGGCACGTCGCCGGGGATGGTCGAACCAGATAAGTCAACAGCAGACTAATTCTTGGAGACCTGCCGTTCGTCCGCCCATAAATGGGGATCCCGTGAGTTTGAAGGCGATCGTGGACGAAGGGGTCCCGACGGAAAGCGTCCGCCTCGGTTACGCAGTCGCGCATCAAGAGGGGTTGCACTGAGAGTCTGTCCGAATACATGCATTGAGTTTTCAGGGAGATTTTGAACGCACGCATCGCTCGATTTCGTCAGACCCTACAAAATCAAGAGCCCGCGTTT
>JAKEIB010000248.1 GCA_022614705.1 Planctomycetota bacterium | reverse complement strand
TGATCAACCGAGAGTGATCCATGAAGCGCCTAAAGACTTGGACTTTGACCGACGTTCACCACGATGTCTGGCTCGACACCTTCGCAACGGGCAACGAGCGCTTGAACCTGGGCGCCGGCCCGGAATGGTCGATCCGCAAGCGCACACTGCGCGGCGGGCTGCGCGACGGCGTCGATCTGGTTGAAGTCTGCAACGGCGCGCTCTCGTATTCAATCCTGCCTACGCGCGGCATGGGTCTCTGGCAGGGCCGCTTTCACGGTTTGTTTCTGGGCTGGAAAGCGCCCTTGGAAGGGCCGGTGCATCCCAAATTCATCAATGTCAACGAACGCGGCGACATCGGCTGGCTCGCCGGCTTCGACGAATGGCTGTGCCGCTGCGGCTTGGCCTCGAACGGCCCGCCCGGCATCGACGAATACACCGATCGCCAAGGCCGCAAGCGCCGCGACAAGCTCACCTTGCATGGCCGGATCGCCAACCAGCCCGCCCATTACGTGGAGGTCAGCGTGGCATTGGATCCGCCCTTCGAGCTGAGCGTAAAAGGACAAGTGGAAGAAGGCGGCCTGTTCGCGGCGCGGCTGCATTTGACGACGACGTACACGACCGTGCCTGGGTCGAATCGTATTGTGATTCACGATGTACTCGAAAACCGCAGCGCCGAGCCGGCCGAGATGCAGCTTCTCTATCATTGCAACCTGGGCCCGCCGTTTCTCGAAGCGGGCAGCCGGGTGGTCGCGCCCTTTCGCGAAGTCGCGCCGATCGGCAAGCGGGCGGCGGAGGGGATCGACACGCTGGACACCTATGCCGGTCCCGCGCCTGGATTCGCGGAACAAGTTTACTGTTACGATCTATTGGGCGATGCCGCGGGCCGCACCGTGACGATGCTGTACAACCACCCCGCGAACAAAGGCGTGGCCCTGCGCTTCAATCGCCAGGAGTTGCCGTGCTTCACCGTGTGGAAAAACACGATGGCTGTGGAAGAAGGCTATGTAACGGGACTGGAGCCGGCGACCAACTTCCCGAATCTAAAGACATTTGAGCGCGAACACAGCCGTGTGCCGGTGCTGCCTCCGGGCGGGAAGTGGGAAACGAGCTGGAGCATCGAGGTGCACGATAACGCCGCGGGCGTGGCCGGAGTCTTGAAGGAGATCGTCAGCTTGCAATCGCAAGCCAAAGCGATTGTTCATAAAACGCCAAACGAGAAGTTTTCGCCGAAGTGAATTCGAGACCCGCGTCACGATGGGTGGCATGCTTTCGCCGATCCCTTGCAACGACGGCAAACTCCGGACCAGCACGGCGAAAGCATGCGGAAGCGCCAGGTAAGTGGCGCTTCCGCATGCCTTGGCGGTGCTGGTTCGGAGTTTACTGTACTTGCACACGATCCGCCAAGGCATGCCACCCACTGCGCTATGGGCGCGAAACGTAAACGGCCTGGTCTAGTTCCCTGGTGGAGCCGGCGGCGGTGGTTGCGTCGGATCGAAGATGCGCGTCGCTTCTACCCTGCGCACTGGCCCCTCGGTCAACGTCGGGCTGTTCATTTCGACCTGGAAACGCGCATCGCCTGCACGAACCGCCTCGACTTCGATCAGGAACGTCACGGACTGCCCGGCATCGAGATTGGCAATTCGTCCAAAGGTCACAGTTTGTCCCTGAACCTGCGGCTGCGTCGGCCCTTTGACATCGACCAATTTCATTTCCGGCGGAATGGTGGCCCGCACGTCGATGTCCTTCGCGGGCAAGGTTCCTCGATTCGCGATCTTGAATTCATACGACACCTTCTTGCCGACTTCCGCCGGGTCGCCGCGATCCATGAGATCGACTATATCAGGGCCGGCTAAGCCGAAGATCTTGAGCGCGGCCTGCGCGTCCTTGCGAATTCCCGGATCGGCGGTCGCGGTCACCGAAACGAGTGCCGCTTCCGCGAAGCCGATGGCATTCGCGCCAAAGCGCAGCTCCCGTTGCTCGCGCGGTCCGAGCGTGCCGACATTCCAAATGACTTCGCCCCCTTCAAAGCGGCCGTTGTTGGTCGCGCCGATGAACTGCAATTCCAGCGGCAGTTTGCCGCGCACCGCGACGTTGGTCATCGGCACGTCGCTGGGATTGCCGACACGAACGATAAAGTCCGCTTGCTTATCCTTGTAGCGCGACTTCGGCCCGTCGATGGACAGGCTCATCTGCGGCTGCAAGATGGTGATTTCGTGAATGGCCTGGTCGCTCAAATTGCCGGCGGCGGCTACGATCTGCGTCCGGAACTTGCCGACTTGCTTCGGCGTCAGCACCAGTGTCTCGTTACGCGCTTGCTGCGGACCGATGGCGCCGACCTGCAAGTTAATGGTTCGCGCCCGAGACTCATGCTCCAACCCCTCGTCGTATTGCGCGGTCAAGACCACGTTTTGCAGCGGCACGCTCGTCGGATTCGTCACCGAAACCTGATACGTCACCGGCATGCCCACCACGCCCGTCGCCGGCGCGGCCACCGTCACGCGAATGGACGCCGTCGAAACTTGCGTGGTGACGCACTTTTCGTCTTTCTGCCCTTCCTCGGTCGCGAGCTGTGCGCAGTGAGTGACTTGGCCCTGCCGCAGCGACTTGTACACAGCCTGCACCTGGTGCGCTTGGCCCGGCGGCAGTGAGCCCAATGTCCAAATGAGTTGCTTGCCGTCGTTGAAGGCAGGCGGCTGCGAGCGCACGTACTGCAAGCCGTCCGGCAACGGACTCGTCACCGTCATCGAGCGGCTTTCGATTCGGCCATTGTTCGCAATCGAAGTGGTATAGGTCACATCTTCGCCCAAAACCGCGACCGCCGGCCCGGCATGGTTGAGTGAGACGTTGGGCGCGAGCCATTCGATCGTCGTCTCCCCTTTGGCGATGACGATGGCGGCGCCGCTCGGCGTCGTCGGATCGGGCGGGCGGATGATCTCGACGCTGAGGCGATTGACGCCGAACGCCGGCGCGACCTGGCGAATGGCGACTTGCGCGTTGCCGGCAATGTCGCTGACGGCGGTGTATTCGCTGGTTTGGCTGGGCAAGAGGATGGCGGCGGGGCCGTCGATGATCTTGTAGCGGACGCGATAGTTGGTCAAGGGTTGCCGGTCGGTGGTGCGGAAGACGCGCGTGGTGAAGACGTGTTCGGCGCCTGCGCGGACCGCCGCCGGCGCGGGAAATTCCCAGCCGGCATCGACCCAGCGGCAATTGACGACCACGCGGCCTTTGTCCCAATTGGCGATGCCGGGCGCATAGACCGTCATGTGCGAATCGCCTTCGACCGCGGAGCTGATGACGCACCAGGTTTGCCCAGGGCGGATCACGAAATCGTCGTTGGGATTGTCGTTGCCGCGTGTGATGAGATGTTCGGTGTAGGCCGTGTAGCTGACGGCGTGCTTGTTGTTGGTTTTGTAGCCGCGGCCCGGAAAGACGCCGCTTTCATCGACTTCGATGATGTTGCCCACGCCCTCGAGCATCCACTCGATGCGGCGCGCGCGGCGCGGCACGCCTTTTTCGTCGTAGACCGTGGCGATGACGACGTGCTGTGTGCGCACCTGGTTGGCGGCGTCGAGCGGCCGGACCTCCAGGCGGATGGCGTGCGGGTCGAAGTTGGCGAAGTAGCTCGGGCCCGGCGGCTTGGCATGTGTCGGGATGATGTCGCCGAAGGGCACGATGTGCGGAAAGTAACTTGGATTCTGCGTGACGCCGAAGCAGCCGGCCGCGCAGAAAGCGAGCGCGGCATAGAGCGCTCCCGACAGCTTGTGCAGCCAACGCTTCATCGATGGTCCCACGCGCTACGTCGCCGTAGGATGGACATTCCTGTCCGTCGGCGTCGGACAAGGATGTCCAACCTACTGGCCCCACTAACGGACTTTGTGCACGGAGAAGAAGGGCGGGATATAAACGCGATTGCCGAAGTTTACAAGGCGAGTTGCTTGGGGCTTTACGGGGAATGGAGAAAAAGCAGGCTATGGCGTGCCGGACCACGTAAACGCCGGCGAATCGGTGCCGACAAAGCGGTCCTGACTGTTGGATTGCGCGCAATCAATGTGCTTTCCGCAAGTCTCTACGGCACCAGCGGTTAATGAATTGCCTTGCGCTCACCCCCAATTCACACACACACACACCGTAAACGTCCACTTCTCCCCCGGCTCTTCAGTGCTCTTTGAGAGAATCCCGTTTTTCAATTTCAGCTTGAGCCGCGCAACTTGCCGCCGAAGGCGATGCGCCCGGCGCCCTCAGGCTCGTACAAAACGTGCACGTTTTCTTGCGGTCGGCCGCATGCCTCGGCGATGACAGCCGTTAGCGCCGTCACCTCCGCCTGTATTTGCTCCAGCGTCGGCAGCTTTGCTTTGAGCACGCCGACGAACACGGGGTGGTACGTCTCCGTGCCGACGCCGTTTTCCGCGTAATTGTCGGCGTCGATCGTTTTCAACTTCACCCAGATAGTGCCCGGCGCCGCGCCGAAGACTTGGGTGGCGAGCTCGGCAAGCGTCTTCGCCAGGTCAGCCGGCAATGCTTCGCCGGGACGGAGTACGATTTCGATATCCAAGATGGGCATGGCGGAAGTATTGTAGTCAGCGGCGCATCGGTTACCATGCAACTTAATGAACGCGCCTCATCCTCCCCGGCCCCGGCGTTGGCGGAGGCGACTTTTCTGGACTGCGATTGTATCGCTCGTTGTCCTCGGTCCGCCCGTGGCCATCTTCTATTACCACCGCTGGGCCGCGTATTGGGATTTGCAAGACGCCATCGCTGAGACGGATCGCATCGACCCGGAATGGCGGCTGGAGCAGTTAGAGGCCAGGCGGCGGAAGGTGCCGGACGAAAGTAATTCCGCACTCGTTTTGATCTCTGCGCGTCAGGCGCTGCCGAAGAACTGGCGAGAACTCCTTTCGTCCGATTTCCAGAATGTGCCGC
>JAKEIB010000247.1 GCA_022614705.1 Planctomycetota bacterium | reverse complement strand
TTGATTAAGAGTCAATTGCTCTGCCAATTGAGCTAAGGGAGCGGATGGGGGCGCTATTGTAGCTTAATGGGTGGTGGCGGGTAAGCGGTTGGCGAGACGGGGGAACCGCGTTGCGAAGAGGGGGAGATAGGGAGAGGGGGAGAGCGGGAGATTCGTGTGGAGCGCGGGCGCTCTCGCGTCGCGGGTCACTTCACGCGCGACATTTGTCTAAGAAAATCTTGTTCGAGGCGGTGCGGGTCGCCGAAGTGGGCGCGGAATTCTTTCATGCGCGTTTGCGGATCGTCGCCGACGAGCGGGCGTTTTTCAGCGAGCGTTTTCAGATAGTCGGCGTACTCTTTCGGTTTATATCGGATGAGATAGTAGTTGAGCGCCCAGGCGTCGGCGTAGGCGTCGACGGCCGTTTGCGGGTTGCGGAAACGGCTGTCGCTAGAGAGCAGACGCTCCAGCGTTTCGTCGTTCCAGTTCGCCAAATTGTTTTGAAACGTGGAAAGTCGCGGGTAGTTCACGCGGCCGATGCCGCGCCAGCCGCGCGTGCTGGCCAGGTCGGGCGCTTCGAAGTACACGGCCATGCCTTCGCACAGCCAGAGCGGGATGTCGGCGTAGCGGGTTTGCAGGCCGCAGTTGAACGCGATCTGGTGCGTGGCCTCGTGGACGATCGTGGCCACGAGCGGCACGGCGGCCGGCTGCGAGAGCATCTGGTTAATCTCGCGCATCGAGCCGCGGCGCAATCCGGCGGAACGGCTGCCCGCCGCGTCGCGAACGGCTTCGGCGCCGGTCAGGTCGAACATGTTCACGCGGTTCGAGCGCAGGCTGTAGAAGCCGACGATGTTGCCGGTGCCAGTCGGCAAATCTTCGCGGCTGGCCGCGTCGTACATCTGGCGATCGGCGAACACGAGCACGGGCAGCGGGAACTCGGGCTCGCGAATTTCAAGGCCCTGATTCTCCCAATAGTTGGTGAACGCTTTGTAAAGCCGTTCCAAGAGCGAGCTGGTCCATTGGGCGTAGGCCCGCGACGTGTTGTAGCAAACGACATAGTGCGGCGTGGTGTGAATGCGGAAGCCGCTGGGCATGGAGGCCAGCATTTGCTCGGCCAGCTCGTCGCCCGTGAGAGGTTCAAACGGCGAATCCAACCGATCGCGGCGTCGCAGTTGGTCGCGTTCTATGGTCCACAGCACTCCGTCGTCCGCTGCGACGAGCATGCCGCCGTCGGTCGCTTCGATGACGACGCGGCCTTCGACATTCCGCGGCCGGCCGTCGTGGTCGAATTCCACACGTACGGCACGGACTTCACCGGTGTCGGTGGGTGGCGACCGTTGCGCCTCTTCCGCGTGTGAAGCGATCGCGCTGCCCAGCCACAGCGCGATTCCGACGGCAACATGACCGGGGGTGAAAAAACCTGATGATTTTTGAGGCACTTTTTTCACACGGCACGCGGTGTCTATCACTTCCGGGCGACATTCCATCGGGGGGCCAACCGTTGCGAACGCTGCGGAAACTTCGGCCGAAATCCATTGTACACGATCACAGAAACCCCGGATTTTGGGTGACTACGTGTCATATTTTTCCGCAGTCCGTCGCATTATACAGGGCCAGATTTTTATTGACTTGTTCAGCCACTTTAGCTATTTTCGCACTGGCCTACGATGGTGCGGCGGGCACCCTCGGATTTCTTCTCAACTCGTAAATCGGCGGCTTCGCGTGGCTTACGCGGACCAGCCATGCGAGTCGAACGGACTCACCTTGGTGCAATCGCCCGTTCGGCTTCTTCCATTTTCCATTCGAACACAATTCGTCATCGGTCGTGCAAGGCGGCTGAGCAAAGAAAGTAGAGAAACTCATGGCGCGAAAATTCTTTAATCGGCAAGGTCAGTCAAAGTCACGTTTATCGGCGCGGCGGAAGTCAAGGGCTGCTCGGCGGCGAAACAATTTGAGCCGCTGCATCAACCTGGGCCTGGAGTGGCTCGAGCCGCGGTGGGCGCTAGCCGCCGGCGATCTCGACCTGACCTTCAGTGGCGACGGCCTGGTGGTGCAAGACTTGGGCCTCGGCTTGGACGAAGAGATTAATGCCACCATCGTGCAAAGCGACGGAAAGATCCTCGTCGCCGGCATCACGAATACGCCCGGCGGCGCCGACCGCGACTTCATGGTTGCCCGCTTCAACACGAATGGCACGCTGGACACGTCGTTCGGCACGGGCGGTTTCACCATCATCAATATGAGCGGGATCACGCCTCCCGCCAACAATGTGGACGACGTAATCAACGACATCGCCATCGATTCGCTTGGCCGGATCGTCGTCGTCGGTTCCGCGTTGTTTCCCGCGTCCGCAGGCAACACGGGCTTCGGCATCGCTCGGCTGACGTCTAGTGGTCAGCTCGATACGACGTTCAGCGGCGACGGCAAACTGATCACAATCTTCCAGGACTCGTCGAGCGCGAACATCAACGCGGCGGCGAACACCGTCGCCTTGCAGACTGATGGAAAGATCGTCGTCGGCGGGACCGCCAATACGCCGGCCGCGGCCACGCATCGGGATTTCATCGTCGCCCGCTACAACGACGACGGCACGCTGGACACGACATTCGACGTCGACGGCTACGTCATCACCGATTTCGACGGCGCGTCAGGGCCGACCGCCGACGACAACTTGCTCGACATCGCCATTCAAAGCGACGGGCGGATTGTCGCGGTCGGCAATGCCCAGTCGAACGATTTGCGCCCACTCGGTTCGCAGGAAGTCGCGATCGCCCGCTACAACACGAACGGCAGCTTGGATACGATGTTCGGCGGCGGCGACGGCAAGGTGCTAACCGACATTGCCCCTGCCGCCTTTTCGTCACAGGACACGGCCAACGCCGTGGCCATTGAGGCCGACGGGCAGATCATCGTCGCCGGTTTCGCTTCGGTGCGCAATAGCAGCTCTTCCACGACCACGAACCTGGATTACATTCTCGGCCGATACAATAGCGACGGCACGCTCGACGCGACGTTTGCGCCGTCTTCGGCGGTGCCCGGCACGCTGCGCATCGATTTCAGTACGCTCAACGACGAGGGTCGAGGGCTCATTCTGCAGCCACAGCCCGATGGGAAGTATGTCGTCGGCGGTCGGATTGCAGTCACCGCCGCGACGGCTCAATTCGGCCTGGCCCGCGTGCTCACGAACGGCTCGCTGGATACGAGCTTCAGCGGCGACGGCAAAGTCCAAACTTCTTTCCCGGCGAGTGGCGGCCTGCAAGGGAACGACATCGCCTTGCAGCCGGACGGCAAAATAATTGCCGCGGGCTGGGTGCAAACGGTGGGCGGAAATCGCGACATCGCGATCGCCCGCTACGAATCCGGGCTGGTATTGCAATCGATCAGCGGACTGGCGGATGTCAATGAAGGCGCCACGTACACGCTCGGCCTCTCTTCGAGCGATCCCACAACTTCTCAATGGTCGATCAACTGGGGCGACAGCGTCCAGATTGTTTCCGGCAATCCCGCGAGCGTGACCCACGTCTACGCCGATGGCGACAACAATTACACAATTAGCGCCACGGTTACGACCGACGACGGCAACTTCGCAGTCGGCAATACCGTGGCCGTAATGGTCCACAACGTCGCGCCAACGCTGGCCATCAGCGGTCCCGCGGACGTCAACGAAGGATCGGGCTACACGCTGAACCTGTCCTCGTTCGATCCGGGGACAGACACGATTACAAGCTGGACCATCAACTGGGGTGACGGCATTGAATTCGTCTCCGGCAACCCGGCGAGCGTTATGCACACCTATGCCGACGGCGATGCCAACTTTGTGATCAGCGCGACGGCCACCGACGAAGACGGCACGTTCACGGCCGGCAATACTGTGGCCGTGATGGTCCACAACGTCGCGCCGACAGCGAATGACGCCACGTTTACGTTGTTAGAAAACAGCCCGAATGGAACGGTGGTCGGCAACGTAACGGCGAACGACCCGGGCGCCGACACGTTGACCTTCACGATCATTGGCGGCAGCGGCGCCGCCGCGTTTGCAATCGATTCGTCCGGGCAGATCACTGTCGCCGATTCCTCGCTTCTGGATTTCGAGACTTCACCCACGCTTACTCTCGACGTCGAGGTCGCCGACGGCGATGGTGGCTTTGATACCGCCACGATCACGATCAATCTGCTCAATCAGGCGAGCATCAGCGGCGTCGTGTTCGTCGATGTCAATCAAAACGGCCTGTTCGATGCCAACGAGCCGGGTATCGACGGAGTCGTCGTCAAGTTGCTCGACCAGTTCGGCAATCCTGTGCTCGACGATCTCGGCGATGCCATCACCGCGATCACCAACAACGGTGGATTCTATCTGTTCGAGGATCTCGATCCCGGCATTTACCAGCTGCTCGAGATGCAACCGACAGGCGTGAACGACGGCGCGGAAGACCTCGGCTCGCTTGGCGGCACGATCGTGGCAAATGACCGGATGCAATTGACGCTTGCGCAAACAGACGCCTTCGACTACGCCTTCGCCGAGTTAGGCCAACAGCTATCTTCCGGCGACACGGCCACGATCGGCTTCTGGCAGAACAAGCATGGCCAGGCGTTGATCACGCAAGGCGGCACTCAGCTCGCTGCCTGGTTAACCACGAATTTCTCGAACATATTTGGCAATGCGCTCGCCGGCGCCAGTGGCAGCGACGTCGCCAATTTCTACCGCGACCAG
>JAKEIB010000246.1 GCA_022614705.1 Planctomycetota bacterium | reverse complement strand
TCACCCAAAGCAAGCTCACACGTATGTCCAATAACCCTTCGCTAATTCGCGGCATCTTCTTCCGTTGTTGTGTTGCAGATTTTTTCGGATGAGCCATATTCCGCCGCCGGATCAGCCATCGCCCACGGCCGGTGGCAACCAGTCACAGGCCGACGCAACGCAACCGCCGCGCGAAAGCGATGACCTCGCAACGGCCCTGGAGCGCCGCGGCGACCTGAATCTGCACGGCCTCTCGCTCAATGCGGCGCTGTTCACGATCGGCGAGCAGTGGAATATCAATATCGTCGCTGGAGAAGTGCAGGGGACCGTCAATGGAGCGTTCAAGCAGGCTCCGCTTCGTGAAATTCTTGACGCGATCTTGCTCTCCAACGGTTACAACTATCGGGCTGTCGGCAAGAGCCTGGTCGTGAGCAAGTCGTCCGAGCTTGGGCAAACGAGCCCGTTTTTTGAGTCGGCCACGATACCCGTCCGCACGGCCGACATTGACGAAGTGGTGGAAGTGGCGAAACTGCTGAACACGCCACAAGGCCAGGTAAAGGCGCTCAAAAGCGCGCGCGCGATTGTCGTGCTCGACTTCCCGGACCGCGTCGAGATGATTCGCAACTTCGTATCGGCCAACGACGGCGGCAGCGGACGCTTCACCGGGCCTGACGGCCAAAGCGGACCGACGCTGGATGTTGCCTACTTTCGCACGCAGTACATCACCGCACGTGCCGCCGAACAGGCGTTGCACGCCGTGCTAAGCAAGGACGGACGCGTGGGCGTCATGGAGCAAGAAGATCGGCTGGTGATTACCGACTACACCGAGAACCTGGCCATGATCGAGAAGGTGCTCGCGCGAATCGATCAACCGCGTCCGCAAGTCCGCATCACCGCGCTGATTTACGACATCAGTCTGCAGGACGTCGAGCAATTGGGGCTCAACTGGAATAAAATTGGGTACCGCTCGGGCGAAAATTCGGGATTCGCCGTGGGCATTCATCCGGTCGCGCCGGTGCCACTGGAGTTCGAGACCAGCGCAACCGTGGCCGCGGTCGAAGGCGCCACCGTGGCATTCGGCGCGCTGAGTCGCCATTTCGACATCAACGGCGTGCTCTTGGCGTTGCAGAAGGCCAACGATGCCCGGCTGCTGGCCGATCCGAACGTGCTGGTCCTGGAGAATCAAGAAGCCGTGTTTCGCAGCGTCCGCGAAATACCCATCCAGCAATTGACGGAAACCCAACAGGGCGGCAGCATCGGCACGACGGCCTTCAAAGAAGCGGGCATCACGCTGACCGTGGTCCCCAAAATCGCCTACGACGGCACGATCTCGATGGAAGTGGCGCCCGAATTCAGCCGGCTCGTCGGCTTCGACTCGAATGGCCAGCCCATCATCGACACGCGTCAGGCGAAGTCGACCCTGCGAGTCGCCAACCGGCAAACCGTCGTTATCGGTGGCCTGCGCCAGCGCGACGACATCGGCGAATTTAACGCCATTCCGTACCTGGGCGACATGAAGATTGTCGGACGACTGTTCCGCGCCAAGGACACGACGGTCCGCGAGAGCGAACTGGTCGTGTTCATCATGCCCGAAATCGTGGACTGCCCTACCGTCTCAACCTGCCGCCAGCAAGTCACCGAGGAAACGGTCCGCTGCCGTTTGGATCAGATTCCGCAAGCCGAGGGTTGCCCACCATGCTGCCGGCGATTGCCGAACGAAATCGTTGAGCCGTCGCCGATCGCCCCAACGCCGATTGAAGAAGTCGAGGCGTTGCCGGAGCAAATCGAGGGTGAGGCCGCTGTCGTCCCATCGTCCGAACAGCAATTCGGCGTGGCCGGCCGATTGCGCCGCTTGCCCGCAGTCGACGTAACGCCGCATTCGGTGCAAGACAAAATGGTCCACACTGCGCAAGCCACCTCGCCGACGCAGCAACGTTAAGACCGTGGCGCTCTCTCATTCTTGGTGTGCCACTGCTTGCAGCGAAATAAGCTGCGTACTCGTCGGCGGTAATCCTACACACGGATAAGCGTTCGCGGGCAGAGGGAAGCAAGCAGTGTTTAGGGTATCGATCCCACCCGCACGATCGTCACAATCGAACTCTGTAAGGGGTAGGGTCAAACGGATCAATTTGATCGACAGCGTGCGCGGTGCCCGCCCGAAATTCTCGGCAAGCTAAGTTTGTCGAGAGGGTTCCGCGCGAATGGCTCGACTTCGAAATCTAACGACTCTGCTGCTGTGTTTCGGGACGGCCGCCAGCGGCTGCGGTCGCACCGATGAGCCGCTCGTCGAAACGGCGCCCGCCGCCACGTCGCCCGCGGTGGAAACTACGACCGCTGCCGTCGAATCGCAGCCCAATGCGAATGCGTCGAAGTCGCCCGAACTGGCCGAACCGCAAAAGCAGACCGACCAAATCGCGCAGTACACGCCACCGTTTCCCGATCGGTTGGATTTGTTCGAGCCGCCCCAACGCGCCAAAGGCTCGGTTCGCCGCGAGGACGAGCACGGCGAGACCGTCGAATTGAAGGGTTTCATCGACGTCGACGAGCCGCGCGTCGTGCTCTCGATCGACGGCGTGATCTCCTCGATTCCCGAAGGCGGCGAAAAATACGGCGTGCAAGTGATCTCCATCGAGCCGCCCACTGTCGTCCTCCAACGCGGCCGCAACCGCTGGCCGGCGACGCTGGAGTAAGGGTTCAGGGTTCGGGGTTTAGGGTTCAGTCTCCGGCGGAAAACGTCGCGCGGATGGGTCGAGTTGCAATTCGAGTTTTCGCTCGAGCCCATTAAGCATGCGAACGCACTCATGGTATCGCGACCGATAGGACTCGAACACGTTTTGTTCGATATATCTCTTGCGAGACGCAATAAACAGGTGGTGGACTGTTTCTAACGTTTCACCCCGTGCACGGTTCACACCTTCGATCTTGTTTCGAACGTGTCGGTCGCTGTGTTTTTCTGCCAACTGTGCCGGAGCGCTATTCGAAGCACGACGCACCTGTGATCCCAGCTCAAACCGCTCCTCCGACGGCCAACTATGCGAAAGTTGGCAGATTTCGATGTGCAAGTCGCATAACTTTTGGTAAACGAGCAAGTCTTCGACACGCATGAATTCGGCCATAGTTAACTCCTGATTTCGGCTGAGTGAAACAATAACAACCCACCGTCAACTCCTCAATTCTGAACCCTGAACCCTGAACCCTGAACCCTACTCCGGCTCATCCCACGGGTTCTGTGGCAGCGCCGCTGGCGGCGGGTGCAGTTCGGCCTCGTCTTGTAGAACGCGCTTGGGCGGCGCGATGCGGACGGCTTGCAGCTCGCGAACCACCGAGCGCAGGTTCAGCAGCAGAATGCAGAGTGCGGCGGCTGGAATGACGAGAACCAGGATGGCCCCTTCGCTGGCCACGCCGCCGTCGACCAGATGAGTGAGAGACCAGAACGGATTGGGAATCTGAAGCAAACTGTAGTCTTCATATCGCAGGTCGACAGACATCATTTGAATGGTGGTGGGGATGCCGCTGCCGGCGAGAATCACTAAGAAGTGAATCAGCACGGCGGCGAACGTATTGACGACCGCGAAACGCCGCAACAAGCGAATGGCCATCATTCCGACGCCCAGATACGCGACGACGTATCCCCATCCGACGATCAGCAGGCAAAACAGTTCATCGGCGCTCAGCGAACCAGGCGTACCGCTCGCCAAGAGCTGCGACATGGCGATTCCTAGCAAGCTAATCAAGACGATGGAAGTCCCGTTGGCGATCGTAAACATGTAGCCGCTCGCCGGGCCGGGATTTAACCACGAGAGAAACGCGCGGCCGAAGAAACTCTGTGGCAGACGGCGCTTTACGCGCTGCGACATTCCCACTCGCTCGGACGTCAGCAGCGCGCCCATCACGTACCAGTACACGGCGGCGAACGCTGCCAAGGCGAAGATGAAACCCAATTCGTACCCATTGTAAATCCAGGCGAAGGCCATCCAGCCGATCCACGCCGCCTGTTGCACGAGCATGCAAAGTCGCAGCGGCGTCGACCGATTCTCCGTGGAGAACGTGATCGTGCCGGCGGCCGCAAAAAACATTAGCGTGAAGGTCGTCACGTAGGCGGTCGTCAGCGCGAGCGTCGTTGTCCAGAACTCCTCGCCACCCATGAACGCGTAGCTGAATTGAATGACTTGATAGCCGCCGAAAACGCTCCAAAAGCAAATCCACAACAGCCCGGCCACGAGCGCCACGGAGACGAAAACTTGAGCAAATCGCTGCTCGCTCAACGTGGCGAGCAGGATACCCGCCATCGAGAGGCCCAGCGATCCGAAAAACGTGTACACCGTCAGCACGGCGATCGTCGGTAGATCGACGCCGCGCAGTAAATACGTGAACGCCAGGCACGGCGTAACGGCCGAAAAATACACGGCCATCTGCACGATCGAGCTGCCCAGTTTGCCGCTGATGATCTGCCGCGGCCGCAGCGACGTGATTGAGAGCAGGTCGTACGTGTTGTCTTCCCGCTCCGCCGTCAGCGAGCGAAACGCCGAGTACGGCACGACGACGATCAGTGGAAACGCCAGGATCGCGTAGTACCACGCGAGAAGCGTGCCGCCGGACGCCGAATAAAAAATGCTCGGCCCGATGAGCGCCAAGCCGCCGATTGTCACAATCCAGCACGCGGCCAGCACGAGCGCGAACGTCGTGGTGAATTGGAAACTCTTGAGCGCTTGCCGCGTTTCTTTCACGAGAATCGGATTTAGCCAGTCGCCCGCGTACACAAGAATCGGCTCGATGCGTTCCCACACGACGGCGGCGCGACTCTTGGCCGCCGGCCCAATCGGTTCCAACACGACGTCTGCGTCGAACGAGGCGTCGTCGGCCACGGACAGAACTTCGGTAGTGCTTGCAGCATCGCCGTTCATTGGACGCGACCCTCCGTGACGTGCAGGAAAACGTCTTCAAGGCTCTTGTGCTTCGCGCCAAACTCGATGACCGGAAGCCCGCTTTCCACCATCGCGCGCAAAAGCGACGCCTCCGCCGCGCGGTCGCCAGCGTAGTCAAACACGGCCAGCGTACCATCCGTGCGTAATTCGGAGACTCCGTCGCGCGCCGCCAACCAGTTTTGCAACCGCTCAGCGCCCTCCAGGACGCGGACGTGGACCGTGCTCTGCACTTGGACGCCGGCACTGATCTCGGCGACCGATCCGACCGCGAGCAGCCGGCCTTGCTCAATGATGGCGACGCGGTCGCACATCTCGGCTAGCTCCGTGAGAATGTGGGAGCTGACGAGGATCGCTTTCCCCGCATCGGCCAACTTGCTGATCATCTCGCGCAGTTCGATCCGCGCCCGCGGATCGAGCCCGGCCGCCGGCTCGTCGAGCACGAGCACCGACGGGTTGTGGATCATCGTTCGTCCCAGGCAAAGCCGCTGCTTCATGCCCTTCGACAGGCCGTTGATCGGCTTCTCGGCCAGCGCACGGAGCTGCGTGAATTCCATGACCTCGCCGATCGCCGAAATCCGCTCGCGGCCCTTGAGGCCATACGACCGCGCGAAGAAGTCGAGGTATTCGTAAACATTGACGTTCTGGTAGGTGCCGAAATAATCGGGCATGAAACCCAGCCGGCGTCGCACGCGGTCGGGGTCCTCGACGACCGAAAAGCCGTCCACGTATGCGTCGCCCGCCGTCGGCTCATCCAACGTGGCCAAAATCCGCATGCTGGTCGTCTTGCCCGCGCCGTTCGGCCCGATGTAACCAACTACCTCGCCCGCATACACCTCGAACGAAACGTTGTTCACCGCATGCGTTTGATCGAAAACGCGGTGCAGATTGCGAAGCTCGATTTGTGGCGTTGCGGTGCGGATCATGCTGAATACCTGTCATTCTGAGCGAAGCGAAGAATCCGTTGTGCGAGCACGCGCAGATCCTTCGCTGCGCTCAGGATGACAACCTGACTCGCCCATTCATTCACCCGTTACCACCGTCCGACGATGACGTGAAAACTTGCTTCCTCGTTGACCCCGTCCATGCCGAACACCACCTCCGGGCCCGTTGCCGTCACGGCGACATAGGACCGCGGCGGCAGCGTGAGTCCCTCACCGCCTGCCACGCCGGCGAGAGTCGCGATGGCTTCACTGGCGAGATTAGTCTGCAGACTGTCCTCATTATCGTAGCCCCAATATCGCGGGCCCGAATATCTACCGCGGTACACTTGCCATTGTCGGCGTTGCATTTCGGAGTAGTTTGAATTCTCGCCAGCCAATGCGTCAGGAGTTTGCGGCGAGTTCGCCGTCACTTGCTTGCGAAAGCGACTCACGGCGTCCGACCATTTCGCTGGTTGCAGGAAACCGACTTCGCCCGTGTTCAATTTCTCGCCGGCAAACATGTTGTTGGTATCATCGACGACGACCACGTACTCAATCCGCGCGCCCAACTCGTTCTTGACCCGCATCCGTTCGCGCACGGGTTGCAACTCCAATCGTAACGGCGACTTGC
>JAKEIB010000245.1 GCA_022614705.1 Planctomycetota bacterium | reverse complement strand
TCACCCAAAGCAAGCTCACACGTATGTCCAATAACCCTTCGCTAATTCGCGGCATCTTCTTCCGTTGTTGTGTTGCAGATTTTTTCGGATGAGCCATATTCGGTTTACAAGTGCAATTCCCGAACCGACAACCGGCGCGCTCACGCTCATCAGTCTGTTATGTTCTATGTGTTTGCAATACGGATGTGGAGGTAAGGCCATGGCGATCAAGCGTCTTGTAATGTTCCTTTTCACGGCATCGACCGTTGCTATATCGCCCCGCACTTATGCTGAACCACTGATGTCTGTAACGACGATGGCCAGTGGAGGCACGACGCCGGCACAAATGGCGACTGACATTCGCGATATGGGAAGCCAATACACGATCGTCGGCACTCCAACGGTAGTTTTTAATTCAACCAGCGGCTCGGCCACAACTGACAATCGAGCGATTGGAACTTTCGCTGGCGGCACCATTGCGGCCGGTACCTCGCTCAGCGACCCGGTCGATCCGACCGCCGTCTTCGCCGGCGGGATTAACATCGCAAGCGGCGTATGCCTTGGCACCGGTTTCTTGAGCGACAATGAACCGACTAGCCCGTCCGGCATCCCGGACGCGCTCAGGGTGGGCGTGCAAGGAGCGAACAACGGTTTCCCCATCGACTCAACTCTGCAACCGAATCATGAGGGCGAGGTCAGCAAAATATTGCGCGCAATACCACGGATCGACGTCGATTTTAATGCATTGTTTGCAAGTCAACTGACTCCCGGCGGTGATGCATCGGTGCTTCAATTCGACATTCAATTATCCAGCCCAGGTTTCTTGCGAGTGAGCTTCGTGTTTGGCAGCGACGAGTCGCCATTTTGGGTAAGCCAATTCAACGACACCTTTGCGATTCTGGTAAAAGGCCCATGCACTCCGTCTGCAACGCCAGGTGAGAACCTTGCCAAATTCGTTCGACAAGGAGTTGTCGAAAACTTTACATTAATCGCGCTTCGCGATTGTCCGCCGCTGTTTCTCAAGAACCAGATGTCGCCGCATAGTCTGCAACAGTACCCGGACTCTCTGCATAAGATCCCAGGCGGCGCGCCGTATTATGACCACGAATTCGGCGGCTTTTCCACCGTACTAACCCGCGAGACCGCCAAGCCGCTAGCGCCTGGACGCTACACGATCAAGTTTGTCATCGACGACGTTGCGGACAGCAAGGTGGACTCGGCCCTTTTTATCCCAGCCGGCAGCCTGAAGCTATTTGCGTTGAATCCCGGCGATTACAACGGCGATGGGCGGGTGGATACCGGAGACTACGTTGTCTGGCGGAAGGGGTTTGACGCGGTGCCGCCCATAAACCCAGCTACGTTTTATGACGGAGATGGCAATGGCAACTGCATTGTCGACTCCACGGACTACTATATGGTCGATTCATAACGGGGAGACTGGCAACGCCGACAAGAGCGCTGACTTTAATCGCAACGGCTGCGTTGATAGCGGCGACTACGTTATCTGGCGCAAGTACAAAGATTTACCGCTTCTGGAATGTGCGTCGCGCTTCGAAGGCGACGCTAACCGTGACGGGGCCGTCGACCAAGCGGACTACAATATCTGGCTAGCACAGTTTGGCAACTGCGGCAGCGGCAGTTCCGCGCTGGGCGCTGGCGGCGGAGAACTGACGTCAGCGGGTACGGGTCAGGTTCCTGAATCGCCCGATATGGATGGCGACGGCGACGTGGATGCGTCCGACCTCGCCGCACTCGATGAAGCGATACTTGGCGGTGCGCAAACCAGTGATGCGGCCGCACTTGCCGAACCGGCCGCGGCGGCCGAGCCCACGTTGGCCGAGTGAATCTCAGCGGCGCATCGCAGCAAGCACAAACACGGATCAAAACTCCGCCAGAACCGCATCGACGAACTGTTCCGTCGTGGCCTTGCCGCCGAGGTCGCCGGTGCGCGATTTGCCGGTGGTGAAGACGGTGCGGATCGCGTTTTCGATGCGGTCGGCCGCGTCTTTTTCGCCGAGGTAGCGGAGCATCAGCACGGCGCTGAGGATGAGCGCGGTGGGATTGGCGAGGCCGCGGCCGGCGATGTCGGGGGCCGTGCCGTGGACGGCTTCGAAGACAGCAACGCCGTGGCCGATGTTGGCGCTGGGCGCGAGGCCCAGGCCGCCGACGAGTCCGGCCGTCAGATCGGAGACGATGTCGCCGAACAGGTTTTCCATGACCATCACGTCGAACGACTTGGGGTTGAGCACCAGCTTCATCGCGGCGGCGTCGATGATCGAGTCGTCGAACTGAATGTCCGCGTACCGCTCTGCGACGCGGCGGCAGGTGCGCAGAAACAGGCCGTCGCTGAGCTTGAGGATGTTTGCTTTGTGAACGCAGGTGACGCGTTTTCGACCCTGGTCGCGGGCTGAGTCGAACGCGAACTGCGCGATTCGCTCGGAGGCCGGCTCGGTCACGACGCGTAGGCTTTCCACGACGCCCGGCACGACTTCGTGTTCCAGGCCGCTGTAGAGTCCTTCGGTGTTCTCGCGCACGACGATCAGGTCGACGTTTTCATAGCGTGAAGGCACGCCCGGCATTGAGCGGGCCGGGCGATAGTTCGCGTAGAGCTGCAGTTTCTGGCGCAGCTCCACGTTTACGCTGCGAAAGCCGGTGCCACTGGGTGTCGCGGTAGGGCCTTTGAGCGTGGCGTCGGCGTTGCGAACCGCGGCAAGAGTTTCCGGCGGGAGTGGTGCTCCGACGGCATCCAATGCGGCCTGCCCGGCCAGTCGGTTATCCCATTCGAATTCGATTCCGGTCGCTTGGACAACGCGTTTTGCGGCGGCGGTTACTTCGGGGCCGATGCCGTCGCCGGCGATGAGGACAATTCGATACGCCATCGTTTTCAACCTCGGTCCTACGCTCGGCGTGGGAACGCACGTTTCCGACGCTCGGCGTCGCCGCGGAGCGGCAGGATATTGTGTTCCCACGTCGCAGAGCCCGCCACGGCGGATCTGCGGCGTGGGAACAAGGCGTGATGGGCAAAAAAGACGCCCGGCTCTCGCCTGGGCGAGAGCCGGGCTATGTTAGTTGCTTTGAGATCAGGGCCTTGTTGACCCAGCTGAAGTCAAATTCGGCGCTTACTCAGAAGCAGGTGGTGGTCGCCTGAGGCGACCCGCCGGCCAACTCAGGTTAAACCACCTCGCTGGCTAAGACACATGTCGTACAAAGACCACCTCCTTCCTACTAAAGACCCAGCAGAACCAGGCTGGAAAGCCAAAGTCAGACAGCCCCGTTTTGCCCTCTAGTAATGTTGTGCCGCGTAAGCACGAACCCGTCGCCTATCATTATAATCGGGCAGCCGGCGGTGGCTACATAATAATTGCCCGGATTTCGTCGACATTTCATACGACCGCGGGGGCCGGCGGTGGGTTCGCGCGGGCACGAAAATTGCTCCCCGTTCGTTGATCTAGAGGGGGAGACAAGGAGAAGGGGAGAGGGGGAGAATTCAGTTGCGAACTTTTCACTTCGTCTCCCCCTCTCCCATTCTCCCCCTCTCCCACTCTGCTTTGAGATGAATCGCAAGCAGCTCCAAAAACTGGGTGTCCCGCCCGACTGCGCCAGGGCCGCCATTCAAGCGCTTTTCAAGGCGGCAGAGCAGGGCACCGGCCTGGGACTCAAGGGCAAGCGGGCACGGCAACTTGTGGCCGCAGTGGTTGGGAATCCCCGCGCCCACGAGACCGATCCGATCTGGGGCGAATTCGCCCGCGAGCTGCTGGCCGCGGCCACGCCTGTTGCCCACGAGCCGATCGGTTACCGCACGTGGGGCGACGACATCGACACGGCTGCCCACGAGCAGATGCGCGTCGCCTGCCAGGTGCCAAACGCCGTCGGCGCCGCGCTCATGCCGGACGCACACGTCGGCTACGGCCTGCCCATCGGCGGCGTGCTGGCCTGCGAAAACGCGGTCATTCCGTATGCGGTCGGCGTCGACATCGCCTGCCGCATGAAGCTTTCGGTGCTCGACAAGGGGGCGGAGTCGCTGACGAAGGACTTCAATCGCTACAAGGAGGCACTGCTAGGGGGCACAAGATTCGGCGTGGGCGTCGAACATCGCCCGGCCCAATCGCACCCAGTCATGGACCGCGATTGGAATGTCACACGCATCACGCGCGAGCGCAAGGATACCGCCTGGAAGCAGCTCGGCACCAGCGGCTCGGGTAATCATTTCGTCGAATTCGGCCTACTCTCGCTCGCGCAGGACGACAAGCAGCTCGGCCTCGCTGCCGGTGAGTACGTCGCGCTTTTGAGTCACAGCGGCAGCCGCGGCGCGGGCGCTGCCGTATGCAGCACGTACAGCCAGATTGCGCAGGCGTCACTTCCCAAGCGGTTCAAAGACCTTGGCCGACTGGCATGGCTCGATCTCGATAGCGAGGCCGGCCAGGAATACTGGCTGGCGATGAATCTCATGGGCGAATACGCGTCGGCCAACCATGCCGTGATCCATCGGCTCGTCTGCAAACTGGCCGGCGCGGAGATCATCGCGGGCGTTGAGAACCATCACAACTTCGCTTGGAAGGAGCGCCATCAAGGCCGCGAGCTCATTGTGCACCGCAAGGGGGCAACGCCCGCCGGCGCGGGCGTGCTGGGCGTAATCCCCGGCACGATGGCCGACCCGGCGTTCGTCGTTCGCGGGCTCGGCAACCAGCACAGCCTCGACTCGGCCGCCCACGGCGCGGGACGGCGCATGTCGCGCAAGAAGGCGAACGACATGTACCGCTTTCAAACGGTGCGAAAAGATTTGGAGGCCCGCGGCGTCCACGTCCTTGCCGCCGGCTCCGACGAAGTGCCCGGCGTCTACAAGGACATCCGCGAAGTGATGGCCGCCCAGGAGGACTTGGTCGAAACCATCGCCCGTTTCGACCCGAAAATCGTCCGCATGTGCGGCGATGGCAGCCGGGCGGAGGATTGAAAGGTAGTCCTCTCGCTCCGCGAGAGGAATACTGCTCGCGGAGCGAGCAGGCCACGTTAGTTCTGCCCCGCCTTGGGTGCTTCGCCACTGAGATGCCGGCGCAGATAGGTGGCTCGCTCGATGTTGCGGTCCGAGGAGTCGAGCTCCATGCCGGTGAGCTTTTGCAGATGCGCGGGCTGCGTGTGCACGAAGAGCTTGTTCACCGTGGGGATCGCCACATCGCGGATGAGACCCAGATTGACGCCCATGCGCAGGCTGGAAAGCAGGTGCATCGTCTCTTCGGAGCTGATTGTTTGCGCGGTCCGCAAGATGCCGTAGGCCCGGCTCACGCGGTCGTGCAGCGTTTCCTGGCTCTCACGGATCAAGAAGTCGCGGGCTTGGCGTTCGTAGTCGATCAGCACAGGTACTACGTCGGCCACCTTTTTCGTGAGCTCTTCCTCGCTCTGGCCGAGCGTGATCTGGTTGCTCACCTGGTAGAAATCGCCTTGGGCCTGCGAACCTTCGCCGTACAGGCCGCGCACGGCCAGGTTAATTTTCTGCAGGCTGCGGAATACCTTGTCAATTTGCTGCGTGATTACAAGGGCCGGCAGGTGGAGCATCACGCTCACGCGCACGCCCGTGCCGACGTTGGTTGGGCAGGCCGTCAAATAGCCGAATCGATCGTTGTAGGCATAGGTGACGCGGGCCTCGATGTGGTCGTCGAGCTCGTTGATCTGCTCCCACGCCGAGCCCAAATCGAGGCCGCTCTTGAGTACTTGAATCCGCAGGTGATCCTCTTCGTTGATCATCACGCTCATCTGCTCGCGCTGATCGATGACCACGGCCCGGGCGCCCTCGGCGTCGGCATGCTCGCGGCTGATCAGCTGGCGCTCCACCAGGAACTGCCGGTCCACGGCCTCGAGCTCGCTGACGTCGACGTAGATCAGTTGGCCGGTAAACTTGCCCTGCTGGTGAAGAGTCTCGATGCGGCCGCGAAGGATCTTGCCGATTTCAGCCCGATCGGTGTCGGTGGCGCGCGAGATGAACGGGAAATCGGCCAGGTTGCGGGCCAGCCGAATGCGGCTGCTGATCACGATGTCGGACTCCGGCCCGGACCCGCGCAGCCACTCGCCACTCGTTTGCGCCAATTCCTGCAGATTGAGGTTGGAAAAATCCATGTTTGAATGACGAATTCTCGAATGACGAATGACTTTTCATTCGTTAATCGTCATTCGTCATTTATTGGCCTTGTCCCGCGTCTGTTCGATCTTGCGAATCTCGTCGCGGAGTTTGGACGCCTGTTCGTATTCCTCGGCCGCAACGGCTTCCTTCATTTCGCGGCGCAACCGGATCAACTGCGTCTGCTCTTCCGCGCCGCGGGCACAGAACTTCGGCACCTTGCCCACGTGTCGCGTCTCACCGTGAATGTTCACCAACAACGGTTCGAGATCTTCGGCAAAGCAAACATAGTCGTGCGGGCAACCCAACCGGCCCTGCTTGCGAAACTCGAGAAATGTTACGCCGCACACCGGGCACGACCGCTGATCGAGTCGCGCGAGTTCCTCGGCCGTTTCGCCCACGGCCAGGTGCTGCGCCAACAGCGCACCCATGGAAGGCACCACCTGGGATGCGTCATCGGCCGAGGGCGCTAGGAACTTATGCGCGCATTCCTCGCACAGGTGCAGTTCGTTCGGTTTGCCGTCCACCAGGTCGGTGATGTGGAACGTGGCTGGCTTGTCGCACTTCTGGCATTTCATCGTAGTCCCCAACTGCAGCAGCCGGGGTCATAGACCCCAGCTACAGATCGATCATCCCGCCGCCGCGCGAACCCACGTTCGAGTTATCGGTACCTAGCTGTATCCTAAACGCGCGGTCGCAAGAATGGTCGAAAAAAAATCGAATACTTTGCGTGTTTCGGCGTCGCTAGAGGGATTCTAGCCAGGGGCACTTTAGTGTCAAGATTAAGCGCCCTACGCACGCCGAAACGTTACAGCATTCAGCCGACAGAGGACGCCGCGAGCCGTGCCGCACCCCCGGAGCGACCTCGCGGCAAGTCATAATCGCGTGGTACGATAACGGGCACATATTCCACACGATAAAACAAGCATCGATTAGCCGCGCCGGGCACCACGAAGTGGTCGGCGGAGCGCGGCGTGCCGGATCAAATCCATGCCGCATTATCCAGATTTCGCCACTTTCTCGAAGCTGGCTAGCACCGCCGACTACGTGCCCGTCTACCGCCGCGTGCTGAGCGACGTGCTCACGCCCGTGAGCGCGTTCCACAAGATCGACGATGGCGGCCCGGCCTGCCTCTTCGAAAGCGTCATCGGCGGCGAAAAGGTGGGGCGATACAGTTTCCTGGCGGCGGAGCCGTTTGTGAGCGTGGAGGCGAGGGGAAATTCTTTTACGATCCGTTACGACCCGCCTAAATCAGTCTCACCGGCAGATACAGATGATATATCGTGCGAAATCGAAGAAGAGACCTACGATTCGACTACTGCAGAGTCGAATCCACTCGCGAAGCTGCGCGATCTAGTAAACAAATTCCGTGTCGCCAAATTGCCGGAGCTGCCGCCGTTCGTAGGCGGCGCCGTCGGTTACGCGGGGTACGACACGGTCCGCTACGTGGAGAACTTGCCGAACGCTCCAAATGACGATCGCAAGCTCTCCGATTTGTCGTTTGCCTTCTATGACCACATGATAGTGTTCGACAATGTGCAGAAGACGACGATTGTGGTGGTTCTGGCGAAGACGCAAGCGGATCTTCAAGCGGCGTATGCTGAGGGTTGCCGGCGCGTGGATCGACTCGTAGAAAAACTTTCAACGCCGACGGACTCGCTCCCACCCGCCGACATCGACACGGGCGGCGACGCCAAGCTCGATTACAAGTCAAACTTCACCCGATCGCAATTTGAAGACGCCGTCCGCGAGTGCGTCGAGTACATTCGGGCGGGCGACATTTTCCAAGTGGTAATCAGCCAGCGACTGACCGTGCCGTTGTTGGTCGACCCGTTCGAGGTCTATCGTACGTTGCGTGTCGTGAACCCAAGCCCGTTCATGTTCTTTCTGCGCACTCCGCATTGCACGCTGGTGGGCAGCTCGCCGGAGATCATGGTGCGAGTTGTGGACGGCAAAGTCACGGTGCGCCCGCTCGCCGGCACGCGTCGTCGCGGACGCACGGAGGAGGAAGACCAGCGCCTCGCCGAAGAGCTGCTGGCCGATCCCAAGGAACGGGCCGAGCACGTCATGCTCGTCGACCTTGGCCGCAACGACGTTGGCCGGGTCGCTCAGTACGGGTCCGTGGAAATCTCGGACGTGATGGTCATCGAGCGCTACAGCCACGTGATGCACATCACGTCGAACGTGACCGGCCAGCTCACGAAGGACCGTGACGCCTTCGACGCGCTGGCCGCCTGCTTGCCGGCCGGCACGGTTTCCGGCGCGCCCAAGGTCCGCGCGATGCAGATCATCGACGAGATAGAACCCCATCGTCGCGGCCCGTACGCCGGCGCCGTCGGCTACATCGACTTCGCCGGCAACATGGACACGTGCATCGCCCTGCGCACGATCGTCATCGAAAACGGCACGGCGTACGTCCAAGCCGGCGCCGGCATCGTCGCCGATAGCATCCCCGCGAACGAATACGAGGAGACACTCAACAAAGCCCGCGGCCTGTTGAAAGCAATCGAAATCACGCAACACCGAGCTTTATAAACCGCGGCCTGGCGTCGCTTAGATGCACAACATAACGTCCTTAGTAGCGACGCGCTTCGGCGATATGATATAATCCAATCTATGTCTACGATTCCTATACCCACGATCGACGTCATTCAGATTGCGCCGCTACATCGATTCAGCACAGCGGACTATTTGGAGATGATCGAGAAAGGTGTCCTGGGGCGGGACGATCACGTCGAACTTATCGGAGGGATGATTGTCGAGATGTCGCCAGCAGGGATACCGCATAATAGTTTTCTCATGAGCATCCTTCGTGTCTTCGCACCGCTCCTGGAAACTTGCGATATTGCGGTTCAGGGCACACTTACTATCGCTGAGGGCCAGGTTTTCGATCCGGACTTCATGTTGTTGCGAAAACGACCCGGTCACTACAAGACGAAACTGCCAGATGCATCAGACGTTCTGCTGGTAATTGAAGCGGCTGAATCCTCTCTGCGTCGCGATCAGCAAATTAAGCTGCCAATTTACGCGAGGGCGGGAATTCCCGAATATTGGATCGCCGATTTGGAACGCGAAATGCTCATCATCCATCGCGAACCCGAAGCCGGCAGATACAAGTTGGTCGAAACGCGGCAAGGCGACGACCTTGTCTCGCCACTCGCCGCGCCGGAGTTGTCATTTGCCGTGCGACAGGCGTTCGAATAACGGAGCTCTCACGGGAAGCGATGCCCATTATGGCCGACACATACCTTACCGGACATTTCCTCGTCGCTTCGCGCTATTTGCGCGATCCCAATTTCGCGCAGTCGGTCGTACTGATGATTCAACACAATGTCCAAGGCGCGATGGGCGTGGTGATCAATCGCCCGTCGAATCGAACGGTTCGTGAAGTTTGGGAGTTGGTGGGCATCGATCCATGTGACCGTGAGGACTTCATTTACGTTGGCGGGCCCGTGATGCCCGGGCAACTTGTGGCGTTGCATTCGGTCGAGGAATTCAGCGAGTACGAGGTGCTGCTCGGGCTGCACGTGGCGACGCATCGAGATTCGCTGGATGTGATCGTGCGCCGCAAGAGCGCGGCGATTCGGCTTTACAGCGGACATGCCGGCTGGGGCAGCGGACAACTTGAAAACGAAATGAAGGCCGGCGGCTGGCTCTGGACCCGCGCAACCGTTGACGACGTTTTCGCCGATCATGAATCGATCTGGAAAACGGTCACGCAGCGCATTGGTCTTGAGATCATGGCCCCCGAGCTGAATCTGGAACACGTCCCGGCCGACCCGTCGTTGAATTGATTTCTGTAGCTGGGGTCTGTGACCCCGGCCTCTCCGCGCGTCCTAAGCCAGCCTCACAGAGGCCAGCTACAGCGCGTCCCAGCCACGTGACGATCGACACGTTCGTCACATCTTTACAGCCCACCGCGCAAAGTTTTGATTCGTCAAAACTCGTGCAGCGCTTTCTGTGCGGAATGCCTCGAGTTCACGTCGAATATCCTACTAATCGAGCCGCTAACATCGTTCATCTCGCACGCCATGGTTCCATACTCCGCCGTACTGCGCTACTCCGCCTTATTCGCCGTGTTCGCGATCGCGCCCGACTGCCTCGCGTCCGAAAACGGCTATCGCAAGACGCTGATGCAGTGGAGCTACGGCACGAGCTTCGAAGGTGGACCGGACCTCTACGAGCCGCTCGTCACCGATCGGCCCGACTTTACCGAATCGAGCGTAACGGTCGGCTACGGCGTCGTGCAACTGGAAACCGGTTACACGTTCACCTACGACAGCGCTGGCGACGACCGCACGCGCAGCCACTCATTTCCGGAGTCGCTGCTCCGCGTCGGCATGTTTGCCGAGTGGTTCGAGTTCCGCATCGAGTGGAATTACTTCGACGAGGAGACCGAAATCGGCGGCGTCGAAGATTCGGTCTCTGGCGCCGAGGACTTGGGCCTGGGCATGAAGATTGCCCTCACGCCGCAGGAATGTTTGTTGCCGGAGACGGCGATCATTTTGCAAATGACCGTGCCCAGCGGCTCGTCGGAGCTCACCGCCGACGAAGTGCTGCCCGGATTCAACTACCTGTATTCTTGGGAAATCAACGACGAATGGTCGACCGGCGGCTCGACCGCCATCAACAACGCGATCGACGACGTGACGTTTGACTCGTATTCGGAATTTTCGCAGTCATGGACGGTCGGCCACTCGTGGTCTGATCGCGTCGGCAGCTACGTGGAGTGGTTCGTGATCGCTCCCACGAGCGCGGACACCAACCGCGTCGAAAACTACTTCAACGGCGGCTTCACGGTGCTGTTCAACAACGACTTGCAATGGGACATCCGCGCCGGCGTCGGCCTCAACTCGGCCGCCGACGACTTCTTTACGGGCACCGGCCTGTCGTTCCGGTATTGGTAACACACGTTGTCGAGTTTCTCCGAAACTCGGATTCGCGTTTTGGAGAGACGCGACCACTGTTGCTACAAAATCGGCGCCAACAATCGCGCCACGCGCACGGCGATCCGGAACGGATACGGCCGCGATGCCAATTCGTCGGCCGTGGCCTGCCGGCATTCGGCGAAGTCCTTTTCCAGCATGTCGCACACGGTCGCCGCGAACGCTTTGTCGGCGAACACCAGCATCAGCTCGAAATTCAGGCGGATCGAACGGTTATCGAAATTCGCCGTTCCCACGGCCGCCAGGTCGTCGTCGACCAAAATCACCTTGTGATGCATGAATCCGGGCTGGTAACGGTAGAATTTCACGCCGGCCGGCTCGGCCTCGGCGATGTAGGAGAAACCGGCCAGGTACACGAGCTTGTGGTCGGGAATCTGCGGCAGCATCACGCGCACGTCAACGCCCCGAATTGCCGCCAGTTGTAACGCGGCCATGAGCGATTCGTCCGGCACGAAATAAGGGCTGGCGATCCAAATCCGTACGCGAGCCGAGTTGATCGCGTGCAAGAAGAACAGGCCGCACGTTTCGATTAGGTCCGAAGGATCGGACGCCAGGCACAGCGCTACTTCGTTTTCGTCCGGCGCCGGGTTCGGCGTCCAATCCAGATCGGGAACGCTTCCCGTCGCCCAGTACCAATCCTCAAGAAACGTGAATTGAATCGCCTGCACCACCGGTCCGCGGACCTCGACGTGCGTATCGCGCCACGGCCCGAATTTCTTGTGTTTGCCGAGGTATTCATCGCCCACGTTGAGCCCGCCCACGTAGGCGACGTTGCCATCGGCGATCACGATCTTGCGATGGTTGCGGAAATTGACCTGAAACCGATTCCGCAGACCTTTCGACGTACGAAACTGCAGGATCACTACGCCCGCTTCGGCGAGCTCTCGCCGATACGCTCGTGGCAAGTGGTAGCAGCCGATCTCGTCAAACAGAACGTAAACGCGCACACCGTCGCGCGACTTGCGTTCCAACAGCGACTTCAGCTCGCGCCCCAAGTTGTCGTCGCGGATGATATAGAACTGCACGATGATGTAATCCTTGGCGGCTTCCATGCCAGCAAACATCGCCGCAAACGCGGCTTTGCCATTGATGAGCAGCGTCGCGTCGTTGTGACTCGTAAACGGCATCTGGGCTAGGTCCTCGAGCGCTGCGTACTTCGGATCGAAATCCTCGTCGCGCACGCGAAACATGCGCATCTTCTTTTCGAGCGCGCGGGCCAGATGGTCGATCTGCGAATCGCCCGCGCGACGCGCCTTGACGTAGCCTAAGAATTTTCCGCGGCCAAAGACCAAATACGCCGGCAGCGTGACGTAAGGCAGCATGATGAGGCACAGGGCCCAGGCGATCGCGCCCTGCGACGTCCGCGCCGTCATCACGGCATAACCGGCAGCCAAGATTCCCGCGACGTGCAACAGAAATGCCACGACGCCGATGAGTTCCAGAATGGCAACGTCGATCATGGGGAAGGGTGCTGGGTGCTGGGTGCTGGATGCTGGATGCTGGGTGCTGGATGCTGGGTGCTGGGTGCTGGATGCTGGGTGCTGGATGCTGGGTGCTGGATGCTGGGTGCTGGATGCTGGATGCTGGATGGCGGATGCTGGATGCTGGGTGCTGGGTGCTGGGTGCTGGGTGCTGGATGGCGGAGATCTGTTGTGAGGCTCGTTGAGGTGCCTCACCTATCGTGCACAAAATCATCCTTCCCAAACAGTCCCGTCGGCACGAAAATACAAATTGGAGTGCCGCGCGAAGTGGCGGCCTCCGGCATCGGGGCCGGCCCGGCTCGCTCCAGCATCCAGTATCCAGCATCCAGGACGGACCATGAGCATCACCATCATGCGGCGGATCAAGTTCTGCGCCGGCCACCGCCTTCACCGCCACGGCGGCAAATGCGAATTCTTCCACGGCCATAACTACGTCGCCGACTTCTACGTCACGGGCGATGTGGTTGACGACGTCGGCCGCGTCATTGACTTTGCCGACCTCAAAAGGCTCTTCAAGGGCTGGTTGGACGAACACTGGGACCACGGTTTCGTGCTCAACGAGTCGGACGAAAACGGCCTTGCCGCCGTGAAGATCGTCGAACCGTGCAAGTACTATGTGCTGCCGTACAATCCGACGGCCGAGAACATGGCGGCCTACCTGCTTCGCGAGGTCTGCCCTCAATTGCTGGCCGGCACCGGCGTCACCGCCACGAAGGTGGTGCTTTGGGAAAGCGAGGAGTCATTTGCCGAGGCATCGCTCACGCAATCGAGTGGTTCCTCAGATACCTGCGGCTTCGCCAGCGCTGGCGAGTCGCGTTAGTTGCTACGAATGCAGGCAGCGAGTGCCAGAGGCGAGTTTTGGGGAGGGCGAAGCTCCGCTGAGCCGCTTTTCGCCGGCGATCGGCTCGGCGGGAGCCTCGCCCTCCCAAGACTAATTACCGTCGTTTCAATGCCCACCCCTGACGTTCCGAACCAGCCCTCACTGTTCACGCGCACTCTCGACGAGTGCCGCGAGCTGTACGTTTCAAGCGGCAATCTGTGTGCCCACGAGTATCCGCACCTCATCGCAAAAAAGGGCGACGACTTCGTTCAGTTGATGGACGACCTGCACCGGGCGCTTGTGCTCAAGGTGTACTTCAATGTCTGCGAAGCCGACCGCAAGTGGACGGAGGCCGAGCAGTTCATGGCCGAGGTGCTTTTCGAGCACCTGTGGGGAAAACGGCTCACGGGCGACAATCTTCGCGACGCCAGCCGCAAGGCGGCCGAGGATGTGGCAAAGCTTAAATGGTACAGCCTCATCCGGCCATTCGATCGCATTGTGCCGCTGCGCGACCGGATCGGCACGCTGGAGACGCTCGTCATGCGCCTGGCCAACCTCGTGGCCCGCGCTGATGGTAAGCTTGGCGATAAAGAGGCCGGCATTGTGAAATCGATCCAGGCCGAGTTGCAGCACCATTTGCGGCAGATACCGATCGACGAGCCAACACAGCATGACGAAGCAAATGCCGCGAGCGCGCAGGCGATCGAGAAGCTGAAAGTAGCAGGCACACTCCGTGTGCCGTCCGCAGCCACGTCAAAAGAATCCAAGAGCGACGGCACGCGGAGCGTGCCTGCTACACTCGCCGAAGCTCTCGCCGAACTCGACGCCCTGATCGGCCTGGATCGCATCAAGCATGAGGTCCGTACGCTCACCAACTATCTCATGTTGCAAAAGCGCCGAGGTGAAGCGGGGTTGCCCGACACCGATATGAGCCTGCACATGGTGTTCACCGGCAACCCGGGCACCGGCAAAACGACTGTCGCGCGGATCCTCGGCAAAATCTTCGGCGCGATGGGCATCCTCGACAAAGGCCACCTCGTGGAGACCGATCGCTCCGGCCTCGTGGCCGAATACATGGGTCAGACCGGCCCGAAGACGCACGCCAAGATCAACGAAGCGCTCGACGGCGTGCTGTTTATCGACGAAGCGTACAGCCTGGTGTTTCAAGAAGGGCAAGACGTGTACGGTGGCGAAGCGATCCAGACCTTGCTCAAGCGGGCAGAGGACGATCGCGCCCGGTTGGTCGTGGTTCTCGCCGGCTACCCGTGCGAGATGGACGCGCTTATAAATTCCAACCCGGGCCTGTCGTCGCGTTTCAACCGCGTGCTGCATTTCGACGACTATTCGCCCGTGGAGCTGGCCCGCATCTTCGGCTGGCTGTGCGAAAGGAACCATTACACGCTGGCCACGGGCACGCGCCCAAAACTCTTGGTCGGCCTCGCCGAATTGCATCGTCGCCGCGATCGGCACTTCGGCAACGGCCGGGCGGTCCGCAACCTGTTCGAGCACGCGATCCGCCGCATGGCCAACCGCATCGCCGATATCCGCGAGCTTTCACAGAACCAGTTGATGCAACTCGACGCCGCCGACATCGAATTCGACGGTCTGCCGAGCGACCACAAACTCGACACGTCAGACGACGGCCCTTGGCGGTTCCAAGTCGCCTGCCCCGGTTGCAAGCACCCCACCAAAGCGCGCGGCTCCTACCTCGGCCGCAAAGTCCGCTGCCCCAGATGTGAGCATGATTTTCTCGCCGAGTGGGGTGAACCGGTTCAAAGCGCCAGCCCGGCCGAGTAGAAGACTCTTCCATGATCCAAGGTATTTACGAAACACACATATTGGTGAGTAATCTCGAGCGATCGCGGCACTTCTATGAAGATTTGCTCGGCTTGAAGGTGGGTTGGATCGACGAGAGCCAGCGCCGGCTGCTGTATTGGGTTGGCTCTTCTGGAAAAGGGATGCTTGGCGTACGCGAAGCGCCGGCGGAAAAGATTGCCTGGCAACACTTCGCATTCGAAATCCACCTCGACGACATGGCGAATG
Source organism: Planctomycetota bacterium (assembly GCA_022614705.1). Lineage (GTDB taxonomy): Bacteria > Planctomycetota > Planctomycetia > Pirellulales > Lacipirellulaceae > JABDGM01. The sequence continues at coordinate 7,319 of JAKEIB010000245.1, read as the reverse complement.
CCGTTTCATTCTTGAAGGAGAAGGGAATCAAATGCCATAACCGAATCGATGGCAGCGAGTATCCGCAGGTGTTCGGTTGGATGCCCGCCGTCGCCATCTATTTCAATGATCCGGACGGCCACTTGCTGGAATTTATTTCCATGTTGCCCGACAAACCTCGGCCGGAGATTGGATTGATGCCGTGGGACGAATGGAATCGCCTTCGGGGCGCTAACCAACAATAGTTCCGGGCGAATCAACCAACGATTGCAGAATCGACCGTGTGTTAGTGGTCGATCTTGACGTACAGCCAAACGGCCATTTCTGTTAGATTATGCTTGCTTTCGAGTAGCTGATTTTGGGTTCAATTTGTGCAGGCGGTGTCCGGACGCATAGGATTCACTATGGCAACGACAACGAGCGCGCCGCGTACCGACGAGTCACGGGGCGATAAACCATCTTCCCGCAACTTCATCCAGCAGATCATCGACGCCGATCGCGCTGCCGGCAAGAACGGGGGGCGCGTGCACACGCGGTTTCCGCCGGAGCCGAACGGGTATCTGCACATTGGGCACGCCAAGAGCATCTGCCTCAACTTCGGCCTGGCGCGGGAGTACGGCGGCAAGTTCAACCTGCGGTTCGACGACACCAATCCCACCAAGGAGGAGCAGGAATACGTCGATTCGATCATCGACGATGTCCGCTGGCTCGGCGGCGATTGGGAGGACCGGCTGTTTTACGCCTCCGACTATTTCCAGCAGCTCTACGATTGGGCGGTTCAGCTTATCAAGGAGGGCAAGGCGTACGTCTGCGACCTCACGGCCGACGAGGTCCGCGCCCATCGCGGCACGCTCAGCGAGCCCGGCAAGAACAGTCCCTATCGCAACCGCAGCGTGGAGGAGAATCTCGACCTGTTCCAGCGTATGGAGAAGGGCGAGTTCCCCGACGGCACGCGCACGCTTCGTGCGAAGATCGACATGGCATCGCCCAACATCAACATGCGCGATCCGGTGATGTACCGCATCAAGCACGCCTCGCATCATCGCTCGGGCGATCGCTGGTGCATCTATCCCTCCTACGACTATACGCACGGGCAGAGCGATTCGATCGAAGGCATTACGCACTCGATCTGCACGCTCGAATTCGAGAACCACCGCCCGCTGTACGACTGGTTCTGCGAAGCGCTACGGATTCACCATCCGCAGCAAATCGAGTTCGCGCGGCTGAACCTCACGTACACCGTGATGAGCAAGCGGAAGCTGTTGCAGCTTGTGCAGGAGAAGCACGTCGCCGGCTGGGACGACCCGCGGATGCTCACAATCCGCGGCCTGCGGCGCCGAGGTTACACGCCCGAGGCGATCCGCGCGTTCTGCGAGCGGATCGGCGTGGCCAAATTCAACAGCACGGTCGAAATGGCCTGGCTCGAAGATGCGATCCGCGAGGATCTCAACGAACGGGCGCCGCGTGTGATGGCCGTGCTGCGGCCGCTCAAGGTCGTCATCACGAACTATCCGGAAGGCCAGGTCGAGCAACTTGACGCGGCGAACCATCCGCAGCGGCCTGAAATGGGAAGCCGCACCGTGCCGTTCACGCGCGATCTGTATATCGAAGCCGATGACTTCATGGAAGACGCGCCCAAAAAATTCTTCCGCCTGGCCCCCGGCCGCGAAGTGCGGCTGCGTTACGCCTATTTCATCACGTGCTGCGAAGTTGTAAAGGACAAGTCGGGCAACATCACCGAGCTGCGCTGCACCTACGACCCGGCCACTCGCGGCGGCAATGCCCCCGACGGCCGCAAGGTGAAGGGCACCATCCACTGGGTCGCCGCCCCGCACGCGATCGCTGCAGAGTTGCGGCTATACGATCACCTTTTCAAGACCGAGTATCCCGACGACGCACCGCCGGGAAAAACATTTCTCGACAACATCAACTCCGATTCGCTCGAAATCGTCCGCAACGCCAAACTCGAACCGTCGCTCGCCGTCGCCACCTCGGGCCAGCACTTCCAATTCGAGCGTCTCGGCTACTTCTTCACGGACCCCGACGACTCCAAGCCTGCCAAGCCGGTCTTCAATCGCACGGCGACGCTCCGCGATACGTGGGCCAAAGAAGCGGCGAAGGAATAATCGTTCGCACGTATTACGAATGCAGAATGTTCGTCTCTGAACGAACCCATGCTTCCCAAGACGTGTCCAGCCACTCGGGCGTTGATAATGATGTCAGCGATTCCATAGAATTGCGTCATCCGCTGTTCACATGGACTTGTCCGGAATTCTCATCTGCCGACAAGCATGTTTGCTACGCTATTAGACAGTGCGCCAACTTTTGTCTGGGGCGTCGTCATCGGTGCCTCGCTTGTCGTCGTCGCATATACCGCTTACCGGCGGTCGCGGACGCCGAAAGCGTCGCTCGGTGATATCCTGCGCCGTCATTTTCACAACGCCTCCGATGATCAGATCGAAGTGCATTCGCGCGAGTTTCCGTATCGCGTCTGTGTGGATGCTTTCCAGGCAATCACCGATTGGATTACCAGCAATTGTCGCGTCCAAGCCTTCCTCGGTGTGCCAGTAACAGACAGCTTTATGTCCAGCATAGGCATAGGCTCGCTCTTATCACCGGCTCACGAAGGATATTGCTACCGGCCGACTGCAATTGAGTTCGACTCGTTCGACGTTGGTGAGGAACAGCCGAAGCAGTGTGTCAAGCATGCCTTGTGGTTACTCGAATGTCGGGGAAGAAATATAGCGGTGCTTTGGACGTCGGTTACAACGCACGCCGGCTGCGGCTTTCAAACCAAGCTACTTCTCAGCTTTGCCCATGTTCAAGGTGATCCCAGCAATTCGCCCGTCCAAGAGTTCTACGGGCATGTGGAGCGGGCGATCGCCTCGGCCACTACGTATCGAGGAAAAATCCTCTCACTGGAAACTTCGAGCGATTATCGTGGTCACTGCGGGGGAATCGTGGTCCACCGCCTTAAGACAGTGGCTCGTGACGATGTGATTTTGCCCGATTCCACCGTTCGGTTGCTGGAGCGGAATATCGTTCGCTTCGTCGAACAGCGCGGCGAACTGGCAAAACTCTCGTTCCCCACGAAAAAGGGAGTCCTTCTCTATGGTCCACCCGGAACCGGCAAGACCTACACGATTCATTACCTGATTGGCGCGGTTCCCGGACACACCACACTGCTGGTTACTGCCGAACAGGTCGGAATGCTTAACGAGTACATCACGCTGGCGCGCCTACTACAACCTAGCATCGTAGTGCTGGAAGACGTGGACTTGATTGGCCGGGAACGCGACGGCATGGAAGTCGGCCGAGAATCATTGCTGAATCGGCTATTGAACGAAATGGACGGCCTGCGATCCGACGCGGAGATTCTCTTTCTATTAACGACCAATCGACCGGAGTGTTTAGAGCGCGCGTTGGCCGCTCGTCCGGGGCGCGTCGATCAGGCGATTGAGTTTCCCCTGCCGGACGAGGCTGGGCGCCGCAAATTAGTCCGACTATATGCCGCCGGCGCAGCCATTGCCGACGAGGTCGTCGGTCATACAGCTCAAGCCACCCAAGGCGTCAGCGCGTCGTTCATCAAAGAGCTTATGCGCCGCGCGATTCAATTCCACCTCGAATGCCGGGTGGACGGCGATCAGGTTCGCATTCTGCAGAACGATGTCGATCAAGCGATCGATGAATTGCTTTTCGCCGGCGGCTCGCTGAATCGCACTCTGCTGGGCGCAGATGGGTCAATTGCCAGCGAAGAGTGAACGCGCACGCGCCTGTCCGGATGGTATTCCAGAAGCTCGTGGTTACCAATACACATACCGCTGAAGTGCGGTTCGTTTCATTCGACGACCACTACTTCACGCTCGGCATCGGACGGAACGCCACGCAGCCGGTCTTCGCGACGGTCCTCGAGGATCAGCGCAATCGCATCCCGTAGGCTGGCGATTGACTCTTGCTTGGTCGTCCCTTGCCCGTTGGCGCCGGGTACTTCGGGACAATAGGCGATAAACCAGTTTTCTTCGCGTTCGATTACCGCGGTGAATTCATTGCGCATTTGCAACTCGAAGTAAGTGTCACGGGTAGCTGCCTAAATTAAGTTTACGCCGCGACGCCCACATTACCAATACACGTACCGCTGAAATAGATCGCGTTCGCGCTGGGGAAGGGCTTCCACGTCGGGGACGAGGTAGCGGTTGTCGTCGAGGTCGAGGAGGACCTTGCCGCGGTCGCCGAAGTCTTGCACTTGGCTTTGGCTCCAGCGCATGGTGAAGCGGCGGGGGCCGTGGTCGGTGCGCACGGAGAGCGTGAGATGGCCAAGCTCCAGGCGAATTTCGTCGACGCCGGTGATTGTCTGTAGCCAGTAGCGACGGTCAAGCGCGCTGCGTACGAGCGACCGCGCCTCGGCCGGCCATTCGTCGAGCCGGCGCAGGATGCCGATCTCTTGCTCGGCGCCGTCGCGATTCCAAACGCGCAAACTGATGTAGTCGTCCGGGTTCGTGGCGGGGAACAGATTCACCGCGAATACGCCGCGGATGGTTGCGCTCTGACCGGGGGCGAGGACGCCCCGGCTCGCTACATTAACTTCCATCCCTCCGCGCTTCGCTGCGCGAATCTCGGCGTCACACGGCATAAGCCAGCGCAGCCCAAGAGTCTGCCCCTCTCCCTCTCTCCCCATCTCCCCGTCCTTCTGCCTAGCATCTCCTTGCAGCCGCACTAGCCGGGCGTACTGACCATCGTGGGCAAGCAGCTCGTCGTGGCTGCCTTGTTCAGTGAGGCGGCCGCCGTCGAACACGAGAATGCGATCCGCTTCGCGCAGCGTCGACAGCCGGTGTGCGATCGCGATCGTGGTGCGGCCGCGCGTGAGCGCTCGCAGCGCTTTTTGGATCGCCTGCTCGCTCTCGGCATCGACGTTGCTGGTCGCCTCGTCGAGTACGAGGATCGGCGGATCATACAGAATCGCCCGGGCGATCGAGAGCCGCTGCCGCTCGCCGCCGGACAGCCCAGCGCCGCGCTCGCCGAGCCAGGTGTCGTAGCCGAGCGGCGAGTTGAGAATGAAGTCGTGCGACTGGGCGGCCTTGGCCGCGGCAATTGCTTGTTCCGGCGTGCTCGTGGGCGAGCCGTACACGAGGTTCTGCCAAATCGTGCCACGAAACAGAAACGGCTCCTGCAGCACGACGCCGATGTGCCGCCGTAACTGGTGCGACGCCAACCGCCGCACGTCGACTCCGTCCACGAGCACGCGGCCTTCGCACACGTCGTAGAACCGGCACAGCAAATTCACGAGTGTCGTTTTTCCGCTGCCGCTGCGACCGACGATGCCAATGGTTTCACCGGGACGAATCTCGAAATCAACGTCGCGTAACACGGGTTGATGCCGCTCGTAACCGAAGGTGACTCGCTCAAAGCGGATACTGCCCTGCGCTGGAAAGGTGTCGGGTGTCAGGTGTCGGTTGTCGGGTCTCGGCATCTGACACCTGACACCTGATACCTGACACCTTTGCTTCTCCGTGGGTAAATCGATGGGGTCCGCCGGTTCCATAATCTCCACCGGCGTATCGAGCAGCTCGAACACGCGTTGGCAGCCCGTGAGAAAGTTCGTCAGCCAGGTCGTGAATTGCGACAGCGTCGCCAGCGGCGTGTAGAACATCGCGAGGTACGCCAGGAAGGCCATCAGCGAACCGAGCGTCATCTTTCCCGCCAGCACGTCGCGCCCGCCGACGTACCATACAATCAAGCCACCCAGGCTAAAGATAAGTTGCATCGTCGCCGAAAAGGCCGCCGTCGAGTAATCGACGCGCATTCGGCAATTCCGCAAATAGTCGCTGATGCGGTTGAACCGGGCGTACTCGCGCGGCTCCTGCGCGAATGCCTTCACCACGCGAATGCCCGACAACATGCCCGTCAGCATGCCGGCCTGCTTGCTGCTGGAGTCCCAATACCGGTAGTGCCTCGGATGCACCCGCTTCCAAAAGAAGATGCTTCCCGCGATCACCAACGGCGCGGGGATCAGCGTATACACGGCCAGTTTCGGGTTGAGCGTGAACAGCATCACGCCAACGGCCGAGACTTGCACAATTTGCAGCAAAAAGCCGCCCGTGATTTGCTGGAGCAAGCTCTGAATCACTTCGCTGTCGTACGCCACGCGGCTGGTGAGCGAGCCAACCTGATGACGGTCGTAGTAGTTCAGCCCGAGCGAGTGGAGCTTCTCCACGAGTCGCGCCCGTAGATCGAACGTCAGCGCCACGCCAACGCGCGTCGCGAGGCGCCCCTTCGTAAAGTTCACCGCGCTCAGCAGTAGCCGCGCGGCGGCGAGCGCCGACACGACCACCAGCAGCGCGCCGAACAACCCGGCCGAGTCGGGCGTGCCTTGCCCGCCGCGAAGAATGTGGTCGACAAGATACTGTTGCAACTTGGGCGGCACGAGCTCGGCGGCAACGGCCACGAGCATCAGCCCGCACATTGCCAGCGCCGTCAGCCGATACGGCCACAGCATCTGGCCCAGCCGCGTGAGAATCGCCTTTCGGGGAATACACCGCGGGCATTTCTCGTTCACGAGCGGAAGCCGCTGGCCGCAGGTGGGGCAGTGTGTGACGGCGGGCGCGACTTCATCGTCGACGTGCACCTCGCCATCCGTCCGCAAATCTTCCAGGTGCCGCGCCAACCGGCTGAACCGGTCGGCCTCGGTATTGGAGAAGCGTGCCAGGTCGACCCAGTAGTCGTCGACGTACGCCTGCAAGAATCCAGAGCCGATGGTGCCCAGCGTGCGGAATTCGCGCACCTCGGCCACGGGCACATGCGTCTCGACGGTGGGAGCATCCGCGTCCCGTACGGTGGCCACGTTGTCGCGGGTCGCCACGATCCAGTGCCGCCCCGGCTTGCCCGAAAGCGATAACTCGCTGGTCGTCGACAAGAGAACCGGCACCCCATTCAGGCCGCGGCGGTCGAGTTCCTGGTAAACCGCGGGCGGCACCTCTTCCCTGAAAACAGCGTTCGTTGCAGTAACTCCTTGGTTGAGACGTTGCGGCGGTCGAGATTTGACCCCGCCGGCCGAGAGAGATTGCTATGGTGAGTCCCGCCAAGAGAGACTCACGATACATTTATTCTATTCGTGTCGTGCGACAAAAGTTTGCGTGGCGCCCAAAGATTTTGCGAAATAAATAGCAGACGCCGCCCGACGCCGCCAGAGCATTGCACCGTGTGAGCAAGCTGTCGCCAGATTAGGATAGTAATCACTGCCGGCCCGAATGCCATCAACTTAAGTTGTAAGTTTTTGCGTGGCAAGTTGTTGGCGAAGCTGGCATCGTGGTTGTCTCATCAGTCGGTATTGTTTAGGACGGCGC
>JAKEIB010000244.1 GCA_022614705.1 Planctomycetota bacterium | reverse complement strand
CTCACCCAAAGCAAGCTCACACGTATGTCCAATAACCCTTCGCTAATTCGCGGCATCTTCTTCCGTTGTTGTGTTGCAGATTTTTTCGGATGAGCCATAAATACAAGCAGGCCGTTCACCAACACCGGCGACCCGCCGTTTCCGTGTCTCGGCCGGTATTTAAGCCCCGTTTGTGTCCATACGACATTGCCATCGGTGTCGAGCGCCGCGGTACCCATGTGGCCAAAGTGAACATAGAGCGTGTCGCCGTCAATGATGGGCGTGGGACTGGCGAGACTGTTCTTGGCATGGACCTGCTTGGCGGCAGTCGGCTCTGGGCTCAGAACTTCAACGTTCCACTTGATCCGCCCGTCCTCAGCGTCCAAGCACAACGCGCGTAACGAAATAGCGCCGGTTGTGTCCGAAATCGCGGTCGTTAGATATAACTTGCCCCGCGACAGCACGGGCGAGGACCAGCCAGTTCCTGGTATCTCCTGTTTCCACGCGAGATGGTCCGTTGCGTTCCAGTGCAGCGGAACATCGGTGGCGTTCGAGACACCGTCACCATTTGGGCCGCGAAATTGGGGCCAGTCGAGCGCGAACAATGGATTACATACCGCGAGCGCAACCGCAACGGTGCGAAACGCGATCGGGACGTTCGCCTTTAGCATCCGTACAGATGTTGCGTAATCAAACAACACCCAAATCCTCCGCGACGATGTGAACTCGGATCGCAGCAATTGCAGGCTTTTCGGAATGGCGGTTTTCCGAACATCTGAAAAATGTGTCAAGATAACCTCGTGGTCGCGGGATGGAATTCTATCCATGGTTTCTCGCACTCTGTCGCCAAGACATTTGATACGCCATCCGCCGGCGCTCGGCTAGGAGGTCCGGGCTATTTCATGTCGCGTTTCAATCCCGAGCGCGTGGCGGGCGCTCGAAGAGGATCGTCCGGCCAGGCGTGTTTGGGGTACCGGCGGCGAAGCTCCTTTTTGACTTCCGGATACGCGTTCTGCCAGAAACTTGGCAGGTCGTTGGTCACTTGCTGGGGCCGATAATTGGGTCCAAGCAGATGGAGCAGCAAGGGCACGCGCCCGCCGCATATGCTCGGCGACTTCTGCAAACCGAACAGCTCCTGAATCCGCACCGCCAGCATCGGCGCTTTCCCCGCGTCATAAACGATCGCGTGTCGATTGCCGCTGGGCACCTCGATCTCGGCGGGAGCGAGGCGATCGAGTTCCATCAGCCGGTCGTAGCCGACTTTTCCTTGAAGGAACGAGAGCCAGTCGGCGGCGCGAAGCTCATCGAGCGATCGCAAGCCGTAACACAATTCCGGCAGCATCTCCGCAAGATCGTTGTCGTCGAGCGAAGGCAACCGCAAGTCCGGCATTGCACCAGTAAGCCAGCGAATTCGGGCTAGGAATTTTCCAGCGGGCGAGTCCGAGGATGGCAGCACGCGATCGAGCTGGTGCCGTGCGTGTTGTGCGAGGAGCTCGGCGGCGGCGGTCGTATCGGTGCGCCAGTGGTCGCGTCCGCTGCGGCGGACGCGAATGCGAGTCTCGGAGAGACTCGCCCACTGGGTGATTGCAATCGGAGTTTCCTCGAGCATTAGATCGGACCAATACGTTCGGAGTCGGGCCTCCACTTGTCCTTTTGTGGGATTGAAGAACAGTTCTTCGCGCGTGCTAAGCGTCTGCGTCGAAAGCCAGGAGCGATCGATTGCCGAGACGAGTCGCGCCCGCGCTTCGCCGCCGGCATCGTTAAGATCGATTGCCAGGAAGAGCGGTTCGCCGCGGACGCGCGAGCCACTGTCGATTCGTATGCCTCGTCCCCCGACCAACAGCGCTCGATCCTGTGTGCCGGCGCGCAACCTCGCCAATCGATCGGGAAACGCCTCCAAGAGCGCTTGCATCAATGCGATCTCAGGATTCCCGGCTCTCTCCGCGCGCGGAAAATCGGCCATGCGGTACAACTGCTCGGCCGCGCGCAGCACGTTTCGCGCGGCGCCCGGGTGCAGCTCGAGATTTGGGTCGGGATTGCTAGCGCCCGCGTGAAATGCTTGCAAAGCGAACACGCGATCCACCACATCGGAGCGGCTTCGCACGGTGCCATACTCGCGCGGGCCACGGCGATCGAACTGCTGCGCTCGGAACGGATCACGCTCCGCAAGCAGCGCCGCGGCAATCGATGTTTCGCGCAGCACGCCGCGCCCTGCCCCGGCCAGCAGCAGCCGACCAAGTCGCGGATGGGCCGGCAACCGGGCAAGTTCGTTTCCCAACGGCGTGATTTGTTTGCGACTGTCGATCGCGCCGAGCAGCGTGAGCAAACGGCAGGCGTTTTCAACGGCCGTCGGCGGAGGTGGATCGAGCCAGGGAAAGTCGTCCCGTTCGCCGAGGGCGAGAAGTTGTAGGAGCGGTTCAGCTAAATCGCTACGCAGCACTTCCGGCGTTTCGGTCGCCGGACGTGCCTTGTGGGAGGATTCGTCCCACATTCGCCAGCAGATTCCCGGCGCCGTCCGCCCGGCGCGGCCGGCCCGCTGATCGGCCGATGCCTTGGAGATCGGCACAAGCTCCAGCCGTGGCAAGCCGGTGGACGGTGCGACTCGCATCTGCCGGGCCTGGCCGGAGTCGATTACCGCGGTGACGCCTTCAATCGTGAGCGATGTTTCGGCCACGTTCGTGGCCAGGATGATTTTTCGCTGGCCAATATCGTTGAGCACGCGATCTTGTTGATCGGCCGGTAGGTCGCCGAATAGCGGCAGCAGTGCGTGGCCGAGTCGCTCGGCCAGTGGGGCAATCGCGTCCTGGCAGCGCAGGATTTCTCCGACGCCCGGCAAGAACACGAGCACGTGCCCCGGAGTTTCGCGCAGCGCTGCCGGCATGTGTTTCGCCACGAGGTCTTGAAGCGTTTGCTTTGTGCCGCGGCGTTGATAACGCACCTGCACGGGAAACGGTCGCCCCTCGGCGTGAATGACCGGACAATCGCCCAACAGCTTTGCGACCGGCTCCGCGGAGAGCGTCGCGCTCATTACGACGACCCGCAAATCGGGTCGGACCGTCTGGCGAATCCGCACGAGCATACCCAGGACGAGGTCCATCTCGATCGTCCGCTCGTGAAACTCATCGATGACGACGGCGCCAACGTCTTCCAATGCAACGTCGTCGAGCAATCGTCGCAAAAGAATGCCGGTCGTTACGACAACAAGCCGCGTGCCGTCGCTCACGCACTTATCGAAACGGACCTGATAGCCGATTTCGCCGCCGACGTGTCCTCCGCGAAGTTGAGCAATTCGGCGCGCGACGGCTCTTGCGGCCAGCCGACGCGGTTGAATCAGTACGACTTTTCGACCGCTGGGCAGATCATCCAGCACGGCCGCCGGAACAAGGGTCGTTTTGCCGGAGCCCGGCGGCGCCGTAACGACGACCGCGCCGGCGCGGGACGCAGCAACAACGTCCGATAGCACGCTGGCGACGGGCAGCGAGTCGTTTGGGCGGTCGTTCATCGACAGCTCGACGCCAGCCGTCACAAGGGCGGATCACAAAGGTCGCACGACGCTGACGCTGCGCCAATAGTCGAACAGCGTCTCGGGCGAGTTTACGCCGCCGCCCAGGCCGCTCTTGCCAATGCCGCCGTAGGGCACGCCGTGCGGGAAGACGTTGTGCGCGTTGATCCATGAGTTGCCGGCACGCATTTGTTCGGCAATCCGGCCACATCGACCAAGGTCGCTCGACCACACGCTATTTGCCAGCCCGTAGTCGGTCGAGTTCACCATCGCCAGCGCTTCGTCTTCAGTTTCGAACTTGGCCAGATAGGCCACGGGGCCGAAGATCTCCTCGCGGGCCGCGACGTTCTCCAAACTGCCTTCCATGAGCGCGGGCTTCACGTAGTGCCCCGCCTTTCCGGGCACGTCCGCGGCGCCGCCTTCGACAAGCAAACGTGCGCCCTCGCGCACGCCTTTGTCGAGATATCCCAGCACACGCTTCCGCTGCTTCTCATTGACCACGGGCCCCATCTGCGTGGAGTCTTGCATCTGATAGCCGACACGGACTTGCGACATGCGCTTCACGCACTCGTCGACAAACTGGTCATAAACGCGACGATGCACGAGCCACCGCGTGGCGTCGCAGCAAACTTGACCGGTGTGGAAAGTGATTGCGCCGACCAACTTGTCGGCCGTCGCCTTGACGTCGACGTCATCGAACACTACGGCCGCGCCTTTGCCGCCCAATTCCAACTTCACGGGCGTGAGATTCCGCCCACATGCCTCGGCGACCAAGCGGCCCACTTCGGGTGAGCCCGTAAAACTCATCCGCCGCATGCCCGGATGGCTCGAGACGGCGGCGCCTGTCGTTTCACCCAGGCCCGTGACGACGTTGATCACGCCGTCGGGCATGCCAGCTTCTTTCGCCAACTGGCCCAAGTAAATTGCGGACAGCGGCGTGTCCTCGGCCGGTTTGATGACAACCGTGTTGCCGGCAGCCAGGGCCGGCGAGATTCCCCAACCGATGAGCAGGAATGGAAAGTTCCACGGAAAGATGAAACCGCACGGACCCCAAGGATGCCGCATGGTCCATGCTTCGTGGCTTTTCACCGCCAGCGTGTTTCGCCGGCCGATGTGTTGCGCCATGTCCGCGTAGTATCGCATGGTGGCCACGAAGTTTGCGACGTCGCCTTGCGCTTGGCCCTCGATCTTGCCGGCGTCGAGCGCTTCGATTTGGGCGATGATCGGTATCCGCCGTTCGACTTCGTCGGCAAGCCGATGAAGCATCGCGCCGCGCTCGTTCGGCGGCATCGTGGCCCAACCAGACTTGTCGAACGCGCGCTGCGCGGCTGCGACCGCGGCGTCGACGTCGCGGGCATTAAAATGAGAGACGGTTGCCAGCTTCTCGCCCGAACCGGGATCGTGCGTTTCGAATGTCCCGCCTTCAGACGCACTTGCCGCCTTGCCGCCAATCCACGGCTGCTGCAGGGACTTGTCCAGAAACTTGCCAACCGCGGGGAGCAATCCGACTGTCGCTGTAGCCATATCAGTTAGTCCTCGTAATGCGATAGCGGTTGATGTTCACCGCTGTCAGGTATTGTTGTCGACGCCGATCACATTATCAGAACAAAGACCTCGACCATGTGCAACAGGCCACCCTTATGCGGCGGACTAGCGGCACGACGCCGGGTGAAGTGATTTGCAGTCTTCGATGCAAGCGATATAATTTTAGGGCCGTCCGGAAATTCAGGGTGGCACGCCCTAAAAGGGCGTGGTGAAACACGGCGTAACGTTTCACCACGTCCTTCGCCGAGGAGGTTTATGCAAGTAGTAGCAGTTTCAGAGCCGCAACGCGGCAACAGTTAATAGCCAGGGTCGTCAGCTCCTGGAGTCGTAATGATTGAAACCAAAGCCCCAACGGGGCGACAGTAAGGATCGGCCTTGTTGAATAACTCGAAAACTACACCACTGATTGTGCAAGCAACTTCAAAACTGACGCATGCAAACACAATAGGTGGGAATTGTGCAACAAGGCCGTAAGGATCCACTGTCGCCCCGTTGGGGCTTACGAAACCGAGGGATTCGACCCCAGGGGCTGACGCCCCTGGCTATTGACCACCGGCCCTTCGTGCCTGCCTGCTATTACCTGCATAATTCCGCGAGCTTCAGCGCGTGCCACCCAGGCAATGCGGGTGCGGTTCAAACCCGCCCTCGCGATTTCTTCGTCAGACCTGGCAACGGAGGTGCGGCATGACTCAGAACGGCGCGGTAGTTGCGTTCCTGTGCGTCGTAGGCGGAGCATTCGTTGTTTTCAGCTCCGCGCTG
>JAKEIB010000243.1 GCA_022614705.1 Planctomycetota bacterium | reverse complement strand
CGGCCAATTCCATCTCGATCAATTCTCTGCGCGCCGGGCGATCCGTCACCATCATCGGCAGAAATGCCGGTGCTCGTTGCGGCTTCGCTTCGCCGTTCCGTTCGGCCACCGTCCGCCGCCACGCATAGAATGCCGACTCGGTGAGCTGCTCACGCTGGCAAAACGCCCGCACGGACAGTCCGCTATTCACCTGCCGCTTCAGCGCATGACGCCAAATCCGCTCCTTCACCGCATCCCGCTGCTTGTTCGCCATCGCTCGTCTCCAGGATTGGAAAGCCACGAGCTTGACGAATCAACGCGCCAGAAAGAAGATGCGGTTGGCCGAACGGACACATATGGCCCGTTCGTGTCAACAACTTGCGTTTCGCATCCTTTTTGTACAGGACGCAACCTTAGCAATTTGTCGCGTAGACAGAAGCTGCGCCGAGAGTCGGTCGCAGCTATTCGGGTTCGATTGGCGGCGGGCAGTACTCGCCGTTGCGCTTTTCGAGGGGGGGAGCTTGTCGAGTGCAAATTTCGCTAACTCGTCATCGCGATCGTGTGTTCGTGCACCTTCTAACGTTAGGAAGGGAGCGATCACCTTCTGCGGAACATCCTTTCGAATCCACCAAACTGCTCCGTCGACAAACGCAAACAGAAAACCCTGCTCATAGTTTGGCGCCAAAGATTCGCCAATTTCAATATCTGGGGAGAGGAGCCGATTAACCTCAATGTCGCCAGGTTCCATCCAATGGACGAGTCGATTCTGGCAATCGATAAGCAATATGGCATCCGGCTCAGCCGTGTTTGAATCACGTCCAGTCCCCACCGCGTATTCCGTAAAAGCAGTATCCGGTCCGATTAGCGCAAAAATCTGTGTGTGTTCGGAAGGACGGCCCTTAACTGTGAATGCCTGCCGGTATCCATCATTATCAATTAATTCCCCGCCCTCTATTTGGGTGTATGGAGACTTCCAAAATTGGTCGATTGGCGTGCCATAAAAGGGGTTGCTTTTTATCTCGCGACGCCAACTGCAACCGATTTGTCCGTCCTCCGTTCTGTTCACACTTGGAGGAAAACCAGAACCTCCTACATGCCTCTGGTGCAGCTTTACAACGATACCCTGCATCAGTTCCATTGCAGTCCTTGGATCATCCCTCGGTGAACGACACGATGCACACACTAAACAAATATAGATCAATAGGCCCTCGCGATTGTACCTAAGCATACGTGTGTCCATTGGAGTGAGGTGGACCCCATTGGTTGGGCGCCCAATGGCGTTGAATAAGGTAGTGGGGCTGGCGGCTGAGCGTGAGATTCGCGCGCGGCGGTGATGAAGTCTGCTTCGGCCTTTTCAACCCATTCTCGCGTAATGCTTTGCATGGCGCACAACACCTCGCTCGTCGATTTCGCGTAGGAACGGGTCACCGGCGCGCAGCCGTCGGTCCATCTCGTCCGGAGCGCGAACCAGCAAATCCATCGGAAACGGGCTGCGGACGCGGTTTCTGATTTCGGCGGCTTTGCGCCACCTCTTGCCCGTCACTGGAAGAATCACCAACAGATCGACATCGGAGTTCGGTCCGGGCGTGCCGTAGGCGTGCGATCCAAAGAGGATGATCTTCTCCGCGTCGAATTCTCGCGCGATACGATCGGCGACGGCTTGAATTTCGCTGTAGGCAGTCATGGCTTGGACTTGCGGAGACGTTGCTCGGCCGAGAGCGGTCATTCGATTATTACTGCCACGAAAACACCTTATTGGCAGTGTAACTTGCGGCGTCTGCGAAGTCACCTGCACTTGGTGAGTCAAGGCGTGACGAGTGGCTACGAGTTTTGGTAGACCGCGGCTAGGAAGCTGTTTTACTTCGCGGCAGGGCGCTGGCGACCTTGTTAGGCCGTGGCTATTCCGGGTCGATGATCAGCCGCCGTTGACGCGTTTGGGGATGGTGAACGAATAGAGCATGACGACGGCTCCGCCGCCGAGTAGTCCCCAGCCGGCCCAGTCGGCCGGCACGACTTCTTGCCAACTGGATTGACGGAACGACACGTTGGGTTTCAGCACGGCCTTTTCGACGGCCAGCGCCTCGACGCCCAATAAACAGCAGTACGCGCCGATGGCGAGGAAGAAGGAACGCCACATGGGAGGGGCTGGGGGCTGGGGGAGAAAATCCCTCTTCTATTCTATTCGTATCTTGATGGTATATCGGCGGACGAGGGACCGGAGTCCAAATTGGGCGCGCTTAAATACAGTTCGCGCTGGCTCACCGCCGTTGTTTGTCGTTGCGACGTGACGAACACGCGGGCCGTGATGAATATACATTGCGGGGCGTCAGGTCGTATCGTGTGGATCGTAACGGTGCGGCGCGGCTGGTTCCCATTGTGATTCGACCGGCGAGTGGGTAGACTGCGGGCGAGCGGCGTTGCATGGCGGTGGCCTTGGAAAAGGGGGACAGGCACATTTTGCTCCGCGACCATCGCGGCGATGGTGCCCGACGCAAAATGAGCCAGTCCCCGCAACACGGCAAAGGGGACAGGCACATTTTGCTGCGAAGACTACGCAAAATGAGCCAGTCCCCGTCCGTCACAAACTCCTCACATTGGGCGGAACTATGGAAACAATCGACTGGGTGGTGGTCGGCGGTTATTTCGCGCTCATCTTGGGCCTGGCGTGGTGGGTGATTCTGCAAAACAAGGACACCGCCGCGGATTACTTCCTGGCCGGTCGTCATCTGGGCTGGTTCGTGATTGGCGCGTCGATCTTCGCGTCGAACATCGGCTCGGAGCATCTCGTGGGCCTGGCCGGGACCGGCGCGACCGACGGCGTCGCAATGGCCCACTTCGAGCTGCATGCGTGGTGCCTGTTGGTGCTGGCCTGGGTGCTCGTTCCGTTTTATATCCAGTCGAAAGTCTACACGATGCCGGAGTTCCTGGAGCGGCGGTTCTCACCCGCGGCGCGGTATGTTCTCTCGGTCATTTCGCTCGTGGCTTATGTGATCACGAAGATCGCAGTCGGCATCTACGCGGGCGGCATCGTGTCGGAGACTCTCTTGCCCGAGATGAAGTACCAGCTCGGCAACTTCACGCTCGACAGCTTCTGGATCGGCTCGGTGCTCGTGGTGCTGCTGACCGGTCTCTACACGGTGCTGGGCGGCATGCGGGCCGTGGCATACACCGAGGCGCTGCAAACAATCATTCTCATAATGGGTTCGGTGTTGGTGACATATTTCGGCTTGCAAAAGGTCGGCGGCTGGGAAGAACTACGGCAGATCGCCCGGTCGGAAAGCGATCCGCCCGGCCACGTGGAAAAATTCGATCTCTGGAAGCCCGTCATGCCGGAGGGATCGACGTGGTCGCCGGTTCTGGAAAAGGACGAAAGCGGCAAGGTCGTCCGCCAGGCGTGGTACTTCAACGATAATTATCCATGGCTCGGCATGTTGTTTTGCGCGCCGATCATCGGCCTGTGGTATTGGTGCACTGACCAGTACATCGTGCAGCGGGCGTTGGGGGCGCCGAATGAGACGCAGGCTCGACGTGGCAGCATCTTCGCCGCATTCTTGAAGCTGTTGCCGGTGTTCATTTTCATTATCCCGGGAATTATTTGCTTTGCTCTGGCCAAGAGCGGTAAGCTGGCGGAGCTTGGCGGACTTGTGGACGAGAACGGCGTCGCGATTGCCGCGAAATCGCAGGCGGCGTTTCCGCTGATGGTCAAACACGTGCTGCCGGCCGGGTTCCGCGGCGCAGTCGTGGCCGGGCTGCTCGCGGCCTTGATGAGCTCGCTGGCCGGAGCGTTTAATGCCTCCT
>JAKEIB010000242.1 GCA_022614705.1 Planctomycetota bacterium | reverse complement strand
TCCACTGCCGCTCCGACTGCTTCCGGCTGGAGCGACCCCTTGCCGGGCGGGACTTGCACCCGCGACAATGCCAGCACCTTTCCACGGCGCACTGAGAAATACGGGCGACTCATGAGCGATGCTCATCGAGATTTGCAGCGTGCCGTCGAAGCTCTGCAAACACCTCACCGCCGTCAAAGCGTTCGCCGCGATCGAGCTCGTCGCACCCCTGGCGCAAATCATTGCGGAGCCGGTCGCGTTGCTGTAGCAAGAGGAGCGCCGCAGCGAGTACCTCCGCTTCGCTCGAGTATTGTCCGTCGGCATAAATACCGTGGACAAGACTTTCGACTTCGGGAGTGATTTCGATGCCCATGAGTACATTCTATCGCGAATCTATGTTGTTGCCAATTGCTTTCGGAATTCTATAGCCGTGCAACCCGACATGGAGAATTGCTTCGAATTGGTCTGCAATGCGGCCGATGTCGAAATGCGTTTCCGCATATTGTCGTGCGGCACGGCCGTGTTGTTCGCGTAGTTGTGGCGACTCGATCAAGTGCTGCGCTTCGGCGCAGAAGCCGCCTATGTCAATCGGTTCGACCACCGGACCCGCGCCGCATTCGACCACGATCTTCGCCGCCAAATTTTCTTTCGGCACGGCGAGCAGTACGGGCCGACCGGCGCACAGGTAGCTGAGCACTTTTGATGGCACGCTAAACACGCCCGCGTCGGCTTCGAGAATCGCCACCAGCACGTCGGCGCTGCCGAGCACGTCCGGCAAATCCTTGAACGGCTGAAACCCGAGACAGCACAGCGATCCGAGCTCCTCGCGCGCCGCGTGCTCGGCCAGCCATTCGACGCCCGCGCCTTCGGACACTACGACCAGCTCGCCCGACGAATCGCAGTCGAGCATGCGCGCCAGCTCCAAGAGCAGCCCCGGATTGTGCTTCATCGCCAGCGTCCCGGAATACACGAAACGCACGCCGTCGCCCAAGTCGTGTCGCCGCGACCAGGCATTGTCGCGCGGGCGAGCGGGCATGTCTTCGAGCGGCGCCCAGTTGTGGATCGTGTGAATGCGCGACGAATCGATGCCCCAGCGCGTGAATACGTCGCCAAATTCGGCGGCGATCACCACAAGCGCGTCGCTGCGGCGCGCGGATGACTTGTCGAGTGCAATGAAATAGCGCCCGACCAAATGCCCAACGCCGGGCAGCTTGCGACCCAGCAATCGATACGCGGCGAGGCCGTAGATATCCTGAACCCACGACACAAGCCGCACGGCGCGCTGCGAGCACCAACGCGCGAGCCGGTGTTGCGGAATGGAGGGCGTGTTGGCGGAAATAATCACTTCCGGTGCGAACGCTTCACACTCGCGGATCAGCCCGGCGGCGTACTGCGCTTCCAATTTGAACCGGCGCACGAAGCTGGTTTTTGGAATGCGTTCAGAGAGATCAATGCCGCGGCAATCGAAGCTGGGAGGGTCATCGTCGCGACGCGTCAGTTCGCCGCGTGGCGTGTGCGTCGAGCCGCAATAGAGGTGCAACACGTCGTGCCCGCGCGCCGCCAGCTCGCGGCTGAGCTGCACTTGAAACGGATGGCCGGCGTAATCGTGGACGATGATTTTCATGCGTTAGGCAGTGTCATCCTGAGCGCAGCGAAGGATCTTTCGTGATCGCATCATAGATTCTTCGCTTTGCTCAGAATGACAGAACAAGTACCACTATTCCGCGACAGCCCACGATTCTTCCACCCACGAATGATCTCGTTCGTATCCGAGTTCAATGAGCAAGTCGCCGGCCACCTGGTCGAACAGGCGGCGGTGCTCGGCGGTGAACTCTGTTCGCCAGCCGGATTTCTTGCCGCTGCGAAACGTATGCGACTTCTCCGGCGCGATGGCGGCCGACATGGCACGAACGCACGCCTCGATGTCGAGTTGGCCGCCGCAATGGCGGGCGTAGAGCTCGGCCATCTGCTGAATGACGTGGCTGCGCGATTCGGAGACCAAGTCTTCGTAACGAATCGCGAGGCAATCCTCGTGCTGCAACCAACCTTGGTAACGGCCGAACCGTGCAGCAATGTTCGGATACACGATTCCCGGCACGGGCGGAACTAAGCCGGTAATCGAAAGCGTGATCGCGTCTTCAATCGACGGGGCGGCGCGGAAGTAAGGCGCGAGTCGGTGCCAGCGATTCATCTCACGCAGATAGTGTACTTCTGAGACGACAACGGCTCGTGGATCGCGATAGATGAAATAGTTCACGGCATTCCGTGCCGACAACTCCTGCGCGTACAGCGGTTCGAAATACAAGTGGCCGCGGATGACTTCACCCGGCACGATATGGCGGATGAATCGGCACGTGTTCTCTGCCGTGCGCTCGCGCAGTTGGAACGAACTGGTCTCCGAGCCGAGAAACGCGCCGTAGTTCACGCGATCGGGCAGCCCATCGATGATTTGCACCAGCAAGTGCGTGCCGCTCTTGGGAAATGAATTGGCCAACACCGGCGGCCGCGCGGCCAGGTCATCGTGGCCAACGTTCCACGACCGCAGCCACTTCGGCACAGCCAGCGCCGCCCGCGCGCCCTTGCGCACGAACCCATTGC
The DNA here is from genome assembly GCA_022614705.1 of Planctomycetota bacterium. GTDB lineage: Bacteria > Planctomycetota > Planctomycetia > Pirellulales > Lacipirellulaceae > JABDGM01. Next base: position 10,398 of record JAKEIB010000242.1, on the reverse strand, counting down.
GGCTCGAAAGACCGTCTCGCAATGAGTCGAAAGGAAACATGTGCGTTTGTGTATCGCGGAATTATTCGTCTCGGCACTGATAATGAACCATCGGGGTGCCATGGCCACTGCTTGGAGTGGCCATGTTATTATCGCGTTCGCATGCCCACGCATAGCCGTGGGCATGGCACCCTCTGCATTCACCTCCACGCTCTCTGCGCTTCTGCGTGAGATCTCCCCTAAACCTTTCGCAGTAAAACGCCGGTTTGAAAACCGTACGCCGCCGGCGTGCTCGACAGGACTTCGAAAAATGGCTTCAAGTTGTCGGCGAAATACTCCGCGTCGTAAAACACCTGCGACCGCATGAAGCGGCCGATGGTGAACATTCCGTAATCGCGATTCTCAAAATAATCGCGGCGGCAAAACAGCGTCTTCGACAGGTCGTGCTGCTCTTCGCTGAGGATGCGGATCGTATCGTTGTCGTGGATCGTAATATACAAGCGCCCGCCCGGCTTGAGCACGCGTCGCAATTCCAGCAGCCAGGTGTCCGCGAGGTCGTCGATGTGAGTGAACACCGAGCCGGCGTAGATCACATCGAAGTAGTTGTCGGCAAACGGAAGGTGCGGCGTGGTCGTGGTGATCAAAAAGTGAAACGGCGGGCTCAGTTGCTGCTTGCACCAATAGATGTGCTCGGCGCTGATGTCGGTGCCCCACACCTCGCCCTGCTCCGCAACGTCCTTCAAAAAACGAATCATCCGGCCGCCCGCGCAACCCAATTCGAGCACGCGGCTGCCAGGCTCAAACGTGTAACCCGAGTCGGCCAATATGCCGCGCATTTTCTCGACGTGTCGCTTGCCCGACTCCAACCATTCATCGATCGTCCGACCGTAGCCCAACCAAAGATTTTCCGGCGGCGTCGGCAAACCAGGCTCGCCAATCGCGCCGCGCGGCGGATTCTTGGACAGAAAGTACGCGTACGAGGTTCGCTTGTAGGGAAAGAACGTCACGAAGTACGGCAGAATCGTCGGCTGAATGAACAGCGACTGGAACTTAGCGAACAACCACTGCAGGCAGCAGCGCACTCGTCCGTGAACGATGTGGCGCCGGAGGAAGTACCGCGCCCGTCCGAACATCGAAACCTGTGAAGCCATATTGCATATCCCTCAAGTAAACGTAGCTCGCAAAGTATCGATCGCGTCAGGCGTTGCTCAATGCCGGCGGCAACGGTGAAAACATGTGCCGCACGAAATCGTCCAGCGTGCGTTGCCCGTCGTCGTGCAGCCGCTCGGCCTGCGCGATCGCGGCCTGCGACGTCCGACGATATAGGTCGTTGTCGTCGATCCAGCGTTCGACTTGCAACGCGGCCAGCTCGGCGAACAAAGCGCCGCGATCGATCAACAGGCCTGCTTCCTCGCCGACAACAAGCGAGGTACACCCGCGGTCGAAGGTAATCACCGGCACGCCGGCCGCCAATGCCTCGTTAAGAACCAAGCCCCAAGATTCCGACTTCGTAGGAAATAAAAACGCGTCGATGTCGTTGAAGAATCGCCGCTTGTCGTCGCCATACAGCGGCCCGATGTTGCGAACGCGCCCCGGGTAATTTGCAATCGTTTCATCGATCAGGCGTTGCGAATCGCTGGACGAAACCGGGCCGGCCAACGTCAGCGTGACGTCGCGCTGGCGATCGACCAACGCGCTGAACGTCGCGATGACGTCGCTCAAGCCCTTCGCCGCCGACAAGTTGCTGAGAAGCCCAAGCCTCAGCGGCTGGCGCGCCGCGGGCCGCGGCTGACCAATTTCGTCCACGACGATGCTCGGATACACGATTTGGAAGCCGCTTGTCGTTGGATAGCGATTGCGAAAATCGTCCACCATCTTCGCGCAGTGCACGACGTGTACGTCGCGCGGCCTCAATCGTCGAACGATCCATGCCATGCGTGAGTCGTACTCGTCGATGTAAAAGTAAACGTGGTGATGAAGGTAAATCGTGTAGCCCAGTCGCGCGGCGACGAACACGACGAGAGCTGTAGAATACAGGCCGGAGTACGAATTGGCGACCATGTACAGGCGCTCGTTCCGCACCCGTCCGCGCGCGAGCAACATTGCTACGGAGCGCAGCATGCGGGCGTTGCGGCGCAGTCGCATCCACAGGCTGCGACGCGGCAGGCCGGGCGACCAGTTGAACGATCGAACGCAACCAGCGCTTTCCAATGCTTGGAGAATCGCGCTCGTAAGCAGCGTCATCCCGGTGACGGGCGGCGGCAGCGGACCAAGTACCCACAGCGCGCGGCCAGCATCGTGGGCGGCCTGCGTGGCCTGCGGTTGCTCGTGAGTTGTGGGTGGCTCGGTGGTAGATTGCACGAGTGTCTCCTAGCGCGCGGGCGCTTGGTAGACAACCCGCCCACGCGGAATCGCCATGCGATTCATGAGCCAACTCTTGTCGGTGCCGAAGATAAACCGGCCACTCCACGCCAGCGCGATCGTGAAGAAGAAGCACTCCGCGACTTCGAACGTCATCACCGCCAGGTCGCCGCGCGGCCAGGCGATAATGTGCATGGCCGCGGCGGCCAGCATGGCAATCAGGAAAGGATTGGTGGGCTGCCGCAGCAGCGGATCATCGAAGAAGCGGATGCCGAATGCGGCCATGTAACCGAACATGGCGGCAATGATCAGCCCGCCTTCGTACGCCGCGTGGCCAGCCACCCCCGTGCCCCAAGTCGTCGTTCGGCCGAGCACTTTGTGCGTGATGACGCGTCCGAGCGATTCCGGCTTGTTCTGCCAAATACGCCGAGGGATGGGGTACACAACCATGAACTTGAAGGTGTTGAACGGTTTGGCCTCCAGATCGTCTTTTCGGACGAAGTGATCGGTCAGCATTCCGTAGTGTACGGTGTGTTGCGACAGATTCCACAACGTGTCGTTCGCAAAACGTTCAAGCCATCCCCATCCACCGAAGCTCGTCACGGCTTCGAAAGCCAGCGCAGCGGAGCGATCGCGGTTCTGCGCGCGCTCGCCGCGCCGATCGAAGTGGCGGATCGTCGAATAGATGAGACTCAAGCAAAACACGCCGATCAATCCTATCGCGACGACACTCATGCACTTGGCGGGACGCCAATGGCGCGCCTGATAAAAATAAAACACAATCACGGGCGCCAAGAAGATGGAAAGCACCAGGCGACGTCCTCCCGAAGCGAGAATGGCGAGGAAGCCCGTGCTCAGCAGAACCATGATGAACAAGCCCAGCCAAAGTAGATTTAAACGGTTTTGATACCACAACACGAACGCGAATACGCAGGCGAAGACCAGGCATTTGTGCGATACGTTCACGACGATCGGCCCGACGACGACGATGTTGGTGAACAACGGAATGCGGGCGGCCAGCGCAACGGTGAGGCAGAAAAACACAACAAATAATATGAGGCCGGCGGAAATCGGCGGCCACTTATTGAAACTCCGCGCCGCAAACTTTCTCGAAATCTTGTCGTAGCGGTGGGTTAATAACAAAGTGATAACAAAGATCGTGGTGGCGGTGGTCCACCACAAAACTTCCGACCGAGTCGGCTCGAACCACTGCACGCCTTTGAATCGCATCGGCGTCAGCGCGGCTTCGATGCTTCCAACGCCCACGAAAATCGCGACACCGCCGAGCAGCAAATTCCAACCGCTCATCAACTCGGACTTGCCGCGCCAATACGGCACGATGACAAGTCCGCCCATGAACAGGATCACGAACAATCCGTACCAGAGCAGTGGTCCGCAGTTTGTCATGGTTGAGAATTGTGAGGCGCTCTCGCGCTGACTAGGACTCGTATCCTAACCTTTGAGGTAGATCGCCGGTAATTTCTTCGAACACGCGCCGGATATCGTCGTCGAAGTATTTCACCCAGCTGCCGTGTTTGCCGCTGCGATACTTGTGCTGCGGGTTTTCTTCGCCCTGCTTGCGCCCGCCGCTGAGCTTCTCGAACGACAGACGAGCCAGGATCGCTTTCAAGCTTTCCTGCGGCACGCGAATGTCGCAATGGTCCATGAGCTCCGTTACCCAACGCGACTGGTCTTCGCCGGTGAGGTCTTCGAAGCGAAACACGCGGATGCGTGAATCGCGATCGCTGTTTTCCACCCACGATCGCAGGGCGTCGAAAATGCCGCGCTCGCCCATGTATCGCATGTGAACGATGATGCCTTCCTTTTCCGGAAGATCGGCGACGCGGGCGCGCTCTTCCAGCACGCCGGGGTTCTCGTTGTGCGAAAACTTCGACGAGAAGTAGTGCGAGATCACGACGTCGCGCGGATCGCGGGCCACGAAGAACGCACGGAACTTCTCAGGCTTCGGCAGTCCGGCGAAGCTTTCATAATTGATGTACAGCGGCGTGATGATGCGGTTCAGCGGGAACGGGTGATCGAACGTCCGCTGCTGCAGCGCACGATAATCGCGCCCCTCGTGCACTTCGTAGGCGTACGGCAACAGACCCGAGTAGCGATACACTTCGGTCGCGGAAAGTACGTTGCGCAGCCACTGGCTGGCCGTTTTCCACACGCAGCAGTGGTAGACGTTCAGGGCGCACGAACGATGGCGGACGGGAATCAGCCGCGCCAACATCGTGCGCAGCTGCTGTTCGCGCCGCAAGCTGATGAATTTTCGAGCAAGCCGATAAAGTTGCGGCATAGTTGGTTCCGTCGAGCATCGCCAGCGTAAAAAACGCGGCGAAGAATACCTCACGCAAAGGCGCAAAGACGCGAAGGCTCGGATGAAGGATGAACGATGAGTGATAAAAAAGGATGTGTTAGAGTTCTATCTTTCATCTTCCATTCTTCATCTCCGTTTCTTTGCGCCTTAGCGTCTTTGCGTGAGTTCTTATGATCGTTTGCAGTTTTGGTTATTCACGAATGCGTGCTGTCGAATGAGCGTAACGGATCGCGGCTTCGAGTCCATCGACCATTCGACTAATAGTAAATCGGTCTTCTACCGTGCGACGCGCCGCTTGGGACATCGTCGTTCGCAAGTTGTCGTTCGTCACAATGTTCCGCAGTGCGGCGACGAGGGACTCCGCGCTACCGTGCTCAAACGTCAAGCCGTTGACGTTGTTCTCAAGCGCCACGACCTCTGGATTCTGAGCCGCCAGGTTGTCGCTGGTGACAACGGGCAGGCCGTACCAGAGGGCGTGGATCAGGCTCAACCCGACGTTTGCCGGATAGCAAAACACGCTGGCCGACAGGAACCACGGCGCGAGTTTCAGTTCATCGTAAATGCCGTTTTGAAAAATTACCCTATCGCGAGCGCCAGTCTCGCGCGCCAGCGCTTCGAGGCGCGCTTTCTCCGCGGGGCCGTTGCCGATGATAACGGTTTTGACGCCTGGAATCTCGTGCGCCAGCGCGGCCGTGGCCCGGATCAGCAAATCGACCCGATTCTGCGGGAGAAGGCGCGATACGAACAGGATCACCGGCCCGCCTTCGATTCTATGCTCTTGGCGGAATTTTTCCAATTGGTCGGGGCGTGCGAGCCAAATTTGGCGGGCGTCATCCATCGGCGTATGATCCAGGCTGTTCAGCGCGACAAAGGCCTTGGCGGGATCCCAGCCGTCGCGGACGTATGCGTCGCGCGTCGCCGGTTCGTAGAACACCAAGGCCGAGGCAAAGCGTGTGAGCCATTTGCGCGCGCCGCGCCGCCGCCGCCGTTCGTCCTTCGCGTAGCCGTGGCCCCAGAGAATTCTGGGCACTCCCGCGGCACGCGCGCGGAGCATCGCGGGCACGAGACTCAGCGAGCGCGGCGTCCACTGCAGCACGATCACGTCGGAAAGGCGACGCGCCGCGTAGGTCCAGTCGGCGCGATTCCACACAACGCCTTGGCCGAAAAACGCGGGTGTCCAGCGCTCGGTGGGCACCGCCTCGAACCCCTCGGCGTCGACGTTTTCAAGTCCTTTTACCGAACCATACACAACGCGCAAGTTGATTCCAGGGCGACGTGCCAGTTCGCGAAATACGGGAATGCGATATTTGGCCAGCGATGGCTGGACGATCGTGACGCGAATCGACTTCTTCGCGCTTGTTGGCGAGCCGCCGGGACCCGCTATCGCAGGTTTGTCCCGCCGGGACGGGGCACCCGCGATAGCGGGTCCCGGCGGCTCGCTCTGTTTTGACGCTAATTCCAAGTCGTCCTCTAGTACGCGCCCTTGGCGAACAGCACGATGCGAATCGTGCGCAGCAGCAAGTAGAGATCCAGCCAGGGCGACCAGTTGCGAACGTAGTAGGCGTCGAACTGCACGCGCTCGTCGTAGGTCGTGTTGTTGCGGCCGGAGACTTGCCACAGGCCGGTGATGCCCGGCTTGACCATCGTGTACAGGCCGTAGTAGGGGCCGTATTTATCGATCTCGGCGTCGACGATGGGCCGCGGGCCGACGAGGCTCATGTCGCCGCGGATCACGTTCCAAAGCTGCGGCAGCTCGTCGAGGCTCGTCTTGCGCAGAAAGCGGCCGATGCGCGTGACCCGCGGATCGAACTTGAGCTTGTGATCGCATTCCCACTCTTCCTGCAGTTCTGGATGCTCGTCTAAATAAAGTTCCAACAGCTGGTCGGCGTTTTGGAACATCGAGCGGAACTTCCACGCTTTAAAACGACGGCCATTTCGGCCGATGCGTTCGTGGGAGTACACGATCGGGCCACGCGACGACATTTTCACTGCGACAGCCAAGTAAAAGAAAAGGGGCAGCAAGACCAAGCCGCCGAGTAGAGACGCAGCCAAATCCATAAATCGCTTCGTCAGGCGCGGCAGCGGCAGCATCAAATTCTGTTGAAGGTGAATGCCGGTGAGCCCGTCGAGCTGTTGGGGATTCCAATGATCGGGCAAGCCAGTAATCTCGGAAAGCACGTGGACGTGTGGGATCGTGTACAGGTAATCGGCGATCAGCGCGGAGATGGCGTCGTGTTTGTTTTCGGGTGGTAGGACCACGGCCCAGTAAACGCCGCGGCGGCAAGCAATGTCATGCACTTGATCCCATGAGCCGGCATACCAGTGATCGTCCGCTCCCACGTTGAGCGCTTCCGGGTCTGCGATAATGCCCACGGGGCGCATTCCGAGATGATGATTGTCGGATAACCATTGATAAAGCCGCACCGTGGCGGGATCGTTTCCGCAAACGAGAACGGGAATGCCCCACCGTGTCCACTTACCAAGCAATTGACGGAACCAACTCCGACAAATGGGCAATGCGAGCAGTGACGTCAAATAGACGACCAACAAGAATACCCATTGCACCGTTAAGGCGCCTCTCAGCACCATAACGCTAATCGCCCATACAGTGAACATGCAAGTCACGGAGACGACAAGGCGGCGCAATTCCTCCACTGGGCTGAGACGCACGCCCGGATACAAGCCGAGCTCAAAGTTTAGAAGAAGGAATCCCGTCGCAATCGGAATCAAATAGGACGAGACGTCGATGCCAACTTTTAAGTCGAGTTCGCGAAAGAGGAAGCGGCACGCGGAAATAGTCGCCGTGAGCACCAGCAAATCGATCAGCACCAACGGCGCACTGTTGAGAAACGCCTGAAACACGTAGCCGGCGCCGACTTTGCGCGTGAATGTTCGAGGCAACTCTCCAGCTTCGTTTCTAGCGGCGTTTTGCAAGCGTTCGCCGGTATTGAGATATCGGAATCGGGCGTGAGACAGGCCGCCGCTTACGACGGCGGCGCCGTACGCCGAGGCGCTGGTTTCGGCTTCGCTCGCTTCGGTCCTTCCAGCCATTGATTGCATCCTCTTCAGCGTGCCGCGGCGCCGCCGCGATCGAAGTTACCAGGTCGTCGGGTTTACTCGTTGTGCGAGTTTACGCGATCGTCGCCAGTTCGTTTCGCGAACACGAACAGGACGGGCCAAAACAGTGAGGGCAACCAGCGATGGAGGTACACACCCATCGCATAGCTCCAACGCGAAAACGTGAGGTAATTTGGCTCGGCAATGTGCCGATACACGCATCCCTCAAAACCATGTTTCTTAAGTAAACGCCTCATTGCTTGAATCGTGTTTGCGCGATAGTACGTGGGGAAAACATCTTTCGCCTGGCGGCCACGTTGCAGCTTGCCGACGATTTTCGCATGGTACTGGTTCGGAACAATCGATGCGCCGATCGCGACATAACTCCAACGATTGGGTGTGCGGATGCACAAAAAGCCGCCGGGCTTCAACACGCGACTGCATTCAGCGAAGAACTGATCCGGGTTATCCACATGCTCGACCACAGCGTCGGAAACTAATAGATCGACGGAATCCGTCTCGACTGGCCACGATTCAGTCTCGATGGGTCGAAACTCATCGATGAACGAATTCTCCTGGCCTGCCTGATCGACGTCGATTCCGATGACCTGTTTGCAAGCGCCTTTAAGTATCCGGCAACGTTCCCAGGGGTTTTTCTCCAAGCGGTCAGCGGTAGCACCGCGTCCACAGCCGACATCCAGCACGACCATTTCAGGCTTGAGTAGTGCACGCACGCGTCCAAAAAACGACACGGTACCACTAACGCGTGAATAACCGCCAAACTCAGTCTCTGGATAGTACGTCTCCTTAAGACTTTTGGTGCGACCCATCGAGGCTTAACTTCAACTGTTTATGCGTTGTCGTATGTGGCCGCAAATTTGTCGCTATGGAAGTTGGCGACAGCGGTTGCATCCAGACAGGTTTGCCGCAGCGCTCGCGGAGCGCGTTTCATGCGCTGCCGAGAGGTGCAAGAAAAGAGTGGATGACAACACCTGGCGGCGTCTTGGCCCGCGACAATCGCCAGTACAACTTCTCGCTGTAAACCGTGCCCTCGAAGCGTCATTCCGGTGACTACGAGCTTCTCAATTCCTGGAATTGTTCAACGCGTCATCCGTGCGAATTCAAGGCACCGGTCTCGACTAACTTCCTGCTTTTCCAATCCTAGCGGTGCCCCGAAAAAGTGTCAAGAAACCGAGTAGTTTGGGCATCACGGGCCACGACAAAGGTGCGGCGGGGTCCGATTATGACGTTTGTGCGATCGAGCACCGATCGCTTGGTCGGGCGAGCACGGCATGGTAAAATGAGGTGGAAATTCTGCAGTCGCGCCGTTTCGGTGCGACCACGCTAGCTGGCACAAGCGGCACGCAGACGTGTCGCACTCAAAGGTGAAGCATCGATGAAGGACAAGTTGATACTCGTGGCGGGCGGCGGCGGTTTTATCGGCGGACATCTGGTCGCCCATTTTCGCGATCAGGGTTACACGAACATTCGCAGCGTCGACGTGAAGCCGTTCGACGAATGGTATCAGCTGTTCGACGACGTCGAGAACGTCGAGGCCGATCTGAAATTGCGCGACGCATGCCGCGCGGCCACCAAGGGCGTGAGCCAGGTGTATAACTTGGCCGCCGACATGGGCGGCATGGGATTCATCGAGAACAACAAAGCGCTGTGCATGCTGAGCGTCTTGATCAACACGCACATGTTGCAGGCGGCGCAGGAAGCGAAGGTGGATCGCTTTTTCTATGCGTCGAGCGCGTGTGTGTACAACGCCGACAAGCAGCGCAATGAAGACGTGGTGCCGCTGAAGGAAGCCGACGCGTATCCAGCGATGCCCGAGGACGGCTACGGTTGGGAGAAGCTGTTCTCGGAACGCATGTGCCGGCACTTCCGCGAGGACTTTGGGTTGGTGACGCGCGTGGCCCGGTTCCACAACGTGTACGGGCCGCACGGCACGTGGGATGGCGGGCGCGAAAAAGCGCCGGCGGCCATTTGTCGCAAGGTGATTCATGCGATTGAAACCGGCAAGGATGAAATCGAAATCTGGGGCGACGGCAAACAGACCCGCAGCTTCATGTACATCGACGACTGCGTCGAAGGCATTTTGCGGATCATGCACAGCAACATCGAGGAACCGATCAATTTGGGCTCCGACGAGCTGACCACGATCAACGGCCTGGTGGAAATGGTCGAGGACATCGCGGGCGTGGAGTTCAAGCACAAGCACAATCTTTCCGCGCCCAAGGGCGTCAATGGTCGCAATAGCGACAACACGCTCATCAAAAAGTATCTGGGCTGGGCGCCCGGCATCCGCCTTCGCGACGGCATGGAGCGCACGTACCGGTGGATCCATGAGGAGTACCTCAAGGTGAACCGGGGCGAGACGGTGCGGACATAGGCGATTGCGGATTGCGGATTGCGGATTGCGGATTTGGCCGCTTTCGTGCGATTGCTTCGCTAAGCCGCAAGCGGGTGGATGGCTTGTCACATGGTTTTGGATTCCTTGCGTTCGAGGCAACTGCTTCGAAAAAAATGAAATGCAGGGCCCTTTGGGGCGGGGACCGGCGCACGCGCGCACGTCCGACTATGACAACCGTGGCAAGCGGTTGACAGCCGTGGGCGGGCACGATTCGATCCTGCTTTCCAACCGCCCCATCGCAAAACTGAGATCCCATGGGGGT
>JAKEIB010000241.1 GCA_022614705.1 Planctomycetota bacterium | reverse complement strand
TCACGTTGAGTCGATCGTTTTGAAGTTGTATTTGGGTGGGGCGGGGCAAGTCGCGGCGGAACATCTCGGGGTCGGAACCGTTCTGCACGACATGTGCATTCTGAATACCCAGCAGCTCGCGTGCTTCGTCCGCCAACTGTCGAGTGACGCAGATGGCCAGATCGACCCGGCCGGCTGCCTGACGCAAACGGGCGATCGCACGGTCAACTTGCTGGCGGGGCCGCTCTTCTAACGGTGAGTATTCTAGCGACACATTGAACTCCCAGGCGACGACGCAACGGCCGGGTATCAACCAGCGAGAACGAGGCAACGTCAAGTCGGTCGCGGAATTCGGGCCGTAGTCGATTCGGCAATACAGCACGTCGGCCGCGCGAAGCTGTCGAAGCACAGACCACGGGCTGCGAGAGTGCTTGAGCGTGTAGGGGTTCTCATCCGGCAGCAGCGCGTGAACTTCATGCCCAAGTTCACCAAGGTTTTTGACGAGCTGAAAACGGTGAATATCGCGGCCGCGAGTTGGCGGATGCGCGATTCTGGCGTTTGGAAAGAAAATCCGCATTGGAACCGCACCAGGGTACTCGATCCCGGCCCCAGCAAACTGGGCACTGACCACGATTTCGCGCCGCTCAGTTAGAGGTCCTTCGCAGCTCCAGGCCCAAAGGACGCAGCAACGCATTCGAATACTGCTGAAGCCGGCGCTTCACGCCACCGCGGTATTGCTTGGGACGCAATCTTTCGTTTAGTTCCTGCTCAGTCAGGTCATTAATCCATGGGTACGTGGAAATGCGCACCGGTTCGCCCTTCACGGCCACAAGTGTCAAACGATTTCGCGGTTTGTGCGCTTCCAAAGGGGCAACACATTCGAAGACGGAGCTAAATCCGATATCCGTCAATAGCTGCACGAGCGATTCTCGCGTGAACCAGAAGTTGAAGACATTATCGACCGACATCAGCAACTTCTGTTGCCGTTCGCTTGGCGAATCGGTGTCACGATGTTCGCGTCGCTTCGTGCCGGCGTAGGACTTTCCTTCGAACGGAAATGAATCGCGCCCCGCCAAGCTAATGTGCGTGTCGATGATCAAAAGCTTGCGGCACATCTGATGCAAATTTTTCAGCACAAACAGCGAATCAGGCACATCCAGGTGATAGAGAATACCGAGGAAAAGGATCACATCGAAGTCGCCGAAATTCGACTGCTCGACATGCCGAACATCGGCCTGTTGGAAGCTGAGATTTGCCAAACCGCTTCGCCGGGCGACGTCGATGCCCGCGGCCATCCGCTCGGTCCGAGCATCCAGTGCCTGAACATCGGCGCCCCGCAGCGCCAGCTCGATCGAGTACACGCCTTCGCCGCAGGCAAGATCGAGCACGCGCAATTCTGAAATTGGCCGGCTCGACAGATCCTTGATGATTTGAACAACGCGTCGCACCTTGACGGCATTCGCGTTTCCGGTTTGCGGGAGCGCCCGGTCGTCCTGCGTGCCCTTCTGTTCGAAAACGCGGAGTGACTCGTCGTCCAGCTTGTGTACGGTTTCAACATTCTCGGCCATGGTGGTGTTCACTCTGCTCGTGGGTTCGACCGTGTGAGCGTCTCGATTGTGGGTGGAAAATGATTGGCCCCGCGGAGGATGGCAGTTTTCATCGGGTTTTCGCGTAGATGCCCAAAACTCTCCCCCGGGGTTTTGGCAAGTATGTCGCGAATTTGCGACAGGCAGGCACATATCGACATTCGGGTTCGTACGGCGCGCACCCTCAGCGCGGCACGCCAGCTAGGGGGCGTGCGCGGCAATGTGATCATCTGTATAGTATCGGACGCTCAGCATATCATATCGCCGTGCCGATGCAAGACGAAAATTTGGCCGCGCCGTCCGGAATGAGCGTCCCGATTGCGGGTGAAAAATGATTGGCCCGGCGGGACCTACCCACAATCGTGACGCTCACACGGTTTGACCGGTGGGATCTCGGACATCGGCGGAAGGCGTCGGGTAATTGCGGTGGTAGATATAGTATACTCGTTCGGCCCAAGCGTCGAACGCGCGACGACGCTGCAAAACAGACCAGGAATTCTTCGCGAAGTTCGTCGTATCTTGGTGGGTCATTGGTTTAACTGTGAAATGAGTCCGACTTGTGTGCAGCGGTTGTGCCGACGATAACCGTTATAACGACGCGATACGCCGGCGCGCGTGCCGGTTAGAATAAGGGGGCAGCTAGCGATCGGCACGAGCCTTTATCGCTGATATGGACTCGTCGTCGGCGGCCGATAGAAACTATCCGCACCGCGAACGATTTGGCCGCCACTTGCAACAAGTTTCTGCGATGCGAAACCAGGTCGACTATTTTTCCGAGGAGTGGCTGCGCAGTGGCTTGAAGGTCAAGACCATGCGCGGCGGTCTTTACACGGGTCTGGCTCAAGCGAGCATTGGTGTGATCGCGCTGGTGAGCGTGCCAATCATGGCACGGCTGCTGCAGCCCGCGGACTTCGGCATGGTGGCCATGGTGACGGTGTTTACTGGCTTTGCGGCGATGTTCGTGGATGCCGGTTTTTCGATGGCGACCATTCAACAACCGCGCATCACGCATCAGCAGGTGAGCAACTTGTTTTGGATCACGGCGGGGCTGGGAGTGCTCATTGCCGCGTTGGTGTGTTTGCTGTCGCCCGCTATCGCGTTGTTCTACCGTGAGCCTCGCTTGATACCCATTGCGATCGCGCTTTCGACATCGTTCGTGCTTAGCGGACTGACGGTGCAGCACCAGGCGCTGCTGCGCCGCGCGATGCGGTTCAAAGCAATCACCGTCGTACAAGTGACGTGCTACATCTTGTCGCACGTGATCGCGATCGCGGTGGCGTGGCGCTACCGGACTTATTGGGCCCTGGTCGTGTTGCCCGTGTCGGCGGCGTTTCTTCGTATGCTGGTAACATGGATGGTCAGCGGGTGGAAACCGAGCATGCCGCGACGGGTGGCCGGGATGCGCGAGCTCGTTCACTTCGGAGCGAACCTGACGGGATTCAGCTTTGTGAATTATTTTGCGCGCTACGCGGACAATTTGCTGATCGGCTGGTGGTGGGGGCAGGTGCCGCTCGGCTTTTATGAGCGCGGTTACAAGCTGATGATGGCTCCGTTGGCGCAGATCAACGCGCCGCTGATGAACGTCGTGGTGCCCGCGCTGAGCCGCGTGTCGAGCGAGCCGGCCAAGTATCGCGAGGCCTACTTTCGCGCGGTCGGCCTTTTCCAGGTCGTATCGTGTCCGCTGATGGCGTTCGTCGCCGTGACGGCGCCATGGATAGTGGACGTGTTGTTCGGCCCGCGTTGGGCGGAGGTGGGGCCGATTCTAAGGTGGCTGGCGATTGCGGGATTCGTGCAACCGATTAGTAATTCGCTTGGCTGGCTATACATCAGCCAAGGGCGGACAAGAGACATGATGAAGTGGGGCCTTGTAGGCTGTTCGCTTATCGTGTTGTCATTCCTGGTCGGGCTGCCGTGGGGGCCCGTTGGAGTGGCACGAGCATATGCTCTCATGGTCATATTTGTTGTTGTTCCACTCGGCTATTGGTATGCTGGGCACAAAGGCCCGGTAAACGCTGTCGACTTAGCTTGGTTGACGGTATTAGCCGTGTTATATGCTTTACCGACAGTATTGGTATCGGCCCTGGTCTTATATCGATTCCCATGTCTTTCGAGCGGCGCGGGAATCGCACTCAGTGGCTTCGGGTCAATTATTGCCTCGGGGCTGGTTGTAGTCGGTACGAATTCGGGACGGAGGTTCGTAACGGACACAGCAAAGTTGCTGTATGATGCCGTCAACCCTCCGTTAAGACGCTCTCGTTCCGTTCCCACTTCGCCACCGAAACAATGACCGAAGCCCGATTCCAGCCGTTGCGAGAGACGATAAAAAGGTTCGTTCGTCAGATTCCGATCGTGGGAGATATCGCGTTTCGCGCTGCGAGTCGGCTGATTCCTAAACGAACTCGTCAGTTCCTGGGCTCAGCGGATTATTGGGAAAATCGCTATAAATCAGGCGGCAACTCCGGAAGGGGATCGTATGATCTCTTGGCCGACTTCAAAGCCGAAGTTCTCAACGACTTTGTACGAAAACACGCCATTCACGCTGTGATTGAGTTCGGATGCGGGGACGGAAATCAGCTATTGCTCGCGCGGTATCCGTCATATCGCGGATATGATGTTAGTCGGAACGCGATTGATCGATGTCGCCTTATGTTTGCTAACGATGCGACGAAGAGCTTTCATTTACTCAATGATTACCGTGGCGAAACTGCGGACTTGGTGATCTCACTCGATGTGGTGTATCACCTCGTTGAAGATGTTGTTTATGCACAGTATATGGAGCGACTATTTGATGCCGGCCGTAGGTTCGTCGTGATTTACTCCAGCAACTTCGAGTCCCAGCCGACCCATGAGGCACCACATGTCCGGCATCGCCGTTTCACTGATTGGATCGACGAGAATCGCCCAGCCTGGCATCTCGTTCAACATGTCCCCAATCGATATCCGATTGATGGCAAGACAGGCGAAGGCTCGTTCGCCGATTTTCATTTCTATCAACTTGATGCGAACCATTAATAGTCCATACCACAGCCTCGCGATACTCATGACTTATGGTCGAAATTGAAGGTACATATCGTATTGCGTACGACGATCATCGAACGCTCGCGGATTACTTGTTATATCGGAGGCATCTGTTCGCATATGAGGAAGTTTTCTCGAGGCTTTGCGAAAACGCCGTCGTCGCGGATGTTGGCTGTGGATACGGATATGCTCTCGAGTTGCTTGGGAGAAAAGCAGGAGAAATTTATGCCATCGACGCCGCAGATACAGCGCTCCAAAACCTGCCAGACTTACCAAAAGTAAAAAAGATCAAGGCATTTGCCGATTCAATTCCGCTTGACTCTGAATCGGTCGACTGCGTTATTGCGTTTCAGTTGCTAGAACATTTACAGCCCGAAAGCGTGGTGGCCACACTGAAAGAGTTTCTACGAATTCTTCGTGCCGGGGGACATATTTACGCGACGACGCCGAACGCCAAGTGGCGATTGTTCTCCGGCCAGAAACCCTGGAATCCGTATCACACTAAAGAGTACACGGCGGATGAACTTAACCGGTTGTGCGGGGACGTATTGCCAAATGGCTGGCAACTGAAGTCTGTCGTGGGACGGGGAGAAGCGCAGCAAATTGAGATAGCACGTGCTGCGCCCAATCCGATGAAGCACTTCGGGCCGAGTCTGAGGGGATATGTATTGAAGGCGTGGCAATACATTGGGCCGACACAGGTTGCCCGCTGGAGAAAACGTGGACGAATGACAGTCGATGCCGAACATTTGAACAAGGATTGGTTTGAATTATCTAGTGACCCCGCGGAAGGCTTGGATCTTTGGCTTGAAGTAAACAAGTCATAAGAACTGGCAGAAGTCATGAAGCTTGGAATCGTCGCGCCAGAGTTTCCGCCCACGATTGGTGGAATGCAAGCGGTCGCCTCGGGCTTTGCGCGACAGCTGATGCGGTTGTGCGACGTGTTCGTACTGGCCCATCGGAGCGAACATTCCTACGCAGAAAGCTATCCAGTCTTTCCGGTGCTCTCTCGCCGCATCGATCAAGACCGGGATTACATGCGGACGTATAATCCCGACGCGTGGCTATTTATGAATGCCGGTTATGCACCGCTTGCGAATGAGCTCGATCAACCCTGCTTTGTATACTGTCACGGCGTCGATTTTTTGAAACCGTGGTGCATGAGAAACGAATATGTCAATCTTTTACCGAGGCTGTCGAAGAATGCAATAACCCGCCGATTTGCCGGTGCATACAGACGATTTATGGTTTGGCGAGATATGCGCATCGGCTTACGTTCCGTAAAGCTCGCATTTGTCAATAGCAACCCAATGAGAGAACGGTTAGTCAGAAGATACTGGTTGCATTTTGATCGAACATCCGTGATCCATCCGGCCGTTGAGGAGTGCTTTTTTCAAGTACGATCTCCCCGAACAATGGATACATTTCGCATTCTCACTGTAGCGCGCCTTCAAACGAACATTCAGAGAAAGAACATTGATGGTGCGCTGCGCGCTGTTGCCCGCATTGACGATATCCCGATCGAATATACGATCGTCGGCGACGGGAGCGATCGACTGCGCCTAGAACGGCTAGCGGATGAGCTGGGCCTGGCGTCACGAGTGCGTTTTCGTGGCGCGTTAGATCGCGAAGACCTGCTCGCGTGCTTTCGCGAGAGTGATTTGTTTTTGCTCGCCCCGCGGCAAAGATGGAATGATGTTGAAGGCTTTGGAATAGTGTATGTCGAAGCAAGCGCGTCGGGTCTTCCAGTGCTTGCGTCGCGATGCGGAGGAATCACAGACGCCGTCCGGCCAGGGGTGACGGGAGAATTGCTGTTACGCGCGGATGCGCGGACTATCGAGACCGGCATCCGAATGATGTGGAAAAATCGAGATATGTATCAGGAAGATAAGATACGCGAATTTGCGCATCGATTCCGCTGGGAAACAACAGCAGCAGCGCTGTACAACCATGTCCAGGCGAAAATACAATGTTGAGCCTTAAGCGCCGTTTCATTCGTACAGTTCCCCGACCCGTGAAGCGTGCGGCGTGCATGGTCGCGCTTTACGGCGGCAAACGCCATTGCCCTGTGTGCGGTCACTCGTTTCGCAAGTTTATGCCGGCCGGTGATCCGCCGCGGCTCGAAGCGCGATGCCCTTCGTGCGACGCACTGGAGCGACATCGACTGTTGTGGCGGTATCTGCAGGAGAAGACTAGGTTTTTTCAATCGGGCGGCGCTCGGATGCTGCATGTCGCGGCCGAAGTGTGTTTCGAGTCGCGGTGGCGTCCGATGATTGGCTCGGGCTATGTGACGGCCGATCTCATGCGGCCGGCCGACGTGAAAATGGACATTACCGACATTCGGTTTCCGGACAATGAGTTCGACATCATTTATTGCAGCCATGTGTTGGAGCACGTGCCCGACGATCGGAAGGCGATGCGCGAATTCAATCGCGTGCTGAAGCCAAGCGGCTTTGCATTGCTGCTGGTGCCGATCACGACAGACGTGACGTTTGAAGACCCCTCAATTACCGATGAACAAGAACGGGTGCGTTTGTTCGGCCAAAAAGACCACGTGCGGTGCTACGGGCCGGATTACATGGATCGGCTTCGCGAAGCAGGTTTCATTGTGGAGGTGACGCGGCCGTCCGACTTCTTGCAGCCGGAGGAAATCGAGCGGCTGGCGATCGGCACTGCGGCCGCCGGCGAGTTGTACCACTGCGCCAAGTCTACTGGATAGTCTGCGCCCGGCGATTTTTCGCAACTTTCCACCGGGAATCCGGTGTTGGCTCGGGCGGCCAGCGATGCTACTATCCGGTCCCTTTTCGCCGGCTCAGATTCGCTCGGAGCCGGCTACCCTCGAAGCTTGGGAAGGCGCCAACGGCATGGATGCGCTGCGACCGACTTTGTCCGTCAATTCATCGCTGGACCGCTCGGGTCCGCGGATACTTATCGTGCGCACGAGTGCCATCGGCGACGTGATTCACGGGATCCCGGTGTTGTGCGCGCTGCGCGACGCGATTCCGAACGCCTTCATCGGCTGGATCGTCGAAGGTCAAATGGGCGACTTGCTCGAAGGGCATCCGGCGCTGGATGCGCTAGTGCGCGTGCGGCGTCGCTTTTGGAAGTCGCCCGGCGAAGTGTGGCGCATGCGACGTCGGCTGCGCGAGCTGCAATTCGATACGACGATCGATCTCCAATGCCTTACCAAAAGCGCAGTTGTCGCCTGGCTGAGCGGCGCGCGGCGACGAATTGGCAAGGCAGGCGCGGATGGCCGCGAGTTGAGCCAGTGGTTCAACAATGAACTGGTCGCGGCGGGTGGCACCCATGTGATCGAGCATTACCTGAGCATGCTGCGGCCACTGGGAATCGAGTTTCCCTTTGTAGCTGGCCTCTGTGAGGCCGGTGGCGTGCCGAGAGGGGGACAGGCACATTTTGCTGCGAAGACTCCGCAAAATGAGCCAGTCCCCGGCGGCTTGGGGCAATCGGCGTCGGAGACGCCTCCCACAATATCGACGACGCCTCCCACAGTGCGATTCGATTTGCCGGAGCATGAAGCGGACGCGCGCGTGGCCGAACAATTCTTGCGCGATCGCGGGCTGACCGGTCGTCGCTTCGTGCTGCTGAACCCAGGCGCGGGTTGGCCGTCGAAGATGTGGCCGACCGCCCGTTACGGCGGCGTGGCGCGTCATTTGGGCCGCGAGCACGGCATGCCGACGGTGGCGCTGTGGGGCACGCCCGATGAGCGGCCGCTCGCCGAGCGAATCGTGGAAACGAGCGCGCGAAACGCACACCTAGCGCCGCCGACGACCATGCGCGAATTGGCGGCGCTGTGCCGCCGGGCCGCGCTGTTTGTGGGTTCCGACACCGGGCCGTTGCACCTGGCCGTGGCCGTCGGGACGCCCGCAATCAGCCTGCACGGGCCCAGTCGGGCCGAGTGGTGCGGCGCCTATGGTCCGCGGAACATCCGCCTGCAGGTTCGTTACGAGGCCGGTTCGTCGATCGAACGCCGCACCGCCGACGACTCGGCGATGCAGGAAATCACGATCAAGATGGTCACTACCGCCTGCGACGAGCTGCTGACCCAGCAAACGCGGCGCGTGGGTTAAAACAAACGGAGATTCGTGGTGGAACGCGACCACCGTACGGTAAAGGAGTTTTCTCATGGCACACCGCTTTACGCTTGCGAGCTTTGTGTTGCTTGGATGGATCGTTGGCATGACGCAGTCGGCCGTCGCCCAGTCGCTCGACGGCACGTGGGAGATTTCCACCGTGATCGACGACGGACGTGTGGTCGAGCCGACGGACGTGCTGCTCAATTACGCGGCCGACGGACGGGTGGTAATTCGCGGACAGACGGTGGAGCTCGTCGTGCCGATGACCTTTCAGCGCAAGCAGTTGCCGTTCATGGTGGACGACACGAAGAGCCCGATGACGGTGGACCTGGCCGGCGCTCAGAAGACGGGCGGCCGCGGCATTTTCGTGGCCAGCCGCGACACGCTCGTGCTGTGCTTGGCAAGCCGCGACAAGGGCCGGCCGTCGTCGTTTGCGTCGTTGCCGGGCTCCGGGAATTTGCTGGTGACGCTCAAGCGATCTGCAAACGCCGGCACGCCGTCGTTCCCTGGCCAGCCGCCGAGCCTTCCGAGCTACGAAGACGAGCAGCTTCGCCGGATGCTCGTGGGCACGTGGGGACATCAGGATAGCGAAACGATCCACTACATCACGCTCGGCGGCGACGGCAGCATGCGGGCCACCATGCAATGGAAAGACCAGTTCAAGCAGATGTTCCACCAGGACGTACGCTCGACCGGCACCTGGAAAGTTGAAGACGGTATGGTGATCATCAACATCACGTCGTCGAGCGACAAGGAACGCCACGGCCAGACTGGCTCGTTCCGCGTGCGCTCAATCAATGGCAGCGAGCTCGTGGCCGTCGATTACAATGGCCAGGTGCGGCAGGAATGGAAGGCGCCGTAGCAGGGGCTGATAGGCAGCAAAGTTTCGGACCATCCCGAACAGCGAGCTGGGGGCGTCCTCGCCCCCGAGTTTAACCTCCGCCGACTGACGGGCGTTGAAGTTTGACGACGAGAGTCGGGACCGAAGACGGCTCGGCTCGCTGCTCCGATCGCTTCGGCTGGTCAAACGGCGGCGGTTTGCGATAATGCTTGGGGCCAGTCCCGCACTCCCGCCGAGCCTGCTGCCATCCATGCCGCGACGTGCCGCCGTAGACCCGATTTCCGCATTGCGGCACGGCGGGTTTCTGTTGTATCTCATCGGCGGGTGGATCTCCAATTCTGGGAGCCAGATGCGGATTGTGGCCGTGCAGTGGGAGATCAACTTACGGTGCCAACCGGATCCCTACCTGTATTTGGGGTACATCGGACTTGCCTTGGTGTTACCGGTGATCTTGTTCGCGTTGCCAGCCGGGGCGGCGGCGGATCGGTTTTCGCGGCGTTGGCTGATTCTTATAGCTCAAGTGGGACTCGCCGCGTGTGGGTTCGGGCTAGCCTGGGCGTCGTGGACACGTGCGCCGCTTTTGGTCGTGTACGCGCTTCTTTTCGGGACGGGCAGTTTTCGCGCGCTGGGTTGGCCCGCGTCGTCGGCGATTGTGATTGGCCTGGTGCCGGACAAAACGTTTTCCAACGCGGCGATGTGGCGGAGCAATGCGTACCAGCTGGCATCGACGATCGGTCCGCTCGCGGCCGGGTTTTTGCTGGCGTGGTGGAGCCCGGTGGTTGTGTATCTCCTCGACGCAATATCGAGCTTGGTGCTGGCAACGTGCATGCTTTTCGTGAGTCCTCGGCCACAGAAGCGAGCCGTTGAGCCGAAGTCCTGGCGCGGCATGATGCAGGGCATTCGCTTTCTGCAACGCCAGCCAATCCTACTATCCACCATGACGCTGGACATGGTGGCCGTATTGTTCGGCGGCGTAGTGGCGATGTTGTCGGTGTTTGCCACGGAAGTGCTCGACGTGGGTGCGGTGGGGTTTGGATGGATGCGTTCGATGCCGGCAATCGGCTCGATTTTCATGGGCATCCTTCTGGCAATGCGTCCGCCGATTCAGCGTGGCGGACGGACGATCTTGCTGACGGTGGCAGTATTTGGCGTGGCGACAATCGTGTTCGGTTTGTCGAAGTCATTCGCCGTGTCGCTGTTCGCGCTGTTCACGCTCGGGGCAGCGGACAATATCAGCGTCGTGATCCGTCAGACGGTTTTGCAATTGATGACACCCGATTCGATGCGCGGGCGCGTTACGGCGGTGAGTGTTATTTTTATCGGTTCCAGCAACGAGTTGGGCGAATTCGAGTCTGGCGTGACAGCGGAATGGTTCGGACTCGTGCCGTCGGTTGTGATTGGGGGCGTGATGTCGCTGCTCTCAGTGCCGGTGGTGGCCGCCTTGTTTCCGCAGCTGTTGCGGCTGGGTTCGCTAGAACACCTGCAACCGGCCGACCCGGCCGAGGCGGTTGTGTAGTCCTCTCGCTCCGCGAGAGGGAAGTTCGTCTCGCGGAGCGAGACGACCACAGAAAAGCCAATCCTTCCGCACCGGCGGCGAATAGCGCTATAATGTTCACCGATCGCTTCGTCAGGAGCGGTCGTTCCATCGCACGAAAGGATTTGCCATGAACTGCAGTCAGTGTGGCGGGGAAGCGCCGGCCGATTCGGCGTTTTGCCCGCATTGCGGGGCCCAGTTGGCAGGTGCGCAAGCTGCGAGCAACCCGTCCGGTGCGCCGGCCTCGGCGCGCTTTCGGCCCGGCAACGTGGCCGCGGGCAACCAGCCGGCCGAGGATGAGCTTTGGAGCGGCACCTATTCGCCGAAGGCGATGATCGGGACGATGATCGGCCTGGGAATATTAACCGTCGTCGGGCTGATCATCGCCATTTTGGCGGGCGGCGTTGGCCTGATTGTTTGGGGTATCGCAGCCATCCTGCTTTGGGGACTGCTGGCCGTCGTGGTGATGTATCGCCGCCTGACGGTACGCTACCGTTTAACGAATTTTCGCTTTTTTCACGAGACGGGACTGTTGAGTCGCAATCGCGACCGCATCGAGGTGATTGACATCAACGACGTAACGTTGCATCAGAAACTGATCGAGCGAATGTTCAACGTCGGTACGATTCATATTCAGTCGAGCGATGTCACGGACCCTGATATTTATCTGCACGGCATCGAAGACGTTCATCGAGTGACCGATTTGATCGACAACACCCGACGCGCGGAGCGCCAGCGCCGCGGCGTTTTCATGGAGAATATCGGCTCGCAACAACCTGGCGTGTACGGTGGAAGTTAGCGGCAAGAGGGTTTATAATTTGCGGTCGACGAACCAGTTAATTCTTTGGGAGGAAAACGCGATGAAATCTGCATTACGTATGTCCTTTGCTCTCGTGGTGTTGATAACGATGATGAATCCCAATTCATTGGCGGAGGATGCGGACGAGAAAGACGGCGCTAAGCCGCAAGCGGAAGCTAAAGCGCTCGATCAGGAGATGAAAACGCTGCAAGGCAAGAAGGTGAATCTTGCCGAGAAGTACCAGGGCAA
Source organism: Planctomycetota bacterium (assembly GCA_022614705.1). Classification (GTDB taxonomy): domain Bacteria; phylum Planctomycetota; class Planctomycetia; order Pirellulales; family Lacipirellulaceae; genus JABDGM01. The sequence goes on along the minus strand of JAKEIB010000241.1, from coordinate 20,059 downwards.
GGTGGTGCTACTAGTGAACGTGGCCAGCAAGTGTGGCTACACGCCGCAGTACAAGGAACTGCAGGCGCTGCACGAAAAGTACACCAAGAAGGGGCTCGCGGTGGTCGGCGTGCCGTGCAATCAGTTCGGCGGGCAGGAGCCGGGCACGGCCAAGGAAATCGCCCAGTTCTGCGAGGACCGCTTCGGTGTTGAGTTCGACATGATGGCGAAAGTCGACGTCAATGGCCCGGACGCGGCGCCGCTGTACAAGTATCTCACCTCGAAAGAGACCGACCCCAAATTCGCCGGCGACATCAAATGGAACTTCGAGAAGTTCGTGTTCGACCGCGAGGGCAACGTCGTGGCCCGCTTCAATTCCAAAGCCAAGCCCGATTCGAAGGAAGTCGTCGAGGTGATCGAAGCGGAGTTGGCCAAGAAGGCCAAGAGCTGAGGCGGCTTCGTTCTGTAACTTTCTAACACACTGGCATAATCGCAGGGTGCCATGGCCACTGCCCTGAGTGGCCATGCTTGTGCAGTATCACATGCCCACGCCGAGCCGTGGGCATGGCACCCGTTAAAAGTATGGAAAAGACTCTCGACTGCGTCGTGGTCGGTTCGTGCGTGGTCGACGTGCTGGCCCGGCCTGTGTCGCTCACGGCGCCGATCGGCAAGGGGAAGCTCATCGAGAGTGAGCCGCTGCGGCTCACCACCGGCGGCATCGTGTCGAATGCCGGGATCGCGATGGCCCGGCTCGGCATGCGCGTGGCCGCGTTCACGTATGTGGGCGACGACGAGTGGGCCGACGTGATCCGCTCGCGCTACGCCGCCGAGGGGATCGACACGTCGTCCCTCATCACGCATCCCGACGGGGCGACGAGCACGACGGCCGTCTTGATCGACCCCAGCGGCGAGCGGAGCTTTGTGCATTGCGTTGGAGCGCCGCGGCTGCTCGATAAGGCGGCGATGCTGTCGCGGCTCGACCTGTTCGCCAAGAGCCGCGCGATGCTTATCGGCTACTATCCGCTGATGACGCGTCTCCAAAACGATTTGCCCGAGGTGTTTGCGGCGATTCGCGAAACGGGCTGCCTCACGGCGATCGATGCGGCCGGCGACGGCGGCACGATGGACCCGCTCGCACGGATTTTGCCGCACGTGGATTTCTACGTGCCCAGCGAGCACGAGGCCGAGCATCAAACGGGGCACAGCGAGCCCCGTAGAATGATTGCCACCTATCGCGACGCCGGCGCGAAGGGTTTTCTCGGCATTAAGCTAGGCATGCGGGGGGCGCTTCTTAGTCCGCGGCCTGGCGAATTCGCGGAGGTCGCCGTGGTGAAAGCGCCGGGCCCCGTGGTCGACACCACGGGCGCCGGCGACTGCTTTTACGGAGGACTTCTTACAGGCGTGCTGCGTGGCCTTTCAGCCGCCGACGCCGGCCGGCTGGCCGCCGCCACCGGCGCATGCTGCGTCACCGGCCTAGGCGGCTCGTCGGCGATTTGCGGCTATGATGAAACCGCCCGCCTGGCGGGGCCGTAGGTCAGGCTTTCCAGCCTACACATTGCGGCAGCAGGCCCTCAGTGGATTTGTGTCAGCCTGTAAAGGCTAACCTACGGTCGGTCTCATTTCGATCAAAAAAACGCGACCCCAACGGGTCTCCGGGAGTGCGGCCGCCTGTACCGGCGAGCCATTGGGGGCGCAGCTAATTAGTTGCAAATGCGTTCGGCAATGTCGCAAGGGTCTATGGAAAAACTTCGGCCGCGTCGCCGTGTGGCAAACCACAACACTGCTAGCACACGGCCCACTCGGCTTGGCACATTGTGCCGCATCTGATAATTTGCTGGCCCGCATTAGGCAACACGCGCCGCTTTGCCAGTTGCCCGGGTGATACCTGAAAAAGGCCGACAGGGAAGGAGGCCGCCATGACGCTTGACCAGCCCACCGCGAGTCGCCGCAGCGACCAGCCGCAACTTCGGGTACACATCCGTTGGATGATCCGGCGCGACATGGCGGAAGTCCTCGACATCGAACGTTCCAGTTTTGAGTTCCCATGGTTCGAGGAAGAATTCATCCGTTGCCTGCGGCAGCGGAATTGCATCGGCATGGTGGCCGAGCACGCCGAACGCGTCGTCGGCTTCATGATCTACGAACTGCACAAGACGCGACTGCACATTCTCAACTTCGCCGTGGCGTCCGACGTGCGTCGCCGCGGAATTGGCCGGCAGATGCTCGAAAAGCTCGTCGGCAAGCTCTCCAGCCAACGTCGCACGCGGATTACGCTGGAAGTCCGCGAAACCAATCTCGCCGCCCAAGTGTTCTTCCGCGCCGGCGGCTTCAAAGCCACCAGCGTGCTGCACGACTTCTACGACGATTCGCCCGAAGACGCGTATCTCATGCAATACTGTTGCCATCCGGAAGTGGCGGAGCTCATCCTGCCGATGAACCGGATTGATCGCCTGGCGGGATAGCGGAAGAGTGGGAGATAAGGAGAGGGGGAGAGTGGGAGATTCGTGAACAGCGCTCCATTCGTGTCTCCCCCTCTCCCATTCTCCCCCTCTCCCCCTCTCGCAACTACAGCTCAATAATCGTCGCCTTCACGGCCGGCAGATCGACGATCGCCACACTGTGCGGGCTGGCCCGGTATATTGCCCCCGGATTCACCACGAGCGTGTCGCCGTACGCATCGATGGCGGCGACGTGCGTGTGGCCGTAGCACATGAGCCGGTAATCGCCGCTTTCGATCGTTTCACGAAATCGGCGCCGCTCGTGACTGTGCAGCAGGGCCACTCGGACCCCGTCTAGTTCCAGGTCGCCGAACAGCCCGTGACACGTTTGGCCGGCGGCGCGGATTGCGGCGGCGAACTCTTCGAGGTTTTCGTCGCAGTTGCCGAACACAAAATGCGTCGGCCAGGCAGCGAATAATTCGACCACCGCCATCGAGCCGATGTCGCCGCAGTGGAGCACCACTTCCACGTCGAGGCTTTCGAACATGCGGATTGCAGGCCGAGTCAGGTTCACGTGGCCGTGCGTGTCGCTGATGACGCTGAGTCTCACGATGGCACGTCGCTCCCGTAAATCTGTTGTTCGAGTTCGGCGACGCGTTGCCGCAAGCGTTGCTCGACGTTGCCGACACTTGTCCCTTCGGCAAACACCGTGAGAATCGGCCGGCCGGCTTCGATCATCGTGCCGGCGGGCGAGACGTCGGCGAGAGTGGGCCACGGTGTGATCATTGCCTCGGCGAGTGACTCGTAGGCGAATGATTCGGAGATTTGCACGTCGCGCTTGGCGAAGAGAATCGCTTTAGCGTGAACGCGAGCACCGGAGCGAGCCGGGGCGTCCTCGCCCCCGATCCGGGCGCGACCATCCGCAGCAGATGGTGCCCGCCGCCCGGCTCGCGCGACATTTTCTTCCATTGCCTCACCCCGGCAAACGCACGCGTGGAGCTTGATCGCGTTAACACCTGTCGCACGTTCTACGATCTCGACCGACGCCGTGTAGCGAGGGTTAACTTCAATCGTCCACACGCCGTCGACGTTGAGAACAAAATCGACGCCAAATATGCCGCCTAATTCAAACTGTTCAGCCAGCACATTCCCAATATGCTCGATCGTGCGACGTGCGGCTTCGTCGATTGGCAACGGCCCGATCGACCCAGCGTATTGAAACCCGTGCGCCCCGAGCCATGCTTCGCCGATAAGCTGGCGCGTGACGCCGAGCAGTTCCGCGGCACCGTCGACGGCGACGAATGCGGCGGAGCACGCGGTTCCAGCGACGCGCCGTTGAACGACGATGGACGAACCCTCCCCTAGCCCCTCCCTATCAGGGAGGGGAATCTCCGTGCTCCGTGCTCCATGCTCCATGCTTAACGTTCGCACGCCGCTGCCGCTCGCGCCGCGATACGTCTTCGTTAGCCAAGTGCCATCGAGCGGCAGACCGGCGGCCGAATCGCGCGTTTCGGGAAACAAGAGGCCGGCGTCGCGAAGCGTGCGGGCCAGCTCCCACGGCGATCGGACGCGTTCGAGCACGTCGCCCGGATTGCCCCATAAGGGCGCGATCCAGGCCATTTGATCGACAAGCTCGGGATGGTTTTCGAGCGCGCCTGTGTACATCCAGGCCGGTGGCTCGATCGTGCGCAGCCAATCGACGAAGCCTTCAGGGTAGGGCGAGATACGCGTCGTCGTGGCGAATGCGCGGAGATCGGAGTCTGCAAACAGGTCGGCCGTCACCGGTTGAAATCCGGCCCGCATCGCCGAAGCGGCGGCGGCTCGGGCACTGGCGCCGACGATGGCGATTGGCTGATTCACGGGCTATTGACTGAGCGTATCTTCGTCTTCGCGGCTGTAGCGGCCGCGGAACTGATCGGCCGGATATTTCTCGGCGTTCTTCGCCATCTTGGCTCGGATTGCGCTGGAGACATCGAGCCCGAGCTCGTTGGCCAAGGCAAACGAGTAGCCGATCACGTCGGCCAACTCTTCGCCGACTTCCGCCAGCTTCGTTGGTTCGGCAGCCAGACCACGCGACGCCTCTGTCGTTAGCCACTGAAAATGCTCCATCAACTCGGCCGCTTCGATCGCTAAGGCCATCGACACGTTTTTCGGCGAATGGAACTGCGACCAATCGCGCTCGGCGACGAAGTCGGCGACGAGCTGGCGCAGTTCGGCGACAGTAGTAGTATTATCCGATTGCGACATGTCGAGCGGCGTGCAATTTGATCCGAGGGAACGTTTACAGTAATGAAACAAGAGCGGCAGTGGAGTAGAGGAGTAGTGGAGTAGCAGGACAGATTCAGGGCAAACTGTGTGCCTATAGCTCTACTCCACTACTGCTCTTCTGCACTACCGCTCTTGCTCAGAACCCCGGCAGCTCGAGCTGCCGCGCGGGATGGCTTCGCTCATGGTAGCGTCGGCGATAGCCGTCGGCCAGATGGGCCATGACTTCGAGGACCAGCAGATCGGCCCGGTTCATCACGTGACGGGCACTGCGGTTGCCGAGCGAGCCGATAAGCTCTTCCAGCACGCGGACGTGAAGCTGCATCGTGCGCTGCGCGGAAACGCCGGCGTCGGCCAGCAGCGTGGCGAGCGACGTCATCTCGTCCGCCAGATTGCCGGCGCCCATGACGACGTACGCGCGGAGCAGCTCGCGGTAGTGGTTGACGAGGCGCTCGGGCAGGTCGCGATAGCTAGATTGTTGCGATCCGGGATCAAGTAGAGGGGGAGACAGGGAGAGGGGGAGAGGGGGAGATTCAGAGGAAACGTTGTACTTCAATTCTCCCCCTCTCCCACACTCCTCCTCTCCCACTCTTCCATCACGAATCGACTCCAATTCCGCGACCAGCGCCCGCTGTTCCGCTAACAGCCGCTCAGCCTCTTCGTGTTCGTGCGTCAGTCGTTGCTGCTCCAATTGCACCAACCGGCGATGTTCGCGCACGAGCTGGCAGCGCTCGATCGCGCGGGCGAACGTCCATAGCAGCGAGCGGGTCGTTGTTTCGGCGACGCAACAGTAGGCATCGGCGCCGACTTCATAGCTCACGGCTGTCATTTCGGACGACGGCACGTTGCCCAGCACGATCATTGGCTCTTCGTTGCCGCCGGCGCGCAGCCCTTCGACGAGGTCGAGCGCGTCGAGCGAACCCGGCTCGTGACTCACCAGCACCGCGTCGAACATTTCGTCGCGAAGTTGGGCAAGAGCTGTCGACACGCCGATCGCTTCTTGAAGCAGAATTTCGGACGCGCAATCGACGGCAAACGCTTCCGCCAGCCAGCCGCCCGTGCGGCGGAGCGTCGTGACGTACAGCACCTTCATCCGCGCGGGCATCTGGCCCCAGATGCGAGGCGCCAGGCGCTGAGGCGAGGTGGCGGCTGGTTTGGTCGTGGGCATAGTTGCAGACGGGTGAGCGAAGGATGTCGCGGCGAGACTTTAGCGAGACGGCGATGAATGGTCAACGTGCGGTAGCGAACGGCGTGCGGGGCTCGTAAAATTAAGCGATTCAAATCAGATGCTAGCAGCCTATGCGAATTGCCTATCTCGATTGTGCGAGCGGGATCAGCGGCGACATGACGCTGGGCGCCCTCGTCGACGCAGGCGCCGATTTGGCCGCGATTCAGGCGGGCATCGATTCGCTCGGATTGCCCGGTTGCCGGTTGGTGATCAGCGAGGTGAAAAAGCGGGGTTTTCGCGCCACGCAAATCACGATTGAACACGAGCCGGAACACAAGCATCGCCACCTGCACCACATTACGGCAATGATCGACGGCAGCGTGCTTACCGCGCGGCAGAAGGATCAGGCCAAACGTATTTTCCAGAAACTGGCCGAAGCGGAGGCGAAGGTTCACGGTTCAACGATTGAGAAGGTGCACTTTCACGAGGTGGGAGCCGTCGATTCGATTGCCGATATCGTGGGTGCGGCGATCGGGTTCGACTTATTGGGCGTCGAGCGTGTGATTTGTTCGCCGGTGCCGACGGGGCGAGGATTTGTCGAGATTGCGCATGGCCGATGTTCGATTCCCGCGCCAGCTACGGGCGAGCTTTTGCGCGGCGTGCCGGTCGCTGAGTTGGATGTGGAAGGCGAGCTGACGACGCCGACGGGGGCGGCGATTGTTGCGGCGCTGGTGAATGAGTTCGGACCGCTGCCCTCGATGACCGTGGAGCGTATTGGATATGGAGCCGGACAGAAGGATTTTCCACAGCCGAACATTTTGCGCGTGCTGGTAGGTGAGACGGCCGCTAAGCCGCAAGCGGCTCCTCACGCGCCGACGAGGGAATCGCTCGTTTTGCTGGAGACAAATGTCGATAACGCGAGCGCTGAAATCGTGGGGCACGCGGTCGATCGCCTGTGGGCGGCGGGGGCACGCGATGTGTCTCTCATGCCGATCCAAATGAAAAAGTGCCGGCCGGGCGTGTTGGTCAGTGTTCAGTCGCGGCCCGGCGATGCGGACCAACTAGAAGCGATTATGTTTGTGGAATTGCCGACGCTCGGCGTGCGTCGAGCGATGCTTACGCGGACGGCGCTGGCGCGGCGGCCGCATGAAGTCAAAACGCAGTGGGGCGCAATTGCCGGCAAAATAGCTTCGTTGCCGGACGGAAGCCAGCGATTTACGCCGGAGTATGAATCGTGCCGTCAGGTTGCGGAGCAATTCGGAGTCCCACTCGCGGACGTGATGTCGGCAGCGCATGAGGCGTACCGTGCGACTGACCGGCCTGATCTGTAGCTGGCCTCTATGAGGCCGGCATTGTGGCGACAGGTTGGAATCGATTGCGAATTCGACAGCGAGCCGGGCGGTCCACCGCCCCGATCGGGGGCGAGGACGCCCCGGCTCGCCCCGAATTTTGATCCGTCTTCCCCGGCGTTGTGGCGGCGCGAAGAGCCGGCCTAAGAGAGACCCGCTCCAGTTGGAAATGCCAGCTACATTTTCTGCAGCTGCGTTTCAATCGCCGCCAAACCGACGGCCGGTTCTTGGCAGGCGAAGTTCTGACAGACGTAGAGCACTGGTCGGCCGTCGGTTGAGTGCTTGCCCGCGAAGAGCTCATCGAGCCGGGCGGAGCGTGTTGCGCTGGCATCAATCGATTGTGAATCCCGAATCGCGATCACGGCATGCGGCAGAAAGCGGCGCTGGACGGCGGCGATCGCAACTTTCGTGTCGTCGCGACTTACGTCGCCGACGAGAACCAGTTCGTGCGCCGGGCCAAGGTGGCGGTCGAGCGCGAGCAGCATCTGGCCGGCGGCCATCGGGGCGCGTTCCAGAAGCGGCACGGCGGCCGCAAGCGTTTGCGCGGCCGCCTCGAGGTAGTCGGTTCGCCCAAGCAATTTGCCCAGCCGCAAGAGCGCTGTCGCGGCCAGAGCGTTACCGCTAGGCGTGCTGCTGTCGGTCAGCTCTTTGGTCCGCGTAATGAGCTGCTCGTGATCGGCGGCCGTGTAAAAAAAACCACCACCGTCCGGATCGGCGAACTGATCTAGTACGACGTCCAATAGTCCGACGGCTTCATCGATCCAGCGCTCGTTGAAGCTCGCCTCGTACAGGCTCACGAGCGAATTGGCGAGCGATGCGTAGTCGTCCAGGTAGGCATCGAGCTTGGCCACGCCGCCGCGCGACGTGTGCAGAAGCCGACCGTCGTCTCGACGCATACGGCTAAGAATGAAACTGGCCGCTTCGCTCGCGGTGATGACGTACTCCGGCTCGTTGAGCGCCGCGCCGGCGCGGGCCATCGCGTCGATCATGAGCCCGTTCCAGGCGACGATGATTTTGTCGTCGCGGCCGGGGCGGACGCGTTTTTCGCGGGCCGCAAATAGCTTCTCGCGGCTGTCGGCCAATTCGGCTTCGAGGTCGGACCTATCGCGGCCGAGAATCTTGGCACACTGGTCAAGCGTCTTCGGCAAATTGAGAATGTTGCGGCCTTCGAAATTGCCGACGTCGCTAACATCGTACACTCGGCCAAAGGTCGCGCCGCGCGCGTCGCCCAGCACGGCTTCGATCTCGTCGGGCGTCCACGTGTAGAACAGTCCCTCGTGGCCTTCGCTGTCGGCGTCTTCCGTGCTGTAGAAGCCGCCAGCCGGATCGGTCATGTCACGAATCACGTAGTTGAGCGTTTCGCGAAGTACGCGAGCGTAATTTTGGTCGCCGGTGACTAGGTACGCATCGAGATACGCGCCGGCCAAAAGGGCGTTATCGTACAGCATCTTTTCGAAGTGCGGCACGAGCCAGCGGGCGTCGACGGAGTAGCGGGCAAAGCCGCCGCCCAGGTGATCGTAAATTCCGCCGGACGCCATGCGGTCGAGCGTGAGCCGCACCATGTCGAGCGGGCCCGGCTGGCCGCTGCGATGGGCGACTCGCACGAGCAGTTGCAAGTCCATCGGATGTGGAAACTTGGGCGCCTGACCGAAGCCGCCGTAGGTGTTGTCGAACGCGCGGCGGAGTTGGCCGACGGCCGTGTCGATCAGCTGCATGCTCAATTTGCCGGCGTCACCGCCGGCAACTTCGCCCACGTTTCGCAACTCGGCCGTGAGTTGGTCGGCTGCCGTGAGGGCCTGATCGCGACGGTTTTTCCAGGCATCGATCACTGCGGCCAGAATCTGGTCGAACCCCGGCATGCCGCGCGAGCTGCGTGGCGGCCAGTAGGTGCCGCCGTAAAACGGCTTCAGGTCGGGCGTCAGGAACACGCTCATCGGCCAGCCGCCGTGGCCGGTGAGCATCTGCACGGCGTTCATGTAAATCTGGTCGAGGTCCGGCCGCTCCTCGCGATCGACTTTTACAGCGACGAAGTTCTCGTTGAGAACTCGCGCGATCGCGTCGCTCTCAAAGCTCTCATGCTCCATCACATGGCACCAGTGACAGGCCGAGTAGCCGATCGAAAGAAAGATCGGCTTGTCGTCGCGGCGCGCTTTCTCGATCGCCTCATCGCCCCACGGATACCAATCCACGGGATTATTCCGATGCTGAAGCAGGTACGGGCTCGATTCGTAGGCGAGACGATTGGGCATGGTGTTGGTCAAGGGTCTAGAATCAAGAGCCAGCGAGCCGGGGCGTCCCCGCCCCCGATTATGGCGCTCCACACTCGACTCGCGCCTCATTCAATCCAGCCGCCACCAAGGACACGCTGATTGGCCTCCGCGTCGTAGCAAACGACAGCCTGTCCCGGCGTGACGGCGAACTGCGGCTCATCGAACTCGATACGCAAGCGGCGCTCCCCGAGCCTCGTCATCGTTGCCGGCTGGGCCGGCGCGTTGTAGCGGATTTGCGCGAAGCAGCGTCGCGGCCGGGTACCCTCTGGGTGGCTTGCGTCTTCGCGATCAAACATAATCCAATTGCAGTCGTGCGCTGTTAGTTCGCATCGATTGAGAGCCGCGCGCTCACCCAACACGACGCGCCGCGTGTCCGGCTCAATCCGCACGACGAACTTGGGCTCACCCAGCGCGACGCCGAGTCCCTTGCGCTGCCCTACGGTGAATCCTTCGATGCCGTCGTGTTCGCCCACGACCGTTCCATCGACAGTGACTAATTTGCCGCTCGTATCGGCTTCGCGCCGTGTACGCACGAATTCGTCGTAGCGTCCGCGTGTGACGAAGCAAATTTCCTGGCTGTCCTTTTTCTCAGCGACTCGCAGGCCCAAACTAGCCGCGATCCTACGGATCGCCGGTTTTTCGTAATGTCCCACAGGCAGCTTCATCCGCGGCAAAAGCTCGCCGCGGATTCCAAACAGCACGTACGACTGGTCCTTGGCTGCGTCGACACCGCGCAAAAGCGCGACGTCACCATCGGTTCGCGACTCAAGTCGCGCGTAGTGCCCCGTGGCGACGAAATCGGCGCCGACGCTATCTGCGTAATCGAATAGCTTGCCGAATTTGATCCAGTTATTGCACTGCACGCACGGGTTGGGCGTGCGGCCGGCAGTGTACTCGGCGACAAAATAGTCGATGATCTGGCCGAACTCGGCCTGAAAATTGAGGGCGTAGAACGGAATGCCGAGCTTGTCCGCCACACGGCGGGCGTCCTCGGCATCCGTGGCGGTGCAGCAGCCTTGTTTGTGGGAAAGCACAGAGCAGGGAGCATCGAGCGTGGAGTCGGAGGAGGCGTTTCCGGACTCCATGCTCCCTGCCGGGTACCCTTTGGGTGGCTCCATGCTCGTCGCCGCTGGCGATGCCTCGCCATGGCGCATGAAGACCCCGATCACGTCGTGGTCCTGCTTCGCGAGCAGATGGGCCGCGACACTCGAATCGACTCCGCCACTCATGGCCAACACGACGCGAGACATACTGCGAGTCTATGGCTGCCGCACGCGAGCGGCAAGGTGTGGCCTCGTCGTCACGACGGCAAAAACGTATAATTCGCGACAGCAGTACGTTTGGCTTTCTAGCCTGACATTTTTCTGCACAACGATGACATCGGAGACGTCAGCCTGGAAAGGCTAACATACGGGAATGGAAAAAGAGTACGTCGACCGCGCCAAGGCGATCCGCGAAGGCATCCTCCAACTGCGAGACTCTCTTTGACTGGGAGACCAAGAAATCGCGCATCGCGGCCATCGATAACGAGGTGGCTAAGCCGGACTTTTGGAGTAATCAGGAGCGGGCCCAGGCGACGATCGAGGAACGCAAATCTCTCAGCTCGATCGTGACGCCGCTCGACAACGCCCTGAAGTCGAGCGACGATCTTTCTGCGATGATTGAGATGGCGCCCGATGACGAAGAAATCGCGGCCGAAGTGCCTGGCGAAGTTGCGCGGCTGGAGGGCGTCGTCGAGACGCTGAAGCTCAAGGCACTGCTTAGCGGTCCGCACGACGCGGCGGGCGCCATCCTTTCGATCAACGCCCGCGACGGCGGCACCGACGCCAATGATTGGGCCGAGATGCTGCTGCGCATGTACACGCTGTGGGCGCAGAAGAACGGCTATTCGACCGAGCTGCTCGAGCGCCAAGACAGCGAGCAGGCCGGCATCAGCCACGCGGCGATCGCCGTTCGCGGACCGATGGCCTACGGCTATCTCAAAGGCGAAACCGGAATGCACCGGCTGGTGCGCATCAGCCCGTTCAATGCCGAAGGCAAGCGGCAGACGAGCTTTGCGGCAGTGGACGTGTCGCCGGAGGTTTCCGACGCCGTGGAGATCGAGATCAACCCCGACGACGTGCGCGAGGACACGTTTCGCGCGAGCGGCGCCGGCGGCCAGCACGTGAACAAAACGTCCAGCGCGATCCGGCTCACGCACGGCCCGTCGGGAATCGTCGTGCAGTGCCAAAGCGAGCGCTCCCAGCACAAAAACCGGGCCACCGCCTGGAAGATGCTGCGCGCGCGAATGGCCCGCGCGGAAGAGGAGAAGCGCGAGGCGGCCGAAGCGGCCAAGTATCAACAGCAGGCCAAAGTGGGCTTCGGATCGCAGATTCGCAATTATTTCCTCCACCCCGATCAGCGCGTCAAGGACGCCCGCACGAAGTATCAGCAGGGCAACTTCCACGCCGTGATGGACGGCGACATCCAAGGCTTTCTGGATTCCGTGCTCCGCTGGCGTGCCGGCCAGCCGGTGGCGGACGACGAGGAATAAGCGCGGCGCGACGCTTGCGGTTTAGCTAAGCTAATCCGCAAGCGCCGTTATTAGCCACCAGCCTTTTCCGCCGGCCACTCTTTGCCGTTGTCGTCGCGGAAGTACGGCTCGCGCTCCCTCTTGCCCTCCAGCGGCTTTATCTCACGAACCCAAATATTGCGGTAGCGAACCGGATTGCCGTGGTCCTGCAAATAGATCGGCCCCTTGCCGTGTTTCGTGTACTTGGGCACTTCATTGAACGGCGTGATGCCCTCGATCTCGAAGTGATTGAGCGTCAGCACGCCGTTGTGCAGCACCGTGACATAGGCGGGCGACTCGAGCGAGCCATCGTCCTTGAACTTTGGCGCCGTAAAGACGATGTCGTACGTGTTCCACTCCCCGGGTGGGCGCATGGCGTTGACCATGGGCGGCGTCTGCTTGTAGATGGCGCTGGCCTGCCCGTCGAAATACGTTTCGTTGTCGTAGGAATCGAGCACCTGGAGCTCGTAGCGGTCCATGAGATACACGCCGCTATTGCCGCGGCCCTGGCCCGAACCGGTGGCCGGCAGGGGAGCCGACCATTCGATGTGAAGCTGGCAGTCGCCGAAGCTTTGCTTGCTAGTGATGTCGCCGCCGTGGACGATCGCCACGCCGTCCTCGATCTTCCACTTGTCGCCGCCCTCCCACGCCGAGAGGTCTTTGCCGTCGAACAGGATGATCGCGTCCGACGGCGGATCGGCGTCCGTTTTGCCCGGCTTGACCTTTGGCGGCTCCGGCCACGTAATGCCGGACATGTATTCCTGGCCGACACCGCAAGAAGCGACACCGGCGACGACGATTGTGATAGCCAAGATTGGAAGAATCGTGCTTCGATTCATCAAGTTTCGGATCATCGTTGTACTTCCCGAATAAAACTTGTCCATGGTTCGCCGGACAGTTTGAAACGACGCGCGCCGGCGATTGCGTGATTATGAATTGCCGCGGACGCACAAGCAACTAGCCGGCGCGGTGTCGCGACATTGGGAAAAGTGTAGTCCTCTCGCTCCGCGAGAGGAATTCGTCCCGCGGAGCGGGACGACTACACTGGCGATGTCCTTGCCGGAGGTCGCGATTTAGGCCAAAATGGCGTGCCATGACAGTTCTTGCGGACGCGTCCGTGGTGCCAAGGCCACTGCTCGAAGTGGCCATGCTGAACCCAGATGTCCATGCCCACGCCGAGCCGTGGGCATGGCACCCAACCCGAAGCCGATTGAAAGTGAACCCGCGATGTTCACCGAGCAGATTGAAAAGATGAAACGTCAGTACACCGACAAGTACGTCGTCGTGGACGCGACGCGGCCGGAGCTTGCGCGGTTTCGCGACGTGGTGGGCCGCGTAAAGACGGTGAACATGAGCGGGCGTGCCTTGGTGGAGTTCGACGATTATCACCTCAACATCGGCTGGTACGACATCGATCCGGACTTCCTGAAGGTCGTCGACAAGCCGCCGCCAAAGCCGCCGAAGGTGGAGGCGAAAAAACCGGCCGCCAAGGCTGAAGCTAAGCCGGCGGCCGCGAAGGCGCCGGCCAAAGCGGCGCCGGCCGCAGGTGCGAAGGCCGCGGGAAAGGGATCGGTCGCTGATGTCTTAGCGGCGGCACGGGCCGGCAAGGCACCGGCGACGCCCGCCGGCGAAGCGGAAAAGACACCGGCAAAAGCCGAGAGTGTGGCCGCAAAGCCAGCGGCACCAGCGGCTGGAAAGTTGGATCGCTCGAAGATGAGTGTTGCCGAAATGCTGGCCGCGGCGCGCGGTGGGGCAGGGGCCGCTCCGGCAAAAGCGCCGCCCACGAAGCCACACGTTGAGGAAGCACCGGCTAAGGAAGAAGCGGTTGAGGAGGCGCCTGCTGCAAAGGCGGCACCTGCATCTCCTGCAGCGGCGAAAGAGGTTCAACGCGTCGATAAATCAAAGATGTCGATCGACGAAATAGTCGCGTACTGCCGCGAGCGCGACGCGAAATAACTCGAGACATGCGCCAAAAAACGAGCGAGCCGGGGCGTCCTCGCCCCCGACGGGGCGGAGGACCGCCCAGCTCGCTATATCGATTTCGTATGTCGCCGCCGCAGCGCACGATTACGCCTCACTCATCTTCCGGCGTGCCGACATCGACCTGCGACCAATCGACGTCATCGTCGCCGCGGCGAACTTCATCGAGCACTTCCTGCGCGGCGGGCAGATCATCTTCGGAAACAAGTACCTGCACCCAGCCCGGCGCCTCGGCGCGGAAGCCGGCCGTGTAGACACCGGTCATCGTGGACTTGATGCCGCGCTCTTCGAGAGCGCCCACGATGATCCCGGCTTCCATCTCATTGGGCGTAGAAGTCAACAGCGCAACGTGTTCCGGATGTTCGGTCATCGCCACATTGTAGCAGGCACACTCCGTGTGCCGTAGCGGGAAGGGGGGAAAAGTTGCTAATTGATTCGGGGTCGAAAGGGTGGGAGGTGCCCCTCCGGCGTCTGTTACGGCACACGGAGTGTGCCTACTACATTACGCGAACAACTCCTGAATCACCCGCCCGCCGCCCGCGATCTTCATTGGCCGGCCGCTTTTCGTCTGGTAAGTAGTTTGCAGCGAGATGCCGAGCGCGTGGCAAACCGTGGCCATGAGGTCTTCCGAAGAGTACGGATCGGTCTCGACGCTCGTGCCGTCGGAATTCGTCGTGCCGATGGCCCGGCCGCCCTGAATCGCCGCGCCGCCCAGCACGACGCTCCACGCGCGGGCGAAGTGGTCGCGGCCGGCGTTCCCGTTGATCCGCGGCGTGCGGCCGAACTCGCCCATGCAAAGCACGACCGTGCTTTCCAAGAGCCCGCGAAGCGCGAGGTCTTCCACCAGCGCGCTGAACGCCTTATCCAGCTCCGGCAACTTCGTTTGCAGCGACGTGAAGCAGCCCTGGTGCAAATCCCAGCCTCCCGAGTTGACTTCCACGAACGGCACGCCCACTTCCACGAGCCGCCGGGCCATCAGGCAGCCGCGGCCGAAGTTGTTATCTCCGTACTTCTCAATCATTTCCTGCGGCTCGCTGCGCACTTTGAACGCCGTCATCTGCTCGCTCGTCAGCAGGTCCTGCGTTTTGCCGAGCACCTTGGCGTGCTCTTCGGCGGCCAGCCCGCGGCGTTCGTCGATGAACCGCGTCTCGAGCGCCGCCAGCAGCTTCATGCGGTCGTACATCCGCTGCCAAGCGACGTTCATCTCGACGTCGCGAATTTGGCCGTTGGCGTTGACCTGGAATGGCGCGTACGCCATGCCCAAAAAACCGGGCCCTTCGCTCGCCCCGCCGATTGAGACGAACGGCGGGATTTCCAGCTCGGGCACCTTGCTCTCCATTTCGCGGGCGATCACCGAGCCGTAGCCCGGGTGCTCGACGCTCGGATTCGGCACGAAGCCGGTGTGCATATAGTAGCGGCCGCGGTCGTGATCGGCCTCGCGCGTGCTCATCGACCGCACCACGGAAAGGTGCTTCATCTGCTGGGCCATCTGCGGCATGAGTTCGCAGATCTGCACGTCGCCAGTCGTGGCAATCGGTTTGAACTCGCCGGCAGTGGGCGCGCCCGGCTTCATGTCCCACATATCGATCGACGGCGGCCCGCCGCCCAACCACAGCAGAATCGCCGACTTATGGCTGCGGCTCAACGACTCTGCATTCGCACGCAGCGTCCGCGTTAGCGCAAACGCGGGAAGCGCAAACGCCGACGCCCCAGCCAAGTGACGCATGAAATGACGACGCGACATGCCGTGAGGAACCGTGCAACAGCTCATGGCCAGCTCCAATGGAAAGTTGTTCCGTCGATTCAATTTCGGATTGCGGATTTCGGATTGCGGATTACCTGACTCAATCCGCAATCCGAAATCCGCAATTAGCAATATCTAACCGCTCCTCAATGGTTAAGTATGAACTCATTGGTGTTAAGCAGCGCCCACCAAATATCCTGCAGCGCCGCGCCGACGTCGCCGTTGCGGGCGACCAGCAATTCGTTGCTGATCGCGAGCTCCTGCCGCGTCGGCAGGCGCGACAGCGCGGCCTGGTACAAGTAGCGGATCTTCTCGGCGTTATCAAGCTGTGGATCGGTGGCCACGCGATACAGCATGCTGCCCTTTTGGTTGCCGGTCGCCCGGCGCACCAGGTCGCCATTCATCAGCGTGAGCGCCTGCGGAATCGAGCCGTTGAACGTCGTGGCCTCGTCGTTCTCATCGGTGCCGAAGGCCGTGCTGAATTGCCGCAGCCAACGATCCTTCATCTCATCCCGTCGCTCGCGGCTCAGCGTACTATCCGCCGCCGTCGCCACCAGCAGCGATTCATACAACTCCTCGGCCTGCATTTGCCGCAAGTAGAACCGGCTGAACATCGGCCGTGCCCCGAGCGCAGGGTCATCATCCTCGTTGCGGCTCGTGATCTGGCTGCTCAGGCTGTACGGCTCCGAAAGCACGATCCAGCGCATGAGCTTTTTGAGGTCGAAGCCCGAGCTGCGGAACGCCGAGCCGAGCCCCTCAAGCAGCTCCGGGTGCGACGGCACGTTGTGCGGCCCGATGTCGTCGATCGGCTTCGTGAATCCGTAGCCCAGGAAATGGGCCCACATGCGGTTCGCAATCGCCCGGTCGAACTCCCGCGACTCCAGCACGAGCTTCACGAGCTCCGCGCGGCGATTGATGTCCTCCAAATACCCGCGGTCGCCAAAATCCTCGCCCCGGTCGGCATAAATCGCAGCCAACGCTGTGCCGTCGATAAACACCGGGTAGGCAACTTTCATCTTGCCGTTGCGAAGTTCGTAGTAAACCTCCGCTTTCTCGGCGTCGCCGCCCTCGCCGCGGAAGTCGCGATCCACCACCCGGCCGTAGTCGTATCGCCGACCGTCGCCTCCCCGCACGCGCTCCACTTGCGTCTGCCGAAAGAACGCGTTGAGCTCCCAGAACTGATTCTGCTTATGTTCATTGAACGGATGGTTGTGGCACTGCGTGCACTGCACGGCCACGCCGAGGAATATTTGAGCCGTCTTCGCGGTCGCCTGCACGCCGCCTTCTTCCATCTTGTCGGCCAGGAAATTGGCCGCGCCATTGAAATCCTCGTCGCCCGGCTTGCAACTGCCGGTGGCCGTGATGAGCTCCTTCACTAGTTCATCATACGGCTTGTTGTACCGAAAAACGTCGTTGAGATACTCCCGCATGCCGTCGCGTTCCACCAGCGAGCGGCGCTCCATGCCGCCCGTGCGGCCAATCAGCAGGTTGGTCCAGATCGTCGTCCAATTGGCGGTGTACTGCTCGTTGTACTCATCGCCGAGCAGCCGATCGACGAGCTGCAATCGCTTGTCCCGCGAGCGGTCGGTGAGATAGGCCTTCAGCTCTTCGACCGTCGGCACGCGGCCGATGATGTCGAGATACACGCGCCGGCACCACTCGCCATCCGTCGCCGCTTTTGACGGCACGAGCTCATGATCCGCCCAACCCTTGCGAATAGCGTCGTTGATCAACGCGACCTCGGCATAGCCAAAGTCGTTCGCCTGGTTGGTAGAAGGCGACTTCTTCGCCGTTGTTTGCCTGTCGGCCGCTTGCCGCGACCGGTCGCCCACATCGGCGGCCCAGAGCTCGGTCGCCGCATCAATCAACAGAATGGCAAATCCAAGTGCGACAACGCATGGCCACGCGAGAGCGCGAAGAGAATTTGGCAACTTGCCGCGCCGAACAAGCATCGCCGTCTCCGCAAGAATCCTAGAGCTGGCCTCGGCTGTAGCTGGCCTCTATGAGGCCGGCCCGCTTTTGATTCTAACCCCGACCCGCGCCGAAGAGATTGAGCAGCGTTGCAATTCGCGATCAACCTTCTCTCGAGTGCATCTTAGGCGAGCCGGGGCGTCCGCTCGGCTGAGCCCTCCGAACGCCCCGCCCCGAGTCACCGCCCTCCAACTGCACCAATGCCGCCCCTCAAAAAATTCTTCCGCCGACGAATTTCAGCCCGCCAAGACGACCCGCCGCCGCAACGAAAAGTGTACTGTTTCAGTACACATGTTCAATTTTGCTACATCAAAAAAAGATGGGCGAACCCGGGTTCCATCCCTGAAGGGGGGTACCCGAGTTCGCCCTAGACGTGCGAAAATCGCCGAGTTTGCGAGCTTCTGTGGGAGGTGGGCAGATCTCGCTAACTTCTGTTCTGTAAGGCGCTTTCGTTCACGTGCTGTTGTGCCTCATCGCCTGTAGCGGCCCTCTTGTCTGTTCCGGCCCCGAGCGCTTCCGCTCGTTATGCCCAAAAGTTCCGTTCAAGCGACGCCTCCATACAAGCAACGGGCGTGCCAAAGAGAGGCGGTGGGTCATTAAGGTGGTGCTCGGAGAAGTGTGTCCGGCCCTCCGAACGGGATCGGAGGTGCGCCGTGACTAACTTTTCGATGGTCACACATCCCCTCTCGCAACCTTACTGGCCCCACCCGAAAGGTGAATCAGTATCATGGTTGCCATGTCAGACGAACCGCGACCAACCAAATCGCTCATCGACCGCCTGTTTGAGAGGAGGCTGTCGGTGACGGATATCTTAATAGGTCAGGCGCTAACATCCTCCGTCTTTGGCTCTGCATGGGGCTATTGGAAGCAGGCTACTTGGCCTGAAACAATTGCTGTCTGTATTTGGCTATTGGCTACCCTTTCGCTGATTACACCTACGGCGCTAGCATGGTTGCAGACGTATCGCGGTAATCAGTCTCGCTATACACCGGACCCTATTCAATTCGCTATCGGCTGCGCGTCACTCGTTGCGTTTCCGATGCTGTGGCTGAACTACCCGTGGGAAATTAAGAACATGGTCAACCTCGCGTTCACTCCCACGCGAACAGCGTATTACGTTCTCGCATTTGTATCGGCCATCTGTACCGGCGTATTTCTGTGGCTAGGCTACACGAGCGGCGGCGCATCCACCACGACTGCTAAGGCCAATCAGCAAGCGGCATTGCCAGACAGTGCGACTGACTCAATTCATGAAGGCAGCGCCCAGGATTACGTTAAGCGATTGGAGAATCAACTTCAGGAAATGGAGGAATATGCATCGAATGCATACCGCGTCCGACTCCATGCCAATCGCGAAATGAGTAAGGGAAGTGCGGAATACTCCTACGAAGAGGCACTAACCCAAGCAAAGCAAGAAACTTCCAATGACAAGGTTGCCCTTCTCATCGCAAGCATCCAACTTCTTAATGATCGCATCCACGAGCCGGTAAAAGATCGAACAGGTTTAGATGACTGGATGATTGGTTTCGATTGCGAGCGAGAAGTCATTGGGCGGGTATATGGTCTCGTATCTGCCAATTCCAAACAGTTCAGCAAGCTTGTGTTGAGTGAAAACGATGTCCCCACAAGCGAGCGTCGGGAAGTCAAGAACGCGTTTAACGCATTACATGAAAAGCAGCTTAACTGGGTAGCGCACTTGATTAAGCAGCTAACGCAGGCCAGGGAAATGGTCGAGACCACGAAAGAACCGCCAGGAATCGGACTCAAGATTAAAAGCATTGAAGTTGGCCGCGTTGTTGGCGACCGAAGTGAAAAGGGGAAATCAATTGTGGCAATCGATCTAGTTGCTACAAACACTGGTCCTGACAGCGCGGTATCGAACTGGCAACTTGAAGTTATGGCAGGTAACGAGTGGTTAGTTGTGAGCGAACCTGCATCAACTGACGCATATTTCACCGAGCGCGACGATGAAGTACAAGTTGCTGACTTGAAACGCATCAGTGAGCAGACACAAAAACCGATTCCAACGGGTGATTTCAAGGTCGGTTTCCTGGTGGGTTTAGTCGATAGTCAGAGGACCTACGTTACGGAGAATGGCTTGGTAAAGATTGCATTGCTGCGAATCGGTTTCATGGACATTTCCGGTCACCAAAAGCAGTACCTATACGACAGCACAACGGACACATTTCACAGGATCAAATAAGTGAGCGAACCACGATGAATAACCTGTGTCTAGACCTGCATGGAGCTTGTCCCGCGGTTAGTTGAAAAAGATGGTGGTTCCTCCCCCCGGACGTTACAGTCTGGGGAACACCAATTTCCTTTGAAAGGAGGAACGCACCAT
>JAKEIB010000240.1 GCA_022614705.1 Planctomycetota bacterium | reverse complement strand
CGATTTCGTCAGACCCTACAAAATCAAGAGCCCGCGTTTGTTTGCTAGCACCAAATAACCCTGCAATTCCCGGGGTTTAGTTTCCGGACAGCCTCTTACACCCGTTGAACTGCTAACTCGTCTGACGGATGAGGTTGGCAAGCGTTGAAAGAACAAAGCCGGCGCGACTATGGTTCCGTCGTCATTCTCTTGCCTCACTCTTAGTTCCTACCTGATCAAAAATAAGTTGCCGATCGTTTACCGGTGGTGCGATCCGCTTCGTTTCGTCGGGCAGCGTTTTTTCTTCGCTCGATAAGCGGCGTTCGATTTTCTTGACGTCCTCGGCGGGCGGGAGGTCTTCGGGCTTGATCTTGCGGCGGCCGAGGAGCTTGCGGATTTCGCGGTTGTTCTTGATGTGCTCGCGCGCGATTTGCGCTTCGGTGTGCAGGTAATCGCGATTGATGTTGAAGTTGGAAATTTCGTTGGCGAAGTCCTTGGCCTTGATGGTGATCGTGGGCAAGAAGTCGGCCATTGCTCGGCCTTTGGGCACGCGAAGGCGCTTCTTCATTTGCCGCGTCGTGACGCCGCCGAACAGGGCCTGGTCGCCCTTGGTGCGGATGCGCGAGAAGCCGCGCTCGTCGTCGACGTGCTCGTAAATCAGCCCCGAGAGAACTTTCTCCGACTGGCTCAGCTTGCGGCGCGCGTTGAGCCGTTCGCTGTCAGCCAAGCGGCGTTCGATCATTTCCTGACGCCGCGTCTGCACGGCGAAATAGGTTTGCGCGAATGCCACCGGGTCTTTCGATGAATCGGCATTCTGCGCGATGAGGTAGCAGGCGTAGCGTGTGAGCGCGTAGTCGCACACTTTTCGCGCGGGCCTCGTGCCGACGTCGTTCAACTTGTCGACCGGCAGAAAATGGTCCTCTGCGGCGTAACCGGCCAACTCACACGAAACGATCGCTTTACGAATCACGTTTTCGAAATTGGCCCAACGCACGTATCCCAAGACCTTCTGGAGGTCGCGGGCCAGCCAGAACTCCGTGCCGGTGGAAGATTCCTTGAGGACAAGATGTTCGAGCGTCGAGTGCAGCTTCGAGATCAGTTCGCGTTTCATGGGCTGTGCAATTAGCGTCTTGCGATTAAGTGCCATGACGATCCTTTCGGGAATTCTATACGCGAGCGGCGAGCAGTTAAGGTTTCAATGTCACCCCGAGATCCGCCGAGGGGTCCGCGTAGATTCCTCGGCAGACCTCGGAATGACAGGGGCGCGGCCGCAAACAGCGTGGCCTGGCGTGTGCGCAATTGGAAATCTTGCTAGCACCACACGCTGCTCTCGGTCCACTCACAACCACAAAAGCAGCCGGCCATCGAGCATGTCCGGGATTGCCTTGCTGACGAGCGTGCGTACGGTGTTGGCGTGGTAGCGCGTGCTCAGGTGGGCCGCGATGATGAGCTCGTTCTTGAACCGGTCGCGACGCTCAATGAGGTCGTCGAGGTGCATGTGGCCAAATTTGTGGATCTTGTCCTTGCGATGGTCGGGCGCGACGAACGTCAGCTCGCAGATGAGGATTTTGGCCTCGTACATGGCCGGGTTGTCGTCGAGGCCGGGCGGCGCGCTGTCGCCCAGATACGCGACGAGGGGCCGGCGGACTTCGGCGCTCACCTCCGTGCCGGCGAGGCGCAGGTCGCGGATCTCCTCGCCGCTGAGGTCCTGATACTCGGGCTTCAGCTTGCGGCGACGGTCCCACACGATATAGCCGAGCGACGGCACGGTGTGTCGCGTGGCGGTCGCCGACACGATGAGCTCACGCGACAATTCGATTTCGTCGCCGGGCGCGACGGGCTTCATTTCGCAGGGCATTCGGCCGCGGTCGAGCCGCGTAAATAGCCGCAGGATTTTCTGCATCGGCTCGATCGTTTCGGCTGGCATGTAGATCACGGGCGGCGTCATTTTCATCATCCGCCGGCGGGCAACGTACACGGGCAGCGCGGCGATGTGGTCGAGATGGCCGTGCGTGACGAACCACGTTTCCGTGCCCATAAACGACCACGGTTGGCCGCCAAGGTCGAAGCCGAGTTTCAGCTCTGGGAACCGCCAATAAGATTGCACGGCCGCGCGCGAGTAGCCTTCGATCGTGATGTCGCCGTGCTTGAGCGTCTTGACCGGGAGATTGTTGATCATCGAAAGCGCAAGACGCGGCGGCGGGGCGAGCGGTTCGGAGGGCAATGGCAGTCGCCATTGTAAAGCGTGCTGGCGCGGTGCGACAGCCGTTGGGAAGGTTGGCAGCAGTGAAGTTCAGTGTGGGCGTCTCGCTCCGCGAGACGCAATTCCTCTCGCGGAGCGAGAGGACTACACTGCTTCATCTGGCCCGCGGTTGTGCTCGTAGTGGGACACTAGGTCGAGCTCGCACGGTAGCGGCTCGTCGCCCGCTTCGAGCCAGATCTCGCCGAACAGCTCCGGCTGCGCGGCGCGGGCATGTTGATGGCGCACCAACTCCAGCACGGCAAGGAACATGCCGACGAGCGCGGACTTGTGAACGGCCGCTTCAAAGAATTCCGTAAACGCGACGCGGCCCTCGCGGCGCAGTCGCGAGTCGATGCGCTGCATGCAAACGTGGATCGGCGTTTCGTCGTAACGGATGCTTTCCGGCCCGGCGCTGGCGTGCTTTTCCTTCAGTACGCGGCCAAACGCGCTGACCAGATCCCACAGCTCAACTTCTTGAATCGGTTGCCGATCGGGCGCGAGATTGCGCACCGGCAAGTCGCTGGCCAACCGCGGGAATCGCTCGCGCCATTCGCGGCTGCGTTCTTCGAGCATGCTGGCCGCGTCGCGATATTGCTTGTACTCGAGCAGCCGCCGCACGAGCTCTTGTCGCGGGTCGTCCAATTCGTCGGCGACTTCGTCGTCGCCGGGCAAGACGGAGCGCGACTTGATTTCGATCAGCGTACTGGCGACGTCGAGGAAATCACCTACGGCGTCGACGTCGATTTTTTCCAGAATTGCCAAGTATTCGAGAAATTGCCGGGTGATCGTGGCAAGTGCGATCTCCGAGGCATCGAGCTCGAGCTTTCGCACAAGGTACAGCAGCAGGTCCAGCGGCCCGCGAAAGATGTCGAGCTCGACTCGAAAGTGCATGCGTTATCCTCGCAGCCAACGCGCGGACGTGTTTGGCGAATTCGTCGCCGAACTGTAGCAGACGCGGCTGATTCGAGGGAGGCGAATGGGTGCCCACACAAGAAACGATCGTCGCGGCAAGTCGTATGCTAGCAGTCGATCGTTGCGACAAGCGCAAAAGCGAAGCCGAGCCTCTCCTGGGAGAGGCCCGGCTCGTAATGGCCCGTGATCACCGTGCGCGCAATGCCCAAATCTCGGTGCAATTCGCCATAAGGGGGCAATGCGATACGGCGTCAACGAGCTATGCGCTCGGTGCTTCGCCTTCGGCGGGCGCGTCTGCCGGGGGCGCAGGAGCGGATTCGGTCTTTTCAACGGGTGCGCTTTCGTGAATCACCTCGCCGCCGCATCCGCCATTGCATCCGCCGTTGCAGCCGTTGCCGCATCCACTGTCGCAACCATTGTTGCGGCAGCGGTGGCGGAACCGATGCTTACGGCAACCGTTGTCGCAACCGCAATCGCTTTCGCAGGCGGGAGCGGCTTCGCACTCGCAAGCCGGCTTAGCTTCACAAGCGGGCTCGCACTTGGTTTCGCAGCACGACTGGCGGTCGTGACGGCAGTGGTGACGGCGGCCGCAGTGGCGGCGACCGGCTTCGGCCTGAGACTCCAGACCCACAAGGACGACGGCCAGAGCCGCCACACCCAGGGTCACTCGAATCAGATTTCGTTTCATCGAAATACCTCCAAAAACTATGGAACGTCGAACCGACAACTTTGTCGCGATTCACAGACTGCGGAGCGAACGACGTCGCGGCAAAGAAATCAGCTGAGGAACCGACAAGCGGCTACTCATGCTAGCTTGGAGCCATCGAGGTTCGTCAGAAAGTTCGCCGGTCATCGCAGACAACGTATGTCCGCAACTGGCGTCTTTTCTATACTCCGCAGAGTGCTCAATATCTGAACCGATGATGGTGGCTTCGACAAGCCACCAAAACCTTGCGGATGGAAGAAAGTTTTTTGATTGCGTAATTCAGGAAAAATAAGGTGTTTTGTCAAACCTGTGATCGCGGGGGCAGGTCCGATGCCATGGGCGATATGCGCACTAGACATCGACCGTAAGATACAGCCAGAAATAGAGTTGCGCGCTATCTTGCGCCAACGGCGCTTGTCGGCAAAACAGGGCAAAAAACCAGGCCCACGCGCAACCCGGCTGGTCGCGTCACCTTGGTACGACCGGAGCGAACGGGACCACTAGAACGGGCTTGTTGCGCCGGGTTCCTGGGCGATTCGGGGCGGGAGCGTTTGCGTCCCGGGGGGCGGGGATGGGGATGGGCTGGCCGGGTTCGGGGCGCTGAGGTTGCGCGGAATCGGGACTCGCTGGCCAGTTTCAAAATCCTGCAGTGTGCCACCCGGATTTTTGTTGTCCCAGTACGCAATGCCCGCGACCCGCCAGTCGTTGTCGACTAGCCGCATGACACAGCACATTTCCTCGTTGTGGGGCGTGGCCGTGGAATTGACGATCAGCACGCAATGGACGACGGCTTCATTGACACTTCGCGAGCGAACTTCACCCATGCGAAAGGTGGTGTTTGCCCAGCCGGGCGGGGCGAACTTAATGCCGCTGTTGGCGGTTTGCTGCATGGCCTGAGGAGTGAACCGGGCGCTTGCCCGCGCGGCGTCGCCCTTGATAAGGGCGTCCACAAAGTCGGCCGCCGCTTGAGTGACCGCATCGGTGGACGGGCTTGGGTCGGCGCTGGTGGCCGTCGGCGCGGTGGCCGCATCGGTCGATGACCCTTTGTTGCAACCAGCCAGGAACGAGAAGCCGCAAAACGCGACCGCACTGACGAATGCAAATTGGGAAAGTCGATTCATGGCAGGTTTTCCGTATGGTTAATGTCGCGGGGCCGCCGAAGCGGGGGCGGGAGTCTGGCAAAATGGGCGGCGGCGGTCAATCGCGATGTGGGTGCGCGGGAGGGGGCGCGGTAACCGCGCGGACTGCTAGCAATCGCGGCGACGATTGGCTCGCGCGTCGCGGAACGGATTTCGAGTCGAGTTTTGAACAGGAGGAAACGGAGGGAGCAGAGGACTTTCGGGGCTCGCCTACACAGTACTCAGTACCAGGTACTCAGCACCGAGAATTGTCTATAGTTTTCTCGTGTTTGTTTATAAGGTTACGACACACCGGCCCGGCACCCGGAAATAACCGGCTGCCGGGTGCCCGGTGCCTACTACAAAAAAAGGAAATGATGGGCCCACAGGGCCGACGATCGAACGTCGCGATGTGCGGCGCTCGAAGCGTATCCCAAACCGTCCCCAGCGGGTCCCGCGGCCAATGGCCCGGTTGCGCGCGTCCTAGAGCTGTCTCGTCAACCAGAGGGAGGTTTCAAGGCCTATACAAGTGCGAGACAGTTCGTTTGCGAACGCGCCCTTCCGGCGTGACGTCTTCCGCGGCAACGGAGCGAACGGTCATTTGACGCGTCACTCTAGCACAAGTAGTGGCACAATGTCCACAACTATTTTTGGCCGAGCGCGGTGGCCAAGAATTGGGGGTTGACGAGGCGTTGACGTGCGATGGTTGCGCGCAGCGGTCGACGGAACCGGAGGCGAGATGCGCTAAGCCGCAAGCGTCGGGCGTCGGTTTCGCGCCGTGTTGAGGGCGACGGTGAGTGAGTAAACTGAGGATCGGCCGCAAGAAAAATGGGGCCAAGAGCGGAATTTCTGTTTAAGACGCGCCTGGGGATGGCGTCTCATTAGATAGCAGACCAAGGTAGGCGCCGATGGCAGGGCCCATTGACAGGCACACGGTGGATCGATTGGTCGTCGAACACCTGCCGGCGGCCCTGCGTTTGGCCCAGCGGCTGGCGAATAACCCGGACGCGGCTGAGGAGATTGTGCAGGAGGCGCTGTGCCGCGTACTCGGCGGCTGGCGGAGCTTTCGCGGCGAATCGTCGTTCAGCACTTGGATGATGCAGATTGTCGTCAACGTGGAGCGCGATCGTCGCCGGCGTCGGCGGGATGTACGCGAGCTGTCGTCGGAGCAGTGTGTGTCCGGCGCCGCTGAGCCCAATGAGCAAGCTGCCGCAGTTGAGTTGAGCGAGCGGATTCGCGCGGCGATCGACGGCTTGCCGGAGCGTCAGCGTGAGGTCGCGTTGCTCAGCCTGGGTGAAGGGTTAGGGGCGAGCGAGGTCGCTTGCATCCTGGAAACGACCGAGGGAAACGTGCACACGTGCCTGCACCTGGCACGGAAACGGATTGCCGAGGCGATTGGACTTAATTACGCCCGGCGCGAATGAGATGAACCGTAACGATTCAAACGAACCTTCGAACGACGATCTCGATCGCGCGATTTGCGAAGCGCTGGCGGTCGATGCGGACCCACGTCGCGTGGCGCGATTGGAACGGTTCTGGCTGGTGCAATCGCGGCGGCAGCTTTGGCGGCGTCGGGCATGGCAGATCATTCCGGCGGCGGCCGCGGCGCTGCTTCTGGTTGCGCTGTTCATTGTCGCGAGACGGGGCGATGACAGCTCGCAGTCCGCGGGGACGGTTCGCCGACTGGCACTTGACGTTCAATCGCCTGTGCGTGACGACACGGTCTTGGCCGACGATTCGGACGTTCGACGTGATGCGCGTTCGAGTGGCCGGGCTCCGACCGATTACGAGCGTTTTGTATTTCTGGCTCGGACCAATGCGTTGGCTGCGTCGACAACGCTCGTGGCGAACGTCGATGGCGTTATCGAACAGGTCAAAGCGCATCGCGACTCCGAAGTAGCCGATATCCTCCAAGCGTCGGGCATCGAGTCGAGCGATGCGGCGAAGGTTTTGCTGCGAAGACTTCGGCGCTCGAACGACGGCGACCAAGTCGCGATTCTTCGATTGTTGGCGGTGTGCGGCACGCCGCAGTCGGTACCGGCCATTGTGCGGGCCGTCCAGCGTAGCACGAATCACGACGAGGTCCTGTCGGCGATTGAACGGATTGCCGGCACCGAGGGTTTGGCGCAAGTCGCCGGGAGCACGACGGATTCCAAGCTGCGGTCGGCCGTCGCCCGGCGGCTGCTGGCCATCGACTCGGATGCGGCGCTTCTCGAGTATTTGTCGTTGGTTCGCAATGACGCGACGCGAACCGCGGCGCTCGCGGCGGCGGACGAGGTTCCCAGCCTGCCAATCGAACGATTACTGGCGCTGTTCGATTTCGAAGATAAGTCGGTGCGGATGTCGGCCGCCATGGTGTTGGGGCACGTCAATGGTCCCGAAGTTACTCGACTGCTGATTGCCCGCGTCACGGAACAGCCGTCGGACGCAACGGAGGCCTGGGTGGCGCTGATGGCCTGCCGCGGCGACTTGGCGGAAGAGTTTCTGACCTACGCGTCGCGTCGCCCGCAGTTGCTCGGACATCTCAACAGCGCCCGCGTGCAATGGGCGCAGATGACGCCTTGATCGACTAAGTAGAAACGGGGAAAGATTTGGGTCGCTAGCAAGCATCCGAAGCGAGAATTACCGAGAAAAACGGGAATTACGTTGGCCTAAATCATTCCATGTTCCTACTTAGTAGAGGACCAATCTGATTGAGTGGGAGGCTGGGGCAACGCCCCAGAACTTGCTTACTGGGGCGTTGCCCCGGCCACCTCAGTCACTCATGACACTTTGTTTAATTCGCTACCCTGCTGAAGGAGAGATCGCCATGTTCGCGAAATCGATGCTGTTGCAATGCCGTTGTGGCTTGTTTGTCGCCGCAGTTTTGAGCTGGCCAATCATCCTCCAGGGGCAGTCGCCCGCGGCGCCTGGTGGCGAGAACTATGTGCTGAAGACGTACGAGGTTGGCGATCTGATCATCAATATCCAGGACCATCCGTACAGCGAGTCGATCGGTCGGGCACAACCGGGTGGCCGCGGCTATGGCGGAGGCGGCTTTGGCGGCGGCGGTGGCGGGTTCTTCAGCATGCCGGATGAGGGCGAGCGCGTCGGTGGTTTCGGCGGACGGCCGGGCATGCGCCGATTAATTGCTGCGCCCAACCCGCAGTTTGAGACGCGCGAGTTTCAACTTGTGCAGTATGGCGGGGGAGTTCCCGGCGAACGTGGCATGGGCGGTGGTGGAATGGGCGGTGGATTCGCGGGAGGGGGCGAAGGAATTGCATCGCCCGTCGCGAGCATTGGCATGGCCGACATTTTGCGAGTGCTGACCGGTACGATCGATCCGGCCAGTTGGGAGGTCAACGGCGGCGAAGGACAGGTCGAGCCGCTCGGAACGTCGTTGGTTATCTGGCAAACGCCCAAGGTCCACGATCGAATTAGCGGGCTGCTGGCGAATCTGCGTGACGGTTCGGCGGAACGAAAGACGGTGACCGTGGACGCCCGCTGGCTGATGCTCGATTCCGACGAACTCGATGCGCTCTTGCTGCCAGATCAAACGGGCGTGCCGGAGGTGAATCGCAAACGGCTGGCGGAATTTACACGGCGCCCGAGCAGCATTCGCGGCATCACGAACTGCTACAGCAGCCAGTTGGTGTACCTGGTGAGCGGGACGAGGAAGAACGTCGTCTCGGGCTTTATTCCCGTCGTGGGAAGCGTGGAATCGACGGATCGGGACGTAGAGTTGGCGAGCGGTCAAAGCGCCTCATTCATTCGATTGGTTGCCGATACGCCTTCGTCCGGCGACGCGCAACAACCGAGGGTCGGTTATCAGCCCATCGTCGAGATGCCTAACTTCGGAGCGCTGCTTGAGATCCGACCGACGCTTGTTCCATCGAAGGAGTCTGGGGGGTCGGCGATCGTTGACTTGAAGTCGACGGTCACAGTTCCGGGCGACCCGCAGCTCGACCAGAGAAGGAATGCAGGTTCCAACGAAATCGCTCCTGTGGTGGATCGGATTGCGATTGAGACGCAAGAGTTCGCCACCACGTTGCGGATGCCGCTGGGGAAGCCCGTTTTGGTCGGAGGGTTGACATACGTGCCGTCGTCGAACGGTAGTGAGGGGGGGACCCGGGCTGCGGTTGGCCCAGCGGACGACCCAGCGGCAGAAAAACGGCAACTCTATCTGGTGCTCGAAGTGCGTTAGTGGTTCGTTAGTGCTCGCATGACACGTGGACGAGTCTCTCCGAGACTCGAATCGGCAGTCTCGGAGAGACTGCCCCACGTGTCACAGCGCGGTTGAATGACGGTTTCGTGGCGGGAATGGTAGTTGTCCGCTAATCTGAATCGTGGCCGTTGGCCGTGGGGCAGGTCTCCTCGCAGGAGCAGACCACATGCATCGGAACAGTCGAGCAGTTCGCGGCTTTACGTTGGTCGAGCTCTTGGTCGTGATCGCGATCATTGGGTTGCTGGTCGCATTGTTGTTGCCGGCTATACAGAGCTCGCGCGAGGCGGCGCGGAGGAGTTCGTGCATCAACAATTTGAAGCAGATCGGGCTGGCGATCGAGGGATACCAGTTGGCGAAGACCGTTTATCCGGCCAGCAACAGCGATGAGCTGTTCATCTGGCAAATCCATTCGACGTTGGGCAATCACAGCTGGGCGAGTCTTATCATGCCGTACGTCGAGATGGGGACGCTCGAGGACACGATTGACTATTCGATTTCGGCGGTAGCTTTGCGCAATCGGCCGGCGGCCGCGACGATTGTGCCGATTTATCGGTGCCCCTCCTACACGGGCGCCGACTTCACGGATGACCGCCATTACCCGGCTGGCCAATTCGCCATCGGCAATTACGTTTCCATCGGGGCGACGGACGTCGACCACCTCTGGCGATCGAATCTGAAGCCCGAGGGGGTGATCTTTCCGTTGGCCAGGATCAGGCCGGCGGAAATTAGCGACGGGCTGTCGAAGACGGTGTTCATCGTCGAGAGCCGCGAGGAAAAGATGCGGGTGTGGATCGACGGTCGGACCGCGGCGCATACCGCGCTGCGGTATGATTGGTTCTTCAGGCCGCCCGGCATCTCGCTGAATTACCGTCCGTATTACAAAGACGGCGACATCGTGTCTGAATACGGTCCGTCAAGCATGCATCCGGGCGGGGCGAACCACCTCTGCGGCGACGGTTCGGTGCATTTCTTGCTCGATACGATTGACACGTCTAGCTATGTAGCGTTCTCGACGCGCGCGGGAGGCGAAGTCGTCGACGAAAACTAGTAACGACCAATAGTAACTCACGCAAAGTCGCGAAGGCGCAAAGGTTGTTATCCTAATTCGCCCGGAGACGAATACATTTCTTGAACAGGAGGAAACAGAGAAAACGGAGCACTGCCGACACTCTGTTCTCTCTGTTACCTCCTGATCGAAGTACATTGGTTCAGTAGTGTCCGGCTATAAGTCGAACAGTTTCAGTTGGTTAGGGTCGGAGGATTCTGGAAACGGTTGATGTTTGGCGGTGAGGGCCTCAAACAGCGGG
>JAKEIB010000239.1 GCA_022614705.1 Planctomycetota bacterium | reverse complement strand
CCCGCTGTTTGAGGCCCTCACCGCCAAACATCAACCGTTTCCAGAATCCTCCGACCCTAACCAACTGAAACTGTTCGACTTATAGCCGGACACTACTGAGACGGTATAATAGTGTATGTTGGCCGGCTTCGCCACGACCGGCGCGATCTTCACGAGAGTTGGTATTGCAAAATGCAAATTGAAGATTGACGGATTTGGTATTGTCTTAGTGTGTTGTCGCCGTTCAATCGAAAGCAATTCTAGATTTTTTGAACAGGAGGTAACAGAGGAAGCAGAGACACAAGTCATACTCCGTTCCCTCCGTTTCCTCCTGTTCAAGACTTGGCTTGAATACTTGAATGGTACGCAGCAAGTTGGAAATTGGCGGTACAGCAATTTGCATTTTGCAATTTGCAATCTCTTCCGTGGTATTCATCACGGGGATTTCCGCACGCGCCGACGTTTTCGAGCTTAAAGGTGGTGGGCGCGTCGAGGGGCAAATTGTCGCCACAGCCGACGGCGACAAATCGCAATATGTCATCGAGCTTACGGCCGGCGGCAGGTTGACCCTTCCACGATCGCAAGTCGCGCGCATCGATACAACCACGGCCTCCGAAGCCGAATATCAAAAGCTGGCCCGCTCGTCGCCCGACACGGTCGAGGCGCACTGGAAACTGGCCGAGTGGTGCCGCGAGCGTAAACTGCTCGGGGCCATGAAGCAGCATCTGGCTCGAATTCTCGAGCTAGATCCGAATCACAGAGAAGCGCGAACCGCCTCGGGCTTTCGCCAGCAAAGCGGCGAGTGGATGACTCGCGACGACGTGATGGCCTCGCGCGGCATGGTGATGTACGAGGGCCGCTACGTCACGCCGCAACACGTCGAGCTGTTGGAGCGGCAGAAGGAAACGAAGGGCGAGCAGGCCGACTGGGGCAATAGCATCGAGCGCCTGCGGCGCTGGCTCACTGGGCGTCGAGAAGACCGCGTGGTGCAGGCCCGCGCGGAGCTCGAGACGATTCGCGATCCGGCGGCCGCCGAGGCGGTGGTCGGCGCGTTGCGACGCGAAAAGGACCCCGACCTCAAACGGCTGTGGATCGAAATCGCCTCGCGCCTCGATCATCAGGTAGCGGTCGACGCCCTGGTGGATCGCTCGCTCGCCGATCCCGAGGAAGAAGTTCGCTACCAAAGCCTGGAGTATCTCATCAAATCGGGCCGGCCCGGTCTGGTGAAACCCTACATTCGCGCGCTAAGAAATCGAGACAACGAAATCGTGAACCGCGCCGGCGCGGCCCTGGGCCAGATCGGCGATCCGGACGCGATCGGCCCGCTCATCGATGCCCTGGTGACCATGCACAAAGTGAAAGTCAGCGACGCCAATGCGGATCAGCACGCGTACACGTTCTCTCCCGACGGCAGCGCGTTCAGCTTCGGCGGCGGCGGACCGCAGGTTGTGCAGGAAAACTTTCAAAATCCATCGGTCCTCAGCGCGCTCGTCACCCTCTCCGGCGGCGCGAGCTTCGACTACGACCAGGAACAATGGCGCCGCTGGCTGGCGGCCCAAGCGAAGCATAACGCGATCGATGTGCGAAGGGATCAGTAACGCAAGAGGGGGAGAGGGGGAGATAGGGAATCATGAGGAAGGGATGGTCCATGCGTCGGGCGAGTGAATCATGGCCACGAGCATTCGCAGAATCTCGTCGTACGTCTGATAGAATGGCGCGGCCCGATCTCGATCGACATATCCACACTTCACGGCGAACTCCAGCCATACTTGCGTTTCAGCGGCTTCGCTTTCGGAATCAGACAGCTTGGCGATGAACGCCGCTTCGTATCGACGCTTTCGCCACGCCTCCGCGAGATTAGCGCAAACTGAGCGAGAAGAGCGATGGATCTGATCGGTCAACGAATATGTTTCCTCCTTTGGAAACATTTTGGAAGCGTCGAATAGTCCCATCGCGACATCGAAACCCTTCCTGTAAACTTCGAGTTCGGTATGCTTCTGAATACGCACTTTTGTTCTCCTTTTGAAAAAGGATTATCTCCCTGTCTCCCCCTCTCCCATTCTCCCCGTCTCCCCCTCTACCTCACCACCGCCGGCGCCACGCGGTCCTCCAGATTCGGGCGGAAGATCGTGAGCAGCAGGAGCGGCAAATACCACGCGAGCGCCAGGCCTCCGCTGTGCGCGTGCCAGAACTGGGTGCCGAGCATCACGGCCGCCGAATAGCTGATGAGCACGCCCAAGTTTTTCTGTGCGGGCCACAATGCCATGCTCAGGCACAAACCCACGTACGCCAAGAAAATGGGAAGGCGATAGACGGGTTTCCAGAATTGCCAGGCCCCCGACAATTGGTCAGGCTCAAGGGCCGGCATGCGGAGGTTGAACATTTGTCGCAGCCCGTCCAGGAACATTGAGACGTCGCTCGACATGATGGCCAGGGATAATATGAGAATCGCGAGCATGGCCACGGCACCGATTAAAAACTTCAGCCGCCCGCGTTGCCAATAGAAGCTGATCCACAACGGCAGCAGGAAGATCGGATAGTAGATCGTGCCGAAGGCCAGCCCGATCATCGCCCCCGCCAAGAGCGGCCGACGATACAGCACGATCGCCCACACCAATAGCGCACCGGGCAGGGCGTGCGTCACGTGCCCCGTCCACATCGCCGTGTACGGCAACAGCAGATACAGCGTCGCCGCCGCGATGCCCGTCTTCATGTTGTCGAAATGACGCAATCCGACAAACACCAGCCCCAGCACGATTGCCAATTGCGAAAGGATCGCCATCACGCGCACAGTCACGACGTCGCGGACTTGCACTACCTCGGCCGGGCTGCTCTGCGTGCTTGGCAGGATCGTTTGCTCCTGGCCTTCCTCGCCCAACAGCGATTGGGTCGAGATGTGGGGCAGCAGAAAGATCAGCGGAAAGCCGGGGCCATGGGTCTTCAGCGTGCCGATATCCTTGCGCATTGAAGTCATCTCGCGCAAATGGCCGGCTTGCTGCGAACCGACGACATCCGCTTGATCGGGCGTTCCCGTGATGACGTTGGCCATCAAGAACACAAACAGCGAAATGCCGAGAAACGTCAGCCCGCCCACCGCGAGATTCGGCTCGAGCAGCGGCCGCCGGACCATGAACGCATCCAGGAGCAGGCGCAGCATGAACACGCCACTGACGGCAAACAACCAGATGTAGCCCGCGTACTCAATACCGCTGGCCGCTTCCCGACCCGCGTGTTCAATGCCG
Organism: Planctomycetota bacterium; assembly: GCA_022614705.1. Taxonomy (GTDB): domain Bacteria; phylum Planctomycetota; class Planctomycetia; order Pirellulales; family Lacipirellulaceae; genus JABDGM01. Next base: position 34,233 of record JAKEIB010000239.1, on the reverse strand, counting down.
TACTGCACCATGAGCAGCGGCGGCGCGAGCAGAATCAATCCCAGCAAATCCCAATTCCGCATGCTCCACACGCGGTTAAACTTGAAGTACAGGGCAATCACCAGCAGCGACGCTAGATAGGCCCACGTCGTGGCGTGTACGCGCTGGTATTGGAAGAGAAGTTCGCTCATGTGGAATTGCGGATTGCGGATTGCGGATTGATCCCCCCAATCCGAAATCCGCAATCCGCAATCCGAAATAGCCCCGGCTACATTGCATTAATAGTCCGATGGCAACCCCGCGATCCGCTCCCGCGCTTCGTCCGCCCAGGGACTGGCAGGCGCTAGATTCGTGAAAAATTGCCAGTGCCACGACGCTTCCTCGGCCCGGTTCGCCCGGTCCAACAGCCGGGCCAGGTGATAATGCGCGTCGGCGTAGTCTGGATGATACTCCAGCGCGCCGCGAAATGCAGCCTCGGCCAATCCCAAATCGCCTTGCTCGGCTAATACGCAGCCCAGGTTCGAGCGGGCCTCCACAAAGTTCTCGTCCAGCTCGATGGCAACATAATACCGTTCTCGCGCCGCCGACAGGTCGCCTTCCTGGTAAAGCAACTCGGCCAGGTCAAAGTGGTCGTCCGCTACGAATTCACCGGAGAACAACAGCGCGCGATAGGCCTCGACCGCCTGCTGGGGCCGGCCGTCCTCGGACAGCTCGGCCGCCAGCGACCGCAAATCCTCCGCCGCATAGGGATGCGCCGCCCTCGGCCGCGACGCCGATTGATTCCGCAGCGCCTCGGCCGCCGCAAAGGGAACCGCAATCTGTCCGCGATCATCCGCATTCAGCACGGCTTGCGGCTTAGCGACATCAAAGTCGATAAGCATCTGCCCGCTCGGCTCCGCCAGTCCTTCCTCCCGACGCACGAGCAGCCGCCGTCCCTCGACCACCACCGCCGGATCCACCAGCGGACGCGGCGACCCGGGCAACAACCGCGCCAACTCATCCAGGCGGCGATTCACGACGGCCAGGCTGCAACCGGCCGCGAGCAATTGCGCCAACTTTCGCGCGACGCGCACCTCCTCGAAGTCAAAGTACGCCAGCCGCCGCACTTCGCGCTTGGCCAGCAGCGCCCCGCGCCGCTGCCAATGCCGGATCGTTGCCACCGGCACTTTCACGAGCTCGGCCAACATCGCCGGCGTGTACAGCCGCTCGATGCCGGCGCCGGAGCCCACAAGTCCGAGGCGGGTCCACAATTCCGATTCGCGTACTAGCTCGACGTCACCACAAGTGATGGCGGCCCGCACGCTGTCGTCGAAAAGTTCGCTGTTTGAAATCAGCCGCGACAAATCGGCTGCGTCATCGCTGACGACAATCAGATCGGCTTCCGGACCGAGGCGGTCCAGGACCCGCCCGCCTCGCTCGCGCACCAACTGCTCCGCCTCGCGCCGCGACATGCTAACCAGCTTGCCGACAAACACCAGGCGCTGGTCGGCCAAGGATTGCTCGTGCTGTTGATGCGTCGAATCGTCCACGCCGAGATTATCCGCCTTCACGCCACCTGCGGTAGGTCAGGCTGTGCCTGACACACGCCGGAGAATGTCAGGCACAGCCTGACCTACTGAACCCGCCACCGCGAAAGGAATAGTCTCACCGGCTAAAGGCCTCATGTCAACGCAGCGCGACGCCAATAGAAAGGCCGTCAAAATCCGCTCCAATTGCGAAAAACTCGAGATACAATAAGCGGACAAAAGGAAAATGAACAGGAGGCAACAGAGGAAACGAGGTTCTTATGAACTCTGCTACCTCGGTTACCTCCTGTTCAAATATCTGTCGGATTCGACTCCCTGCCCCGTACCCCCTGCCTCTCACCCTTCACACGGATCAACCGGCACTTTCACCATTACAGTCCGCGGTACGCGAACCGTGTACGTTACCGGCACCTGTTTGCTCACGACGCGCGGCACTTGGACCGTTTGCTTCTCGCATACCCATTTGCACACGCGAACTTGATACGGCTCGACGCGTTCTTCCTCGACCATGCGGCAAGTGGTCACCGGCACCTGGCGAACCTGCTCTTCGCACACCATCCGGCACACTTGCACCGCCACCTGCCGGGGCACGCGCTCGGTCACCTGGCGGCATACTTGGAACGGCACCTTGCGGACTTGTTCTTCGCAAACCATCCGGCACACTTGCACCGGCACTTGCCGAACCTGCTGCTCGGTCACCATGCGCGTGACTTGCACCGGAACCATTTCCGTGACCTGCTCGGGGACGTAGCTCACTTGCTGAACCTGGCGCTGCACGGGATTCGGCCGCCACACCCGCTGCGCAACCCACTGCGAAGGCGTGCCGCCCGCTTGCCAGGCTAAACCGCCGCGTTGCACCTGTACCATGCCCGTGACGGGGTCACACACCTGCGTCGGCTGCACCCAGGTCAATCGCGGGAAGCCCCAGGTACCGGGCGCACAAACCATTTGAGTCGTCCAGCAACCGTGATCCTCGCACACGGTTCGGCACGTCGTCACCGGCCGCATCACGGTGCGGCATTGCGGTTGCTGCACCGTTTCGCACACGGGCCGCTGCACGCAAAAGCGCTCTTCGCGCATCTGCGTTTCCCACACGGGCCGCTGCACGGTGAATCGTTCTTCCCGTTCGTGCGTTTCTACGACGTTGCGTACGACGTCATAACTGCAATCGCGCATCACCGTTTCGTACACGGGCCTTTGCACCGTGAAGCGCTCTTCGCGCGTCGACGTTTCGTGCACGGCACGCAGCACTTTGAAGCGCCGCTCGCGCTGCTCGGTCTCCCACACGGGAACCTGCCGCGTAATCTCCTGCGCGTCGTACACCGTTTCGCACTCGGTGCGAAAACAGGTGACCTGGCGCTCCTCGTACACCGTCTGGCACAAGAGGCGGTACGCTGTCTGGCAACACTCGGCGCGCACTTCGCGTACCGCGCCGCCGCATACCGACAACGAGAGCATGCCAACGCAAAAGACAAGTCGAGTGTTCATGACCCAATAGATCTCACGAAAGACGAGTAAACCCGATCGCCTCCTTGCGCCCTTGGACGCGCGCCGCCGCGCGCCTGACACCCCTACTTATTGACTCTGGCGGATAAACGGCCGCAAAGCAAACGACAGCAATGCATCGCTCCGCCGCTATCAAAATATGAACTACGCACCGCACAAGGCTTTACGTATTTCAAAAAATTCTCAAGCCTCAGTCATTCTCTACCGACACGTTGCGGCGATGCAACGGAACAGTTTTACTTCGTTGCGATTTGGAACGGCGACCGCGCCGCACAACCGTTACAACCGGTACAGAGTGCTAAACTAAGAGTCTCTCGCAGAGGCGCGGAGTTGGCAGAGGAATAGATTCCCTTCGGATTACATCGCGATCGTGTGGAGGCCCCAACTCCGGATACCATTTCTCTGCGTCCTCTGCGCCTCTGCGTGAGGATTTACAGCGCTGAGCCAGTCGGATTGTTCGCGCGCAACGTATTGAGCGCCCGCCGGGCGTCGAACTGCGCCTGGCGGGGCAATTGGGCTTCGGACAGTGCCTTGGGCTCGGCGTTCGCCAGTCGCTCGAGCTCATCGAGTACGGGTGAAAGATCGGCGTCCGTGTTTTGCTTCGCGAGCGCGAGTGCCGCCTCAATGGCCGTGTGCACGATCACGCTCCGAACCATGTTGGGAGCCGTCTCATCGTCCTTCTCGGGCCGCGACGCGGCGTGTTCGTCCAAGTCGAGCATCTCGGCCAACGTTTCCACCGCCTTGGCGTTGCCGCGATGCGCGAGCGCGACCGCCGCGTTGTAGCGCGTGTCGGCGTCGGGGTCATCGACCATCACTTCAAGTCGCTCGATCGCGGCGGCCGAACCGAGCTTGCCCAGCGCGTAGGCCGATTGAAATCGAATGAGAGGATCTTCATCCTCGGCCAATCGAAGAAGAGTCGGCTCGACGTCTGGATTCTCAATATGCTGCGGCGGATCGAGTCGCTGCAAGTTGTAGGCCCGCACCGCGATCGCCTGCAATGCGCCGTCGCGCACCTTCTGCTCGCGCGCGTCGCGATTCGTCGTGGCCGCCTTGAGCAGCACGTCCATTCCTTCTTGCACTTCGAATTCCCCGAGCGCCAGCGCCAGATACTTGCGGAACTCCACATCATCATCATCCATGCCGGCCGCTTCGATCTCGGAAGCGAGCGTGTGCGCCAATTCGCTGGCCGACTTGCCGTCGCGCTTGAACGCCCCGAACCGCTCGTTGCGCAACATGTCGGCCAGCTCGCTCGCCCGCTGCCATCTCGCGACGCTGGGGCCGTCCTCGAGGCCTTTGACCACGTCCTCCGGGCGCGACGCCGCGCGCACTAGCCAATTGAAGGCCAGCCAAAGCGAAACAATCAACAGCACGATCAGTGCCGGAACGACAAAAAGTTGGATGATGAAGCCGGCCGATGGCGGCTCCACGGGCGGCAGCAAATCATCGCCGGCCGGCAGGTTCGACCGGTCGAAGCGTGGATCTTCCACTTGAAATCGGGCGTCGTTCATGGTTGGAAAGGGCTATATAAGTAACTGAAACAATAAAACAGCAACGATCAATAGCCACGAAGAGGCACAAAAAGACACGAAAAACGAGACGACATGTTGATGCCGCCTCGGCCGATGATATTATCGATCTTTCGTGCTTTTTCGTGCCTTTTCGTGGCCATACGAGGACCTTCGCTTACGGTCGTGTTAGTAAGTCTGACGCGTGGAGCGTACGATCGTCAACCGATAGAACTCCGGCGACCGCGTCGTCCGGCGATCTTGTCATTCCCCCAAGCGGTGTGCGACAACAGCGCCATGCGATTTCTTGGACTCACGCTGCCGACGATTGCCGAAAACGTTGCGCTCGACGAAGCCCTGTTGGAATGGGCGGAGGATGAAGACCCAGCGTGGGAATTCTTGCGGATTTGGGAGTCGCCGCTGCCGGCCGTCGTCGTCGGCCGTTCGTCACGCGTGCATCAGGAGGTGAATGTAGTGGCGTGCCGCGAGCAAGGCATCGACATTGTGCGGCGGACGAGCGGCGGGGCTGCGATCGTCGCCGGCCCCGGATGTCTCATGTATGCGGTCGTGCTCAGCTACAAGTTGCGGCCTGAACTGAAAGACATCCGCCGCGCCCACGCGCATGTCCTGGGCCGCCACGTCGAAGCGTTGCAGCCCGTGCTCGCGGGATTGGGAAACGTCGCCCAAACAGGAACGAGCGACTTGGCTTTCGTGGCGACGGACCACCCTTCGGGCGGTGCCCGCTCGCCTGTCGCGCAAAAATTTTCCGGCAACAGCCTGCGAGCCCGGCGCAGCCATTTGTTGTATCACGGCACGCTGCTCTACAATTTCGACCTGTGTCTGCTCGAAACGTGCTTGCGAGTACCGGCGCGCCAACCCGACTACCGCGACAAGCGCTCTCACGCCGACTTCGTCTCGAATCTTCCGCTGGCCCGGCCAACCCTTGTTGACGCACTTCAGCGAGCGTGGCCCACAGATAGCGCACTCACCGATTGGCCCGCCGCGCGAGTTGCCGCTTTAGTGGCCGATCGCTTTGGCCGTGAAAGCTGGAACTATGAGTTCCCGTAGAGCACCTAACAATTTGAACCGCCAAGAACGCCAAGTGCGCCAAGTGAGGCATAAGGTAGTAATGTATTTCCTTGGCGTACTTGGCGGTTTAATTCATTGCGTTGGACGCTCTTAGCCGAGGTCACGAGCCGCGCTTTCGCCGACCGCGTCGACGTTCGCGCTTGCGACGCTCTGGTTGCGCGGGTTTAGCCGACGCGCCTTCCGGCGTGGCAGAGCCGCTCGACTGCTTCGCCTGCCGGCGATCGGTCTCCTGTTCGCGCTTTTCGATAAGGTGCTGCAGCTCTGGCGGAACCGGTATGTGCTTACTCATCTGTTTGTTCCTAAAAAGGCAAGCGGTGCTGTTCAATTCTGCTCGGTGACCACCTCGCCACTTTGCGAGTATGGTTGGCTGAGCACCGGCATTGGCAACGCCTCTTCCGACAAGAATGCGTCCTCGATACCGGTCGATGGGTACGGTCCGGTGGGCTGGCACGAGTCCCGGTAAAAATTCTGCTGCGGCAACGGATAGGGCGGCACGACGTACTGCGAACTCGGGTCGTTGACGTGACTGAATTGCCGGCGTCCGTGTTTCTTCGGAACGAGCGGCTTATACACGCGCTTGCCGTCCGGCAAGATCGGTTCCCACGGCCGGTCCGTTCGCCACAACGGCCCGTGGAACAGCGGCACCCCGGCGCGCACCAATTCGCCTTGCTCGAACGCCTGCCACTCGGCGTCGTACGGCTGAATCCGCGGCACCAGGGCCACGATGATCTCAACGCGATTCTTCGTCACTTCCGATTTGCGGAACAACCAACCGACGCCCTTGACATCGCCCAAATACGGCACCTTCGATTGCGTTACCGAGTCGGTTTCCGAAATTAATCCGCCGATAACCATCCCCTGGCCGTCGTCGAGCATGACGTCGGTTTCCAGCTCGGTCGTCTCCTCTTCCGGCAGGCCGGTTTCCGGATTGACCTCGCCCTTGGAAACCTCCGGCTTCACGTGCAGGAGCACGCGACCGTCGCGCGTGATCCGCGGCGTGAGAGTAAGCACCACGCCGACGTCGAGGAACTGCACGCCTTCCAACGTGCTGGTCTCGGTGGTGGTCGTGACGCGAAAGCCGAGCTGCTGGCCGACTTGAATGCGCGCTTCCTGCTCGTTGAGCACGAGCAGCTTGGGCGAGCCGAGCGTTTTGGTGTCGGTGGTTGTTTGCAACGCCTCGATAACGCCGCCCAGATCGCCGCCTTTGAGCGTGGCCAAAAACGCCTGTGGAGCGTCCGGATTGGCAAAGCCTGTTGTGCTAAGCGTCAAGTCCGAGCCGGAGATCCGCAAGAGCTCGTCGAAATTGACGCCGCAGCGGCACGTGTCGTCCAGGTTCACTTGCAACACGTGCGCTTCGAGCAACACCTGCCGCGGCGGCCTATCCACCTGGCAGATAAAGTCCGCGATGCGCGCCAGCGAATCGGGCAAATCCTCCACGACCAACCGCTCCTGTGTCATTCGGTTGTCGGTCGGACTACTCTCCGCAACCGTCACCTTGCCAATTGGCGACAAGAAGTTGGTGACCGATTCGGCAACCGCGGGCGCCGATGCGAAGTCGAGTTCAAATACTTGGATCTGCCGGCCTTGCACGTCGGCCGGCAAATTCCCCGCGTCCATCAGCGACGTAATCAGGATGATGTTGTTCCGCTTCGTCCACGTATAATTCGCGACCGACAGGATCGCCGTAAGGGCTTCCTCAATGGGCACGTCGCGAAGCGTGATCGAGATGATCGCGTCGATGTCGTTGGCCGCAACGATATTCAATTTGTGCGTTTGCGCCAGCATGGCGAGCACTCGGCTGAGCGAGGCGTCGCGCACCACCAGCGTGATGCGGCCGTTCTTCGACTCCGACAGTTCCACCTGGCCGGCCCCGTCGTCAGCCAGCGGAAGTCGGCCCTGCAATCGCGGCGCTGGCAAAACCTCCGCCTCTCCTACTTCCGTGCCCTGTTCTTGTGCCTCTTCTGCGAGCGGCTGGCTGACCGCACGAAACTGATCCAAAGCTTCCTCAAACGCGTCGCGCAGCCGCGACTGTGCGAACACTTGGCCGCTATTTGTTATCAGCACGATAATCGCAAAAAGCCCTGGCAGCGCGCAGCACCGGACCCAGGCGGCAACGAAACCGCTCAACCGCGATCGGTATTGCGCTTCGCAACTCATTCCGGATCCTTCCTCTCGACACGAACGCCCTCGTTCGGATCAATTTCCGTCACTGTAAATCCGTTGATCTCATCGCCCACGTGGATCATTCGATCGCCGATCATCGCCACGTATTGGTCGTTCTGACTAACAATTACGTGTACGCCGCGCTGCTTCAGCTCCTCCAATTGCATCCGCAACTCCTCGAGCGCGTCGGCCAATTGTTTGGCGTCCTCAGCGGCCGTGGCGCCATTGGTCGCTCCCGCCGATACGCTCGAATCTCCAGCAAATCTCGGCGGCTGCGGGAACGTCGGGGGCAGCGCGAACGGATCGTAAGCGATCACCGTCGACAACTCGGGCGACTTCCACTTGGCCTGGTCAAACGCCAACAGTGCGGCTTGCGTGTCGCCGTCGTTCTCGGCGACGGTCGCCGCAGTTTTTGCGGTCGTCGAACGCGGAGGTCGCGACGCAGCACCGCGAGGGGCGGCCGTGTCGATCGGAATAACTCCCTCGCCGCTGCCGAACCCTCCATACTGGACGTACAACACGCCCACGAGTGCAACCGCAAGCGTGCCAATCAGCACTGCCTTGCCGCGCGTCAGCCCAACTTGCTGGGATGTGGTCTGTGACTTAGCCACGGTGGTTCTCCTGGGGCGAGCGTGTCGAGTCGGCTTCCTTGCCCCGCAGTCCGAAATAAATGACGAGTGTCGCTGTCATCGGATACTCGTTCGCGTTGCCTTCAGCCGATAAGGTGAGATCTTTCACTTTGGAGAGCCGCTTCAACTTCGACAGCCGATCCACGAACTTGCAAATGCTGGCGTAGCTGCCAGAGCCTTTGAGCGTCACTTGCATCTCCGCGTAGCCGTTTCGATGCTCAGGTTTCTCGGGCGTAAAGTCCTTGATAACAAGCTGTTCCTCGCTGGCAAGCTGCGTAACCTCTTTGAGGAATTCGCCCGCGTCGGCGTCCCGAGGCACTCGCCGCTGTACGCCCGCGATCCGCGCCGTGACTTCACTCAGCTGATCGGTAACCTTCCTGTGCTGATCGCGCATGATGGAAGCGTTCTGGATCGATAACTTCAATTCCTCAATTCGCGACGACGTGTCGGCAATCGCGTCAACCGTCGGCGCATGCACCAACGAGAACCCGGCCGCAACGCATAGCACCGCGGCCAACACGCCCGCGTAATGCAGCAGTCGGCCAAATCGTCGTATCTCGTCGTCTAGGGCGAACATGTTGGTCGTAGGTCAGGCTTTCCAGCCTGACATCCTCAAGTCCGAAACCTTGAACGCGACAAACCCTCAGGCGTCAGGCTGGAAAGCCTGACCTACCTAAAACTCGCACCGCACCTTGTAGTCGCGGAGCGAAACTTCGCTTTCCTCACGTTCCTTCGACTCCAGCAGCTCCACGCGGCTGAACATCCCGGAGTCCTGTAAGCCGTCGAGGAGCTCGGCCACGGCGGGGTTATCCAACGACACGCCGCGCACCGTTAAACCATCGGCCGGCGCGCTTTGGGCGGCTGCGTTCGGCTCGGCACGTCGCATATTCTGAAAGCCCGCCAGTTCCACTTTCGTCACCCGCAGCCGGCCTTTGGCTGCTTGCGCCGTTTGGCTCAGGACGCCCAACAGCGTGAGCGCGTTGCGCTGGTATTCCAATTCTCTGACAACGCTCTCCTGCTGCTGCAACTCGTCGAGTTGGTGTCGCATGTTGACTAATTGCTTGAGCATGACCCTGGTCGGTGCGTGCTCGCGCGCTAGCGATTCGAGCTGCTGCGACAAAGCGAGCTCCTCGCGTCGCTCGTACCTATGCCAGCACCAGCCAACGAGAAGCACCGCACACACCACGGAGCCCCATTGGATCGCTCGCCTGCGCAGGATTTGTTGCCTGCGGTACGACGCCGGCAGCAGGTTGATTATGGTCCTCATGCGGCCCTCCAGGCGGCGGCCGAAAGGGCCATCGCGCTGCTGAAAACGGCCGATCGCTGTCCCGCGGCACACGCGATCGTCTCGCCGTCGTGGGGCAGCTGCAAAACGTGGACGGGCAGACCCAACTGATTCGCCAGGTACGGGGCCGCGTTCCGCATGGCCGCGCCGCCGCCCAGCAGCCAAATCGCCGCCGGCTGCAGATGACGCCGCTGCGCTTCGGTGAATTGCAGCGTGCGGCGAATCTGTCGAACCAGCTCTTCAATCGGTTCGGCCGCCACGTCGGTGATTGCTCGTTGCGTGGTTTCGTCGGTCGGCGATTTGCCGTCGGCTACGGCGAGGCCTTGGCTATCGGCCAGATGCTGGGCTTCGTCGAGCGTGACATCGAACACGCGCACGATTGCGTCCAGTACGCGGCCGAATGCGCAGTCGTGAATTCGTCGACTATACAGCGGCCGTTCGTCGCCCACCACGCACAGCGTCACGTTCGAGTATCCCCAGTCGACCGCCAGCGCCCGCCGCCCGCCGCTCGCACCGCCGACCAGGGCGACGGCCCGGGCCATTGCCAGCGGAACTCCGTCGACGGCCCAACAGTCGAGGCCGCTCTTGCGACAGTCGCGAAATAATTGAGAAACCCACAGCCGCGACGTGGCCAGCACGCTGACGTTGTAGGCGTCGGTCGCTTTATCGGTCCGCGCGGCTTCCATCTCCCAAAAATCGAACTCCATCGGATGACTCAATTCGGCCCATTCGTCGGCCAACTCGCCGCCAATGATCGCGCGTCGCTCCTGGTCGGTCCCTGGCGGCACATTAAGACAACGCAACTGGCAAACGTTCATCGGCAAGGCGCAGATGGCGTTTCGCCCGACGAATCCGCCGCACTCCAACGCGGCGCGGATTTCGGGATACGACGTAATCGGCTGCTCCAGCGCCAGCGCGTCGTCGCCGCTCCAGGACGTAGGCCGCTGAATGACGGCGGCACGGTGCAAGCGCGCGGCGGCGCCATCGCGCACCGCCTGCGCGAGCTTCACCGTGTGCGTCCCAATGTCGACGCCGATCCAACCTAGTTGCTGCGACAATCCCAAGATTTGCCCCCGTACCGGCTTAAAACTTCAAGCCACAGAGAACACAGAGTTCACAGAGATCGAATTGACCTAAGAATGCACGTGTTTTCAGTTGAGACTCAACCGTTCGCCATCTGTTGCAAGCACGCACATCACACGTAGTAATTCGCCCGCTTCACTCTCTGTGCACTCTGTGTCCTCTGTGGCTGTCTTTTTTCGAATATTGGAAGCTCTGTCGTCTACCGTTGTGTCCCGCTTTTTGTGGCTTGAAGTTTTTGGGCGACGGTTTCCAATCGCGCTAATCGTCCATCCATTTGATGCAACGTGGCGGCGATCTCCTTTAGGATCGGAACCGACAACTGGCTGCCGCTCTGGAATGCGGTGGGCGGCGGTCCTGTGCGTACTTCGCCCCATGCCGTGTTCGAGAATTGGAGCACCGCGCCCGCGGCCATGCCGGCCGCGAGCAGCACTGCGCTGGCCACGAATCGATGCAAACTTTCCCATTTCATGTTTGTGCCTCGCTACTTTCGAATTATTTGGCCATGGTCGCGATGTCGAACATCGGCAACATGACGGCCATCACGATCGTCGCCACCACCACGCCCATCGCCACGATGATCAGCGGTTCGAGAATCGTCGCTAGTTCGCGCAGCTTCGCCTCGCCCTCTTCCTCGTAGTGCTCACCCATCAATTCGGTGACCATGCCGAGCGTGCCGGTGCGCTCGGCAGTGAGCACCATTTCCGCGGCCACGGCCGGCACGAAGCCAGCCGTGATGAGTGAATTGGCCAGCCCGCGACCGTTGAGGATCGACTCCTCCAGGTCGTCGAACAGTTGTCGGTACAACATGTTGCGGATCGAGTTGCGCGTCAGCTTTAGGCCCTCCAAAAGCGGCACGCCGCTTTCGATCATGAGTCCCAACAAGCGAAACGTGCGGCCGATGTAGAACGCCCGCGTGATGTCGCGTAGGATCGGCAGGTTGAGCATGGCGGCGTCCCAATGCTTGCGTCCCGCCTCCACGTTGCGCGAAACGAGCAACCCGATGAAAGCGGCAATCACGATAGGCAACCAGATTAAAATGTGCCTGCGCAGCACGTCGGACGTCGCCACCACGACCTGCGTGAGCATTGGCAGCGCCACGTCGAACTGGCTGAAGATGTCGACAAACTTCGGCAGTACGAACGTCACCAGGCCGATCACCACCAGCGACGACACGGCGGTCAACAAGACGGGGTATGCGAGCAGCGTGCGAATTGTCGCATGGACGCGGATTTCGGTGCGCTGGAACTGGGCCAGCCGTCTGAGCACTTCCGGCAGTTTTCCGGCCGCCTCCCCGGCGGCCACGCTGGCGACGTACGCGGCGCCGAACACCGAGGCCTGGGCGTGCATGGCGTCGGAAATGCTTTTGCCGCCCGTCACGTCCCGATGCACTTGCCCCAGTACGCTCCGCAAACTCGCATTCGAGCACTGCTGCGACAACGAGTTAAACGCCGAGGCCAAGTCCACGCCGGAACGAGTCATGATCGCTAGTTGCGTCGTGACGCTGAGCAAGTCGCGCTTCGACAGGGCGCCCCGTTCGCGGGAACCGAACAACGCCTTCAGCGGCGATGCGCTGGCCTTCTTGCGGACATCGATCAGGAACAAGCTCTGCTCGCGCAGCGCGCGCTTCACCGCATCGACGTCGGCCGCCGTGATGTGGCCGGTCTGGACGTCGCCGGAAGCGGATTTTGCGGTGTAGACGAATTGCATTTTGGCTGTCGGCTGTCGGTTGTCGGCTGTCGGCAGGACTCGCCTGTCAACGGTCGACGCGACAACGCTGTGTTTAGTTACCTTTAATCTTGCGCAACAAGGAGGCGAGCATACGTTTTATGCGAGTAACGTCGTCGTTCAACTTGGCGTAATCCTCCGCGTTCAAGTACGTCAAATCTCTGGCAAGCAGGAAGTGATACTCAACCTCGCTCGACGAACCCATCGCGTTCTGAACAAATCGACCAAAATCGGCGTCGCTTCCTCGGCCGCACCCTTCGGCCAAGTTTGCGGGAATGGATGCCGTCGCTCGTCGCAGCTGGCTTGTCAGCCCGAACCGCTCGTCGTCGGGAAACGACCGAGACGCACGGTACACGGCCAACATGAGCTCGTGCGACTTCTTCCAAACGTCCAAATTGCGAAAGTCTTGCATGGATTTCACTCGTGCGTTTTCGCACTCCTAGTTCCTTCTGGCCGAGAGCCGATAGCCGACAGCCGATAGCCCCCTCACTCGAAGTACGCCACCCTCATCACTTCCTCCAAGCTCGTCTGCTCCTTCTCGGCGAGCCGGATGCCTTGCTCCAACAGGGTTTTGCCGCCGGCGCGGCGGTAGCAATCGCGAATTTCGTCGGTGCTCGCCCGGCCCGAAATCAGTTCGCGAATTTCACGGTCGACCGTCATGACTTCGTAGATGCCCGTTCGGCCGACGAAGCCCGTGTCGTGGCACTTGGGGCATCCTTCTCCACGAACGAAACTGCGTCGCCGATCGCCCGTGAAATGAATCGTTTCCAACAGTTCGGCCGAGGCGTAGACGAATGTTTTGCACGACTGGCAGACCGTGCGAATCAGCCGCTGGGCAACGACGCCCACTAGCGCCGCCGCGATCTTGAACGGCTCGATGCCCATGTCGACGAGCCGGTGAATGGCCCCCGCGCAGTCGTTAGTGTGCAGCGTGCTGAGCACGAGGTGCCCGGTGAGCGCGGCCTGCACGGCGATCTGTGCCGTGGCCACATCACGAATCTCGCCGATCATGATGATGTCCGGATCCTGGCGCAGAATCGAGCGCAGCGCCGAGCTGAACGACAACTGGCGTCCTTCGTCAACTTGAACCTGGTTCACCAGCTCGACCTGATACTCGACCGGGTCTTCGACCGACACGACGTTGCTATGCACGTTCTTGATCAGCTCGAGTGCCGAATAGAGCGTCGTCGTTTTGCCGCTGCCGGTCGGGCCGGTCACCAGCATCAAGCCGTACGGCTTGGCCAACAGCGCCTTGAGCTGTTTGAGCATGTCGGGCGGGAAGCCCAACAAGTCGAGGCTGAACGTGAGATTCTCCTTGTCGAGGATACGCATCACGATCTTCTCGCCGAGCACGGTAGGCAGCGTGGAAACGCGGAAATCCACCTCGCGGCCTTCGACCGTCACTTGAAACCGTCCATCCTGCGGCCGGTTGTGCTCGGCGATGTCCATCTTGCCCATGACTTTGATGCGCGAGACGAGCGCCGGATGCATGTCGCGACGTGGGCGCAGCGCCTCGTACATCTGGCCGTCGACGCGGAACCTCACCACGGAAAACTTCCGGCTGGGCTCGACGTGAATGTCGCTCGCGCCCGCGCGAATCGCCTGCACCAACAGGTAATTCACGAGGTTGATGATCGGGCTGCCGTCGACCATCGACTCGACGTTCGTGAGGTCGACCTCCGCGGCGTCGGCCTGCAGCTGCACGGACGCCTCGTCCAAGTCGGCCGTTACGGCGTCGACCTCAAAACCGTCCTCGTAGCACCGCGGCAATGTGCGCTGAATGCCGCTGCGAAAGGCAAAGACCGGTCGCACTTTAAGGCCGGTGATCCGCTCGATTTCGTCGAGCTGCTCCAGATTTTGAGGGTCGGCCATCGCTACGCAAAGCGTGCTTCGTACCTTAAACAGCGCGACGGCGTCGAGCGCTTCCGCCACACGCCGCGGCAATAGCCGCACGGCGACTGGGTCGATCATGCCGTCGCGCAGCCGCACGGCGGGAACGCCCAAATGGCCTTCGATGAACGGCAGGATCGCGTCCTCCTGCACCATGCCCATCTCGACCAGCGCTTCGCCAAGTCGCAAGCCCTTCTGCGAACCCTCGGCCAGCGCCAGATCGAGTTGCTCGGGCGTGATGATGTCGGCGCCGACGAGCTGCTGGCCGAGCGTGGCGCGAAGCGGGCGCGCAGGAGGTTGGGTGCTCGGAGTGTGGCGAGCCGGGCGGTCCTCCGCCCCGGTCGGGGTCGAGGACGACCCGGCTCGCTCTGCCTTATCTGCATGCGGTGTCGTGGTCGATGGATTCATTGCACAAAGCTCCGCACCGCGCCACCCGCATCGCGGAAGATTTCAAATCGGGCACCTACGCCAGTCGCCTTCAATACTTCGCGGCACAATACACCCAAGTTGGCCAGCTTGAGCGCGCCGCCCATGCGTTGACACTTTTCCTGCACATCCAACAGCAGCTCCAAACCCGAGCTATCAATCAGTGCGATCGATTGAAGGTCCAGCACGATCTGCGGCTGCCCGCGATCGAGCCGCGCCTCCAATAGCGCGGCCAACTCCTCGACGTGCTCGCCCGAAATGCGATCGCCGCCGCTGATTACGTCCACCGCGCCTTGGCACTTTTGTTCGAACATTGGTCGGGCTTTGCTGTAGCTGGCCTCTGTGAGGCCGGCCGGTGCGCATCGCCGGGGTCACAGACCCCAGCTACAATTCAAGTCCACCTACCCCCGCGGCAGCAGCACGCTGAACGTGCTGCCTTTGTTGATTTCGCTTTCCACGGTGATCTGACCGCCGTGCAGGCGCACGACTTCCTGGGCCAGCGCCAGGCCCAGGCCAGTGCCCGTTTGCTCCTGCACGCGCGGGTCCTGGCTGCGGAAAAACTTGTCGAACACCTTTGGCAGTTCGTCTTCCGCGATGCCCACGCCCGTGTCCTCGATGTTGATCTCGATTTGCTGATCGGTGAAATTGACGCGAAACGTCACTCGGCCGCTCTCCGGCGTGTACTTCACGGCGTTGCCCAGCAGGTTGACCAGCACGGCCGCAATTTTGTCCTTGTCCAGCTCCGGCTCCGGCAGTTTGTCCGGGAACACGACTTCAAACGTCTGCTGCTTCTCTTCGATTTGCGGCCGCACCTTCGCCACAACCTCATTGAGCATGCGAGCAAAATCGGTGACTTGCTTGTTCAGCGCCAGCGAACCCAGCTCCATGCTGCTGACGCTCAACAAGTCGTCCACAAACCGCGCCAGCCGCGTGGCTTCGGAATTGATCGTGTTCAGGAATTGTTTCTGCTGTTCGACATCGATCATGTCGGCCAGCGCCAGCGTTTCGGCGTAGGCCTTGATGTTGGCTAGCGGCGTGCGCAACTCGTGCGTTGCCGTGTCGACGAACTGATCGCGCATCTCCTCGGCCAGCTTTTGCTGGGTTACGTCGCGCATCGTCCACACGTGGACCGCTTCGTGCTTGCCGCCGTCCACGATGCAAATCGGATGGCGGGCCACACGGGCCACGCGGCGCTGGCCGTTCTCTTCGCGGGTCAGCTCGGTGACGACGGCCCGATCGCGATTCTCGGGCGAAAGCAGCGCATCGGACTCCGATAGATGCCAGCGCTTGACGAGTTGTTCGATCATCGCGGGCGCTTCGCTCGATCCGTCGCCCGCGCCGACGACGTCCTTTAGCGCGAGGAGCACGGACATCGGGCGGTTAGTGTACGTCAGCCGGCCGTCGTCGTCGGTCGTCCCAACGCCGTCCGGGACGCTGTTGAGCACCGCGTCCAGTCGGCTGTGGCGTCCCTCGTCGAGCGACTGGCGAATCCGCTGTTGCAGCGTGTCGCTCGGCCCGTTGAATCGCCGTTGAACCATGCGATTCCAGCCCAGCGCTGCGGCGCCGACGTTGGGAACTTCCCGAAGTTCGCAACTCTCCAGAGAGGGACTCGTGGCAACTTGAAACAGCTGTTGCTCGATGTCGGCAACCGGCCGCACCATTCGGTTCAACAGCACGGCCCCGGCCAACATGCAGCAGGCTGGGCCAAAAAACGCCAACGGCGCGAAATGAAAACCCGCGCGAACGTAGTGCCACACATTCGGCTGCGAAAAACCCAGCCGCAACGAGCCAAACACCTTGCCGTTCGACTTCAGCGGGGACCCGTATTCGTAGATCGGCAGTCCGCTATCGTTGACGTACTCCACTCGTACGACCTCTCCCCACCGCTCGGCAGTGCTGCCGCGTTCAGATACGGGTTTACCAACCAACGAGCGATTGGAATGGCCCAAGTATTCGCCAGTCGGTGAGATGACCGCGCAATATTCGGCGCCGCATTGCGAGCAAATTTCCGCAAGCGTCGCTTGCAGATCGGCGCCCTTGTTTCGCAAGTACGCCAGAACGACGCGGTCGCTGGCGCGGCCAAACATTCGTAGCGCCGTACTTTCCGAGCGACTGTCGGAGACGGAATGAACAACGTAGACCGCGCCAATGCTGAGCCACACCAGCGCCGCCAGTCCAAACAGGAGAAAGTACGCAGTGATCCTGCGCGGCAATCGAATTTGCAGCTTGCGGACGAGCATTCGGAATCCGTTCCGAAAAAGGGTTCAGGGTTCGGGGTTCAGGGTATAGCATTCAGCAACATACACTGAACCCTAAACCCTGAACCCTGAACCCTCACGACGGGCAATGCGCCGCCAGTGTTTCCTCGATACAATTCACCAACTCGTTAGGGCTGAACGGCTTGGGCAGTGCGGCCGAAATCCCCAACTTTTGTTGCAGTTTGACGAAGTCGATTTCCATGCACTTCGCGGTCAGCAGGATAAACGGCGTCCGCCGGTGCGCCGGTAGCTGGCGAAGGTTTTCGCACAGCTGAATGCCGGTCATCATGGGCATCTGCTGATCCGACAGCACCAGGTCGAACGTATCCTTTTCGAGTGCGTCAAGCGCCAGACGTCCGTTGCTGACGCTCGTTACCTCAAATCCGGCGCGAACGAGGTTGAAGCACACCACGCCCGACAGCGCGGTGTTATCCTCGCATACCAGGATTTTTGCCTTCTCGCTTTTCATCGCCGGCTTCTTAGCGCACTACTTCCAACAGCGGCCGTGGCCCCGATCCGTGCCAATCTGTAATCCCATCAAGTGCTTATCGGCCGCACGTCGCCCCGATCTTTGTTACGATCGGGAGACTTTTCCTAAGCTGCAAGCTGACCCCAAAGCCCGCCGGCAACCAAATTTATCTAATCCGATCCTCGTCGGCCAGCTAGCGATGCCCGCACTGACATCGCGCCTTCCGGGAGTGGTACAGTTTGTAGGCGTCTCGCTCCGCGAGACGCAGTTTCCTCTCGCGGAGCGAGAGGACTACACGCGCGCTTATAGCTGGTCGTACTTAAGGGTCGGAGCGTCGTTGTCGTTGTTCGTCAGTTCGCTCGAATTGACGATGAACTGACCGTCCGCCGAGTTATAATGCCACGACTCGGTCTGGGCATTACCCGCCTCGCCCGCAATGGCGCCGGCAGTCGTCGTGATCTTGATCTTGTTGGTCTGGCCGGCGACGGGGCACGTCGGAAACGTGCCGCGCAAATACGGGACCAAGTCGGCCTTCAGGTCGGCTTCCGTTTCCAAATCGCCGGGCAGCGCGCCGCCGTTTTCGGCTGCGTAACGCTCAACAGCGTCGCGCACGATCGCCAGCGTTTGCTTGATGCCGTTGTCCGCCGCGGCACTCGAAGTGCCCAGCAGCTTCGGCGCGGCAACCGCGGCCAGGATTCCAAGAATCATGACCACCACCACCAACTCAACCAGTGTAAAACCGTTGTGCTTTCGCATCTGACTGTCTCCCAACTTGCAACTTGAATTGGACCCTAGACGCTGTGGTATCGACGTCGTTCAAGCACGTCGAACCCCACGGTTTCCGCAGCCGGCCCTCGGCTATTGCCTGTTCTGGGCCGTTGCTATCAGAAACGTAGGATGCAATTTGGAATGCGCGCTGGGCGCCGGAAAAATTGAGCACAACCGGGGGGGTAATAAGGTTGGAATGATCGCTGCGTAGCGACGTTCCCATCCTCGCGGTCCATACGATGAGCAATGGCGCAACAATCTGAACGCCGATTCTCGCCGCGCCCGTGCTGGACGCGGCCCGACCAATTGGTCTCGTCGGCGCATCCCGCCTCCATGTTGCCAGCCAAACGAGGATGATTACCGGACCCCTAATGGCGACCGCGGCAAGCTATGTTTCATTGTTATGCGCCCCACTTGGCGAATCTCCACGGAATTCAATTCTCGATCACGCGCCATGTGCCCGATACGACGCGAATCCGTTTTCGACACCCGATCGTTGCGCGCCCGGGCGGCGAACCGCTGCCGCCGCGGGGTTACGATTGTCGAGCTGGTCATTGTCGTAATGGTGATGAGCATCATGGCGGCGGTTGCGGCGCCGGCATTCTTCGAAACGCTGCTGTACCACCGCGTAGAATCGGCCGCACGTCGTGTGAAAGCCGACCTGGACCTGGCGCGGTCCACCGCGCGCCTCAAGAGCGCCGCACAATCGCTGACGTTTTCCGGTCCGAGATATACGCTCAGCGCCGCCGTCGACGGCCTCGACGACGCGAACGTCATTTATGAGGTCGACCTCGCGGACGCCCCCTACGAGATTGGTAGCGTCACCGCCGATTTTAGCGGCACTCAAACGATATCCTTCGACGGCTACGGAACGCCGTCCAGCGGCGGAACCGTTGTGCTCACCTGCCAAGGACACCGCTGCACTGCGACGTTGAACGGCATCACGGGCGACGTCACCATTACAAGCAGTCACGCGCGCGGCGGTGCGCCGTGAACGGCAAATAAGTAGGTTAGGCTTTTAGCCTGACAAAAACCGCGAGCGAGTCAGGCTGGAAAGCCTAACCTACACCCTGAACCGAGTCGCGACGATGCACCAACCCAGCCGCGCAATCCGCCACCGCCCAGGCCACTCGCTCATGGAGCTGACCGTGGCGATGGTCGCCGGCGCGGTGCTGCTGGCCGGCCTCGGTTCGGTCATGATGATCGGCTCTCAGGTGGCCTACACGCCATCCGCCGCCGTTCTGAGAACCAAGAGCGCGGATGCCGTCAATCAAATTGCCGAGGAGCTGCGTTACGCGACGATTATTCTCCAGCAATCATCGCAGATTCTCGAGTTCGTCGTTGCCGACCGCAATGGCGACGGCACGGCCGAAAAAATCCGCTATGAATGGTCCGGCACGGCCGGCGACCCGCTTAACAAGAAAATCAACTCGGCGGCCGCCGTAGCGATTCTCGATTCGATCGAAGCGTTCGACGTCTCTTTGCTGCAGACATCAACGACGACCACGTTCACGACCACGACCGATTCCGCGGAGGCGGTCTTGCTAAGTAACGCGACCTCTCCAAGCGGCTTGCAACGCGACATCAACACAAGCCAGTTTACCGCCCAGCAGATCAATCCGGCGGCGTTTACCGCCGCGATTCCAGCGAATGCCGTCTCGTGGAATGCCACGAAAGTGCAGTTCTACTGCGACGAGAACAGTTTGGACGACGGCACGTTGCTCGTGCAACTTCGCGCGACGGGCGACCCGAACAACGGTCCGACAAGCAACGCGCTGGGGCAACAGAGCGTAGCCGAATCATCGTTGAACAGCGGCTGGAACACGGCTACGTTCACGAGCCCGGTGCGCGGCCTTGGCCTTCACCGGCGCTGTGCGATCGTTTGGGCGGGCTACGGGATCGGCGACGCCGCCAAGTTTCTTTACAACGACGGCGCCGCAAGCGGGGTACTTGAATCGAACGACGGCGGCGCCTCGTGGACCAACATGCCCTCCCGGCAAGTGTTCTACCGCCTGTATGGAACGTACACGACGCCCGGCTCGACCTACAACGTCACGCGAAACTACGTCTCGCAAGTCGGATTGTTGTTGCAAGCCAGCACACAAGCCCACGCCCGTATCGACGCCCGGATTCCGCTTGGGAATTTGCCCGAGCTGCTGTCGGCACATTGGCGCGCCGACTTCACCGATGATCCCACGACCGCCAACTCGAACGGCGACAGCGTCGCCGATTGGGCCTTGGCCGGCAATGGAACGTTTGACACATCGTCGCTGATAGGCGGTGTTTGGTACGCCAACGGCGCGCTAGAGTCCCGTCCGCTCAGCGACTTCACGACAACCACCATCGTCGAAGTCCGATGTCGCAACACGACGGTAGGCGGCAACGGAGCCGTCGTTCGCATCAACACCGACCGCCAGGGCGGCCAGTACGCGCCGCTCATGGTCTACGTGCAGCGCCAATCCGATGGATCGCAAACGCTGTCGCTCTACGGAAGGACGTCCGATGCCGCTACCAAGCTGCTTGTCTCGCGCGCAAATCTCCCAAGCGAGTTCGTGCGATTTCGACTGACCATCCTGCCGCAAAACAACGTCGTAAATCTATCGATCAACGACGAAGTCCAGGGCACGTACTCATATCCGACGTACGCTCCCGCCTCCGCGAGCGACCGGTATCTGACTCTATACGCCGACACCAGCCAGGCGGAGTTCGATTACGTCGATGTGAGGGTAGCCAACTAAAGGATGCAGCAATGCCCAGTGGTAAATGGTCTGAAAGACCAACATACGATAGCCCAGGGCGCAGCCCTGGGTACGGATTGGGGACCAATGGAAGCCCTGTAAGGGCGGAATATTCCCACGCGCGACACCGTATGCCGCCCTTTCAGGGCTTACCTTGTTCCACCGCGCACTTTACCCAGGGCTGCGCCCTGGGCTATCGGATTGCGCCCCTTCGGGGCTACCCAAGGTTGGAGATTCGGCAACATGACCGCCACGCGCTATCGCTGATCGAAGTCGTCGCTTCGACGATGATCGTCGGCATGATGGCCGTCGCGGCGCTCAACTCGCTGGGCGCGGCCACGCGGTCGAGTGAGTCGATCGGCAATCGGGCCGTCGCGCTCGGCCTGGCCGACGAACTGATGGCCGAGATCATGCAGGCCGCCTACGAAGATCCCGCTCAATCGCCGACCTACGGGCGCGAGTCAGGTGAGGCCGCCTCGCCTCGTTCCGGGTTCGACGACGTCGACGACTACGAAGGATGGAACCAATCGCCTCCCCAATACCGCGAGGGCACGACGATGCCCGATCGCGCCCTCTGGCGTCACCGAGTTCGCGTTTATCGCGTCGCACCGAGCAACCCGACGCTGGTTTCGGCCAGCGACCAGGGCGCAAAGCGCATTCAGGTTGTCATCGAATATGACAACGAGGTTCTGGCGGAGCAGATCGCGATCCGAACGAATACGGATCAAGAGTAGATAACTAAAACTGTTAAGGCAGCGATCCAATAGCCACGAAAAGGCACGAAAATTCACAAAAAGAGCAGCAACGCATCAACGGTTTATTAATCAAGGAACTACACTCGCTTTTCGTGTCGTTTCGCGCCTTTTTGTGGCCATTCGTAGATTGTCGTTTACGGTTACCGTAGAAACATGACCGCTCGCAACAATAAACCGCGCCGCGCCGGCGGCGTCTACATCGCCGTGCTGGGAACGTCGCTGATCGTGGCGCTGTTGGGGCTCTCCGCGCTTCTGGGGCAGCGAATCCAGAACCGAATGCTGGTCGCCGCCTCCGATATTCGCCAGGCGCAGCTTAATGCCAACGCCGCCGTTGAGCTGGCCCTGCTGACCATGAAGCAGGACGCCAACTGGCGCACCACCTACGCCAATGGCGACTGGTTCACCCAACGCGGCACGAACGCCGGCACGTGCAGCCTCAATGTGACGGACCCGGTCGACTCCAACCTGGCCAACAGCCCAGACGATCCGGTGCTGGTGCTGGGTGTCGGCTACAGCGGAAAGGCCGAGCAGCGCGTCGAAGTGACCGTGGATCCGCGAAAGGACCCATTTAGTTGCTTGCGTTCCGCGATTGCCACCGGCGGCGCCATCAACTTAAGCGCCGACACGCTCCGAACAAACGGCCTCATCAGCGCAAACGACATTGATGCTACAGCCTCCCAAGTGTACGGGACGGTCGAGGCCGTGACGGTCACCGGTTCGACCTATAACGGCGCCACCACGCAAATCAATTCAACCAAACGGCCGACAATGCCCGATTGGACCGCAGTATTCAATTACTATCGAACCAATGGTACACCGCTCAACGTCAATAACTTGCCCACCTCGACTCCAAACTTGGGCCGCAACGTAAACATGGCCAACGGAACGACCGACTGGACCGGTTCGCCGCCGTGGACGACACTCGGCTCCGCGGATATTAACCAAACCGGTAGCTTTCAACGTTCCGGATCCTTCAGTCTCATGGTGCAAAACCGCGATTACTGGTATTCCGGTGCAGCGCAGCGGATCGACGATTTCGTGAAGCCGGGCGGGCAATACACGGTCGAAGCGTGGGTCTACGTCAACGGCGGCGTTGCGAAGAACTTCAGCGTCACCTTAGTCACGAAAGGCACCGCCAGCACCGTGCAGTCCGTAACCGGGCCGTCCACGCTGGTCGTTGTCGGCGTTTTGAATATCGGCTGGACGAAGGTCGCCGCGACGCTCACCGCGCCAAGTTGGAGCGGGAACCTCGAATATGCCTTCGTCCAGTTCGCCGGTGCTGACGCTCTCAATGCAGGCACCTTCTACCTCGACGACCTCGACATCCGTGAAGTCCTCAGCGGCCGGTTGATCTACCGCCAGGTGCTCAGCCCCAGTGTAAATACCATCTACGCCGGCGCTCCGACAAACGCGCAGGGCATTTACTGGATCGATTGCAACGGCCAGCGGCTAATCATCGAACGCTCGCGGATTCTCGGCACGCTGCTGGTCGTAAATCCGGGCGCCAATTCGTGCATCAACAACGGCCCAATCAATTGGTCGCCCGCCGTGAATGGTTATCCGGCGCTTATGGTCGACGCGTCGAACGCCAGCGATGCAAATTTCTCCCTCCGCGCCACCAATCGCATCCTCAGCGAAGCAGAAAATCAGGTCAACTTCAACCCGGGCGGCGCCCCTTACGACTTCAACAACTCGTCGGCTAGCTCGACGGACAGTTCCGCAAACGATATCTACCCCTGCGAAATCCGCGGCTTGGTGGTCGTCAGAAACGACCTCACGTACCAGAACAACCCACTTGTGCGCGGGCAGGTAATCGTCGGCGGCAACGTCAACAATTCGAGCGGAGAGCTGGATGTCGAGTTCCTGCAGGATTCCCTGCTGAATCCCCCGCCGGGCTTTCTTGCGCCCTATTCCTACTCGCGCCGCCCAGCTTCGGTCCGCAAGGCCGTGCTGCCGTAGAATGCTCTGTTAGTTGTTAGTTGATAGTTGTTTCGGTAATAATGCTGACATCAACTAACAACTATCAACTAACAACTATCTACTATCCACTAACTTCCCATGCACCGCCGGCACCTGCTCCACATGCTGGCCCGTTACCGCCAGGTCTTTCCCGGCGAGGCGTCGGTCGTCAACCGAATCTGCGCGCTGGTCGAAACGCACGCGGATTGCTTCGATCGCACGTGCCGGCCGGGGCACATCACCGGCGCCGCCTGGATCATCTCACCCGATCGGCAACGATGCCTGCTCACTCACCATCGCAAGCTTGACCGCTGGCTCCAATTGGGTGGCCATGCCGACGGCCAATGGCAAGTGGACGAAGTGGCTCTGCGCGAAGCGCGTGAAGAATCTGGCATGGCCGCATTCACCTTCGTGCCCATCGACGGCGCGCTGATCCCACTCGACATCGACGTGCACCAAATCCCCGAGCGCCGCGACTCCCACGGCCACCTCATCGAAGACGCGCATGAGCACCACGACGTCCGCTTCCTGCTCATCGCCCATTCTGGTCAAGACGTGTGCGTCAGCGACGAATCGCACGACGTGGCCTGGTTCACCCCCGACGAAGTGCGCGAGCACACGGACGAGGAAAGCGTCCTCCGCATGCTCCGCAAGACGCTCGAGCTCTTCGGCTGAATGGGAAAGGATTAACCACAGAGGACACGGAGGTCACGGAGAAAACCAGACAGGCAGCAGGGGGGGGACAAGGAGACACGATGTATTACGAGCGTCGAACACAATGAATTAAACCGCCAAGGACGCCAAGTTTGATAAGATGCGACTTCAGCTTTGCCGACTTTCTATGCGACTTGGCGTTCTTGGTGGTTCAATTTGTTAGGCGCTCCAAGTCTCCCTGTCTCCTTGTCTCTCTTCCTCTGTAACCTCCGTGTCCTCCGTGGTGAATCATTCCTGAAGCGCACGTGAGACGGCTTGCCACGCTGCGAGCTTCTGCGCGAAGGTGCGTCCCGCGTGCGCCGGGCTCGTGGACGGCAGCCGCGTGTAGCGGAATTCTCGTTCCAGCTTTGCTACCTCGGGCTGCGCGTGCCGGCGGAATGCTGTCTCTGCCTTTGTGCCGTTGAAGAAGATCGCATTTACCTGTGGATGTTGCCGCAGGAACTTCGCGATGTCGTTGGGCGACTCCGACTCCACGCGAATCGACGTGTCGAGACTTCCCTCGCGGTAGCACTCCCGAAACACGTCCCACACGGCGACTCCTCGGTCGATGAGGATTTGCCGACGCTCATCGTAGGGCAACTCGCGCTCGGCCCCGAATAGTCGCCCCATAATCGGCCAGAATGCGTTCTGCGGATGCCCGTAATACTGCTGCTTCTCCAGCGACGCAATGCTAGGCATTGTCCCCAAGATGAGCACGCGCGAATCAGCTGCCGCAAGCGGCGGAAAACTGCAAACAAGCCGAGCACTCACTTTTTGACGGGTCATTTCCTAACTCTCTCCACGATCCGGAATTTGAACAGGAGGTAACAGAGAAAACAGAGATCTGATTGGAGCATTTTAAGCAATCGAACTTGCAACTTAACGCGCCAGAATAAAAACGACATCCATGACTTCGCGGTATCAACGCAGAAAAAGCGTCGATTGCGTTACTCTGTTCCCTCCGTTTCCTCCTGTTCAAAAACCCGCGCCTCTGGGCTTTTCATTCGCGTCATGTTAAGTTGAACGGCCAGACCCACATAATTAGGGAGCTGTTTACTATGGCCACTGCCTATTCCACGCCGAAGCTCCGCCGCAAGCAAGTCCCCAAGGACGCAGTCCTCTGCGACTACTGCACGGCCAAGTGCTGCCGCTACTTCGCGCTACCGATCGAAACGCCCGAGGAACTCGCGGACTTTGAGTTCATCCGTTGGTTCTTGTTACACGATCGAGCCACCGTGTTCAAGGAAAGCGAAGATTGGTACCTGCTCGTACATACGACTTGCCGGCACTTGCAGGACGACAACCGCTGCGGCATTTACGACACGCGCCCGCAGATTTGTCGCGACTACTCCACCAAAGATTGCGAGTACGAAGACGATTGGACATACGACTTTTATTTGGAGCGCCCCGAGCAGGTAGCGGAGTTTACGGAAGCGATTATCCAGGAAAAAGGCCGCAGCATCCGCAGCCCGAAGCCGCCGTTGCTTCCAATTATTGTCTAGGCATTGCTATGGATGATGAAGCAGACGGCAACGAAAGAAACGACGAGCGAATCAAACCCCGCACGCTAAAGGGTTTCCGCGACTTCCTGCCGGAGGCCATGATCCCGCGCGAGCGGATTATGGACATCGCGCGGCGCGTGTTTCGCTCGTACGGCTTCAGCCCAATCGACACGCCCGCGCTCGAATACCTCGACGTGCTTCTAGGCAAGGGCGGCGCGGAAACCGATAAGCAGCTCTACCGATTCCAAGATCACGGCGGGCGCGATGTCGGCATGCGCTTCGACCTCACCGTGCCGTTGGCCCGCTTCGCCGCGCAGCACATCGGCACGCTGGGCACGCCATTCAAGCGCTACCATATTGCATGCGTGTGGCGCGGCGAAAACACGCAGCGCGGCCGTTACCGCGAATTCATGCAGTGCGACTTCGACACGATCGGCGCAAAGAACGTCGCCGCCGATGCCGAGGTTGTGCTCGTCGTCCACGATCTGCTCCGGGCAATCGGCTTCGAGCGATTTACGATCCGCGTCAACAACCGGCTCGTCCTCAGCGGGCTGCTCGAATCCATCGGACTCCAGTCCCATGCGACCGACGTGTTGCGCGCGCTCGACAAGCTCGCGAAGATCGGCCCCGAGCGCGTCGTCGAGGAAATCCAGCAAACGGCCGGCGCGTCGGCCAAGGATGCGGCGTGCATTGTAGAGATGGTGCAACTGTCGGGGCCGAACGACGCCGTACTTGCGCAATTGCGCCCGCTCGTTAGCGGCAGCGAGCGCGGCAAGGAGGGCGTCGATCGACTCTCGGAATTGCTGTCGGCCGTATCGACGGCAGGCGTTCCGGCCGAGCGCGTGCGGCTCGACGTCTCGATCGCCCGCGGCCTCGACTACTATACCGGCACCGTGCTTGAAACCACGCTCGACGACTTGCCGACGATCGGCAGCGTGTGCAGCGGCGGCCGTTACGATAATTTGGCCGAACTTTACACGAATCAGCAGTTGCCTGGTATCGGCGCGTCGCTCGGACTCGATCGCTTGCTGGCCGCGATGGAAGAGCTCGGCATGATCGAGAAGACCCGAACACCCGCCCAAGTCTTCATCCCCTACTTCGACGCCTCACGCCTCGGCGATTACCTCCATTTAGCGGCGGAGCTACGCTCCGCCGGCCTCGCCGTGGAGGTCTACCCCGAGCCGACTAAACTCGGCAAACAACTCCAATACGCCGACCGCAAAGGCTTCCGCGTCGCTGTGATCGCCGGCGAACGCGAATTCGCAGCCGGCGAGTGCCAAATCAAAAACCTGACCACTACCGAAAGCGTCACGGTTCCACGCGACGCCGTTCTGGCCGAAGTTCAACGTGTCTTGGCCAAGTGAACAGATTAGTGTACAAATGGGCTACGGCTGTCGGCTCTCAGCCAGAATCTTTAGCCCGAGCTTCTGGCCGATAGCCGATAGCTGACAGCCGAAAGCCCCGTCATGGCCAACCGCGACAACCACTACGAGGCCGCGTTCGAAGCCTACCTTCGCTCAAGGCGGCTGCCGTACATCGCCGTCGACGAAGCGCGGCGCAGCCTCGTGGCGGATGGCTCCCTGAAGAGCCTCGACTTCATCGTCTCGCCGGCCGGCCAGTCGTCGTGGCTTGTCGACGTGAAAGGTCGCCGCTTTCCTTCGGGCGACGAGCACCATCAATATTGGAAAAACTGGTCGACGCGCGACGACCTCCGTAGCCTGGCTGCGTGGCAGCGCCATTTCGGCGACGGCTTCTGCCCGCTGCTGGTGTTCGCCTACCACCTCGTTGGCCAACGCTCGCCATTGCCGCGCGAAGAGATTTTCGAGTTTCGCGGCGGCCACTACGGCTTTCTCGGCGTGCGCCTCGCCGACTACGTGCCGCACGCCCGCCCGCTCTCGGACAGTTGGGACACGGTGGCCATGCCCACCGGCCTGTTCCGCCGCGTGGCCCGGCCGCTCGACCAGTGGCTCGGCGGCTCGCTGCTCAGCGTGCCCTTCGGTCCCGCCGATTGGCAGGAGCTGCCGGCCAATCTAGAATGGGAAGCGTAACCAAGAACTGGTTTCAGAACTGTAGCTGGGGTCTGTGACCCCGGCTGACACCACCAACCGGCCTCACAGAGGCCAGCCACATTTTGGTGCACATGCAACTCATCGACTCCATGCTCGTCGCGATCTTGCCGCTCGCGCAAAGCAGCGGCCCCCCGGCGCCCAGCCTGTCCTGGTTCATCGTCCTGTTCATGACGATCCTGGGCCTGTTGGTGACGCTCTCGCCACCGCGCCGCACGTACGAGGTGAAGAAGCCGAAAGATGAGTAGTGTAGCAGGCACGCTCCGCGTGCCGTCCGCTCGCGTCAGTTACGGCACACCGACCCGCCGCGGCGGGTGCCCGGTGCCTACTACATTCGTCTCACGCCGCTGCCCGCCCGCGTCCGTGGCAGAAATCCGCGATCGCATCGACGACCACTTCTTGCTCCGCGGCGGTCATTTCCGGGTACACCGGCAGTGAGAGTACTTCGCCGCACGCCTGCTCGGTAACCGGCAGGCTACCTTGTTCGCAACCCAGCGCCGCGAAGCATTTTTGCAGGTGCAGCGGCACCGGGTAGTAAATCGCCGAGCCGATCTTGCGGTCGGCCAGATATTTCTGCAACGCGTCGCGGCGTCCTTCCATGATGCGCACGGTGTACTGATTCCACACGTGGTGGCAGCCGTCCGCCACCGGCGGCGCCACGACCACCTCGCTGAGTCCGCGCTGGGCGAACTCGGTTTCGTAGCGCTCCGCGTGCCGCGCGCGGGACGCCGCCCAATCAGCGAGCTTGGGCAACTTCACGTTGAGCACGGCTGCCTGTATCGTGTCGAGCCGGCTATTGAGTCCCACGAAGTGATGATAGTACCGCGGCTGCTGACCATGATCGCGCAACACCCGCAGCTTCCCGGCCAGATCGCCGTCGCCCGTCGTAATGAGTCCGCCGTCGCCGAAGCCGCCAAGATTCTTTGTCGGATAGAAGCTGAACGCGCCGGTCGTGCCCATCGACCCGGCCCGCCGACCCTGATACTCGGCGCCAATCGCCTGGCAGGCGTCTTCGATGATCGGAATGCCGCGCGCGGCCGTAACGATCTGGCCGATTTCGTCCATCTGCGCGCATTGGCCGAACAGGTGCACCGGGATGATCGCCTTCGTGGCCGTCGTGAGCTTGTACATCACGTCGGCCGGATCGAGGTTGAACGTGTCCGGCCGAATATCGGCAAACACGGGCTTCGCGCCGATCCGCCACACGGCGCTGGCCGTGGCAAAGAACGTGAAGCTCGGCACGATCACTTCATCGCCGGGCCCGACGCCCAACGCCAACAGCGACAACAACAGTGCGTCGCTGCCCGACGCACAGCCCACCGCGTGCTCCGTGCCGCAGTATTTTGCCATCGCCTCTTCGAACTTCGCGCACGCCGGCCCGTGAACGAATGCCCCCGACTTCGTCACTTCGGCCATCGCCGCGTCGATTTGCCCCTGCAAGCGTTTGTTCTCACGAGTCACGTCGAGCATCGGAACGGCGGTTGGCGCGGCGGGCGTTTTGACGGAACTCATGGATTTAATCCTTGGCAGAGTATGAATTTGCGTGTGGCGGAGAGTACGTCGATCCGCTTGATTGGTCAACCTCAAGCGGTGGCGCGCTTGCATGCAGCGCATGCGGACTGCTTGCAGTCGGCCAATAGCGGACGAATAATCAATCGGTTTCCACGACCACGTTTCAGGAGCCCAGCCATGACAACTTCGCAAATCTCGACGCTCAAGTATTCACTGGCCGCTTGGGGCGCATCGCTAATCCTGGCCGGCCAGCTGGCCGCGCAGGAACAGCAAGACGAGTGGAAGATCGAACCCACCGCCCAGCACAAGATTCTCAAGAAAGACGTCGGCACCTGGGACGCCCAGGTGAAAATCTGGCCGATGCCGGACGCCGAGCCGATGGAGAGCAAAGGGGTTGAAAAAAACAGGTTGCTCGAAGGCGGCTTGTGGCTCATCACGCGATTCGAAGGCGAAGTCATTGGCACGCCGTTCGTCGGCATGGGCACGTTCGGCTACGACCCGGCAGAGAAGAAATACATCGGCACTTGGGTCGACACCATGACGCCGCACCTCATGATCACTAAGAGCGACTACGACGAAAAAACCAAGACCATGACGGGCATCGCCGAAACGCGCGATCCCATGACGGGCAAAAAGTACAACGCGAAAATGATCTCCCGTTACAACGACGACGGCACTCGCGTCATGGAGATGCACCGCAAGGGCGCGGACGGCCAAGAGTGGAAGGTCATGGAAATCAGTTACCAGCGCCGCGCCGACAAAACCACGGAGTAGCCGCGGCAAAAAAACGGGCGCCGGTCCGCGAGCAGACCGGCGCCCTCGTCCATTCTCGTTCGTCGTTCAGCTAATTACATCGTCGGCGGGATAGCAGGCTTGCGCCCAAGAATCCCGCCAGGGCCAGGCAGATCGACGACGGTTCCGGCACGCCCCAGGCCTTGACCGCGTCGATTTCCGTGACCTGGTCATGCGGGTCGAACGCCGGCTCGATCGCCACGACGTTGTACAGACCGGGAACCGATGGTACCCAACGGGCCACGAAGTCGTCGATCGTCGTCGCCGCCGTCCAGCCTGGCGCGAAGACGACGACGGGTACGCCAGGGGTAGAAAAGCCCGTGATCGTGTTGCCGAAATCGACCACGTAATCCAGCGCCGCATCACGGCCGCCCGGAGACGACAACTCGAGCGTCGAATCCTGCCCTTCGCTGATGATCGAGAACACGTCGACGCCCCTAAAGAAACGCGGGGTGTACGTTTCGTTGGGTAAGAACGGCAGCGGACCGGCCGGCACTTCCTCGACCGAATGCCCATGAGCCCCACCCGTTCCCGGATCAACGTGCGGCGAGGTTTCGGGCGAGCCCACCGTCCAACCCATGGCGCCCACCATCCCGGGATGATTCACCGGTAGCGGATTGAAACACGGACCTCCGGTCTCGCAACCCCGATTCTCCTGCACCCAATCGAAATCGGCGCGGTCGCCGGCAACTACGTCGCTGTCGCCGACTTCGATAATATCCACGCCCGATGCGAGGGTGTAGCCGGTGTACTCCTCCGTCATGATCACGCCTGGCGGCGTGGAGAATACCGGCACGCCAACCAACAAGGGATGCTCAACCGGATTGATAAACTCCAAGTACCCATCGTTGGGCATCGGAGTCCACAGGGTGGGAACGTCGAGCGCCGCAGGTACGTGCACCGCCAGCGCCGTTTGGCTGCCCGCAAGCAGCATAAGGGTCACGAGACCCACCAAGACCCACGCGGTCTTGCGCCGCGGAATACTTTTGAAATCTTTATTGCTCATTAGCGATGCCTCCTCATTCAAAGGATAGAGCGTTGCGAACAAACCGTGCGCCGAATGACGCCGGTTTGACAGCGTGAAATCGCCCGTCTCTGTATCCGTAGCTTTAAGAAAACAAGCAGACTAACGATGGTGCCTATCGAACCAACGCCTGTCGCGGCGAAAGATGGGCGGCCCTGCCCAGAAAGTTGGCGAGCGAGAAGATACGAGCAGCCTCGGAGCCCCTGCGCTCGCGCCAGTCTTTATACGCCCGTCACCGGAAAATGCAACTAGATTTCCTCCATTTTGGCAAAAATCTCCGTTTCCCGCGTGGGAAACGGACGCCGAATGGCGTGACTGCGTAAAAAGGGTAGTAGTGATTGTCCCCAATCGGTGTGGCCAAGCCGCAAGAAACACGGTAGCAAGTACTTCCTGACATAGTGCCGACGATCCGACCGACGCTTGGCAGTCGGCCCATCATTGGTTCTACTTCGTTCGGAGCACCCTATGTTGCCCCTCACCGGCAAAACAGCCCTTGTCACCGGCGGCAGCCGCGGGATCGGCGCGGCCATCGCCAAGCACCTGGCCCGCGGCGGGGCGGACGTCGCGATCACCTATTCGGCGTCGCCCGACAAGGCCGACGCCGTTGTCGCCGAAGTCCAAGCGTTGGGTCGACGCGGCCTGGCCATCAACGCCGATAGCGCGGATCCGGCCGCGGTAACCGCCGCCGTCGAACAAATGGTGTCCGAGTATGGCCGGCTCGACATCCTCGTCAATAACGCCGGCATCTACGTTCCGGCCAAGTTCGACGATACGACGCTCGAAGACGTGGATCGCCTGTGGGCCATCAACGTGCGTGCTCCCATCGTCGCCTGCCAGGCGGTCGCCAAGCACATGGGCGAAGGCGGCCGAATCATCAACATCGGCAGTTGCGTCGCCGAGCGCGTCCCTGGACCTGGCATCACGCTCTACGCCATGACCAAGGCCGCCATCGTCGGCTTCACCAAAGGTCTTGCGCGCGACCTCGGCCGGCGCGGCATCACGGTCAACAACATCGAGCCGGGCCCAATCGATTCCGACATGAACCCGGCCAGCGGCGAAGGCGCCGACTACCAACGCCAAGCAACAGCGCTTGGCCGCTACGGCACGCCCGACGACGTCGCCGCCCTGGTCGCCTTCCTGGCCGCCGACACGGGTCGCAACATCACCGGCGCCAGCTACCTCATCGACGGCGGTTTCGCTGCGTAATGTAGACCTCACGCTCCGCGTGAGGAATTTCATCTCGCGGCTTCGGCCGTGAGCTCAGCCGAACGGAGCGAGATGACTACAATAATTGCCACCCTACCGAATTGCCACGCACTTTTGCGCGTGCGGTGCAAAATAGTCTGGCGCTCGGCGATTTTTGAGTTTTGCACTGGCATGTTGCGCGATAATGCGCCGATCGATTTCGGAAGCGCCGGCTACGACGAGCGTTGCGCTCGTCACGGATATCGCTCCGCAGCCGGGGGTCCCACACGCTTCGTGCGAAACTCATTCGTTTTGCACGACGTGATTACTGAATTACACGCGGTTTCAAGGCCGCGCGGCGACACACACCGCGCAAAACCGCCCGAGTTTACTTTCGTTTCCGCGCGCACGCCTGCGCGCGGCGACGACTGGGCGCATAAGTAGTTCAGGTTATCAAAGAGCGAGAGCGTTGGTGCGATGATCCTAACACAACGCGCGGCCAATTTCGACAAGAATTATTGGCCACTTCCGGATGGAGTTCTTTAGGTCTAACTGCCAGAATGCAGCATCAAATCTCGCTTGTACGCGTCGACTTGACGATGATATCATTAGATGATACTATAGCACAGCCGATGAACCAGAAGCACCGCCGCACGCTGGAGGCTGTTTTTGAGGATCCGGTCCGGTCCAACATTTCTTGGCGCGACATTGAAGCGATGTTAAAGGCAGCCGGTGCGGAGATTTCCGAGGGAGCCGGATCGCGGGTTCGAGTCGCTCTCAATCGAGTTCGCGCGGTGTTTCATCGCCCGCATCCAAAGAAGGAAACGGACAAAGGCGCCGTCAAATCCGTTCGCAGGTTTTTAACCGAGGCTGGAGTGACGCCATGATGGAATACATAGGTTACATCGGCAAAGTCGAGTACGACGATGACGCGTCGATTTTCCATGGCGAGGTAACTAACACCCGCGATGTAATCACGTTTCAGGGTAAGAGCGTCGCGGAGCTAAAAAAGGCGTTCCGCGAATCAGTCGACGATTACTTGGCATTCTGCGCCGAGCGTGGAGAAGAACCCAATAAACCGTTCTCCGGTCAATTCGTCACTCGTGTCTCTCCTGAACTTCATCGCCGTGCAAGTCTGGCGGCGAGCATTGCAGGTAAGAGCCTAAACGCTTGGGTGGCGGAACAATTGCAATCGGGTGTCGAAAATCCCACAACGGCCGCAAGTCGTTCAAAGTCCGCAGGAAAAACGAAGCGGCGACCATCATCACGGCGCCGGGAAGCGTAGAGTTTTCCCTATTGACGCGATAACCACTCACGGTCGCTAACGCGATAGAGGTGCGCTGATGGTGACGCTGGGAAAAATCACGCCGATTCTGCGGATCTTTGATGAGGCGAAGGCGAAAGAATTCTACGTCGACTTCCTGGGCTTTGCGGTCGACTGGGAGCATCGCTTCGAGCCCGACCTGCCGCTGTACATGCAGATCTCCAAGGACGACTGCATCATCCACCTTTCCGAACACCACGGCGACTGCTCGCCGGGCGCCCATTTGCGAATCGAAACCACCGGCCTGGACGAGTTCCAGCAGCAACTGCTGGCCAAGAAGTACAAGTATGGCTCATCCGAAAAAATCTGCAACACAACAACGGAAGAAGATGCCGCGAATTAGCGAAGGGTTATTGGACATACGTGTGAGCTTGCTTTGGGT